>JBCCYT010000159.1:0-9899 GCA_039188975.1 Actinomycetota bacterium
AGATCGAAGACGAGCTCCACGTCCGTCGCTCCGACCGTCTCGGGATCGAAGACGACGATGTCGGCATGCCACCCTTCGACCAGGCGGCCGCGCTCGGTGAAGCCGAAGAGACGGGCCGGCACATCGGTGAGGTGACGCACGGCGTTTTCCATCGATGTCAGTTGGCGGCCGCGGATGCAGTCGTCGAGCCAGGCCGTTGTATACGGCGCACCCGCCATGCGGTCGAGATGAGCACCGGCGTCAGAGCCGCCGATCATGACGTTCGGGTGCTCCCATGCTTCGGCCCGCAGCCGCCAGGACTCAGGATCGTCGTCGGTTGGCAGCGGCCACCACACGGTCTTGAGATCGTCGTTGAGGGCGATCTCGACCATGGTGTGGAAGGCCCGCTGGCCTCGCTCGCGGGCGATGTCGCCGACCGTACGGCCCTTCAGTCCTTCGTTGGCTTCGGAGTAGGTGTCGCCCACCATGTAGTTGTCCCAGCCGGTAAGGCGGGAGAAGACCCCAGCCTCGGGCAGCGCCGCCTGGTTCTCGAGCCAGGTGACGACCTCATGATCGCGGAGCTTCTCCATGCGATCCTCGATCGCCATGTTGTAGAAGTCCATCCAACCCGGGAGCTGGAAGAGCGCGCAGAAGGTGCCGAGACTCATGTTCATGCCGACCAAGATCGGCATGGTCAAGGCAACGACCTTGGCCCCGTCGGCGTTGGCCCGCTCACACGCGTCGAGTTGGTTGCGATAGGCGTCGGGCCGGGCCGAGTCGACGGTCAACACGTTCCAGTTGATCGGTCGGTTCGCGGTGACCGACATCTTCGTCATCAACTCGACCTCATCGTCGTTGAAGCCGTTGAGACAGCCGTCGGCGACCCACTCGAGCGTGGTGCCTTCGTGCAGCGAGGTCTCCTCGCAGAGCTCGAGCACTTCTTCCCATGCGGCCCAGCGGCTCGGAACCGGCTTTCCGTCGATGTCGGAGTGGGTGAATGAGCGCCCGGTCGAGAAGCCGAAGCCTCCGGCCTCGATCGACTCCTTGAGGAGCCGACGCATCTCGGCGAGCTGTTCGGGGGTTGCCTCCTCGCCGACGGCGGCTTCCTTCATGACCGTGCGGCGCAGTGCGGAGTGGCCGACCATGAACGCGATGTTGATGGCGGTGCCGCTCTCCTCGACCCGGTCGAGGTACTCGGCGAAGCTCAGCCAGTTCCACGGCACGCCCTGCTCGAGCGCTTCGAGGGCCATGCCTTCGACCTTGGTCATCATCAGTTTGAGATATTCGCCGTCGGTCTCGTCGCCGAGCGGTGCGAGGGAGAAGCCACAGTTGCCGGCGACCATCGACGTGATGCCGAAGAGGTTTGAGGGCGTGGAGTGTGGGTCCCAGAAGATCTGGGCGTCGTAGTGGGTGTGGGGATCGACGAAGCCCGGACACACGACCTGGCCAGTCGCATCGATCGTCTCGGCGGCATCGTCGGTGAGACCACCGTCGGCGATCGGGACGATTGCAGTGATACGGCCGTCCTTGACTCCGATGTCGCCAATGAACCCTTCGGCCCCGGTGCCGTCGACAACCGTGCCGCCCTTGATGATCACATCGAGCATGAGCGCATTCTAGAGACGGACCTGACGGTCCGTCAGATCCGCTGCTTGGCACGCAGGTTCTGGCGGGCAGGCTATGGCAGCAACGTGAGATCGCCGTCGGCGTGGTCGCGTCCGGCATTTCGAGTCAGACCGCCGATCGCCATGATCGCAGTGGCGATGACGACCCACCGGCCCGTCGTCGCGAGACCGGTGTCTGGTAGCTCGGTGATGCCGCTCGATTCCTGGGTGAGTGTCTCCCCGAGCACACTGGTCTCCGGTTGTTCGTCGTCGTTGTCGACGCTGCCGGTCGCGTCCGTTGCGGGGCGGGTCGTGCTGGTTGGGGGCCCAGTGGAGGGCGGCACGGTGGTTGGGGCCACGGTGGTGGGAGGCACTGTCGCAGGGGGCACGGTGGTTGTGGGCGCGGCCGGTGGTGAGGTCGATGGCGGGTCTTCGACCGCGGACGGTTCGGCATCGTCGCTCGCGGCATTCTGAAGCGACGCGTTGTTGGCCATGAACGCAAGCACGATCGTGATAATCACGGCCGCTACCAAGACCATCACCAGGTTGCCCATCGCTCGCGTCATGCCGTCGTTCCCTCCCCGAACCGCACTGACCACAGAGAGTAGCAGCATGAACGCGTTTGGCACTATGGGCAGAAGTCCCTTCCTCCTTGACGAGTTGCGACCACGAAACGGGAACGGAACGATGTCTCACGGCGTTGCTGGGATACGTACAGTCACATCGACCCCCGCCGAAGGAGGCGATCATGTTTTTCGGCCGTGACAAGCAGACGATGCCCGAACCCGACCAGGCGCTGCCCGGCCGCCCTGACGCACTCCCGGTGCAACCCGCGCACCTCGTGCTCGGCACGCCACTCGACGGGCCCGTGCCCGACGGCCACGAGGTCGCCGTATTCGGACTCGGCTGTTTCTGGGGTGCTGAACGGTTCTACTGGCAGCTCGAAGGCGTCTACACCACCGCCGTTGGTTACGCCGGCGGCTACACCCCCAACCCGCTCTACGAAGAAGTGTGCTCCGGCAAGACCGGCCACAACGAGGTCGTGCGAGTCGTCTACGACCCCGCCGTTGCGTCCTACGACGAACTGCTGAAGATCTTCTGGGAAGTCCACGACCCCACCCAGTTCATGCGGCAGGGCAACGACATCGGCACCCAATACCGCAGCGAGATCTACGTCTACTCCGAAGAACAGCGTGACGCCGCCCAGGCAAGCCTTGCCAAGTACCAGGACAAGCTCAACAGCGCCGGATTCGGCGAGATCGCCACAACCATCGTCGACGCGCCCACCTTCTACTACGCCGAGGAATACCACCAGCAGTACTTGCATCGGAACCCGATGGGCTACTGCAACCACGGCTTCTGCCAGATCAGTTACGACTGATCCGTCGCTGCGAAGCCGTTCTTAGGCGATCTCATCTCGCTCTCATCGGTGATGCTGCACAGTCCGACTTCCCGAACGCGATGCCGCCCGTCCGGTCGGCTCCACGAAAGGAAGTCGTATGCACCCCGCTCGACGAACGTCTCGTTTCGCCGTTGTCGCCTGCCTCGCCATCGGCGCCGCAGCCTGCGGCGGTAGCTCGTCTGGCGATGCCGCCGACGACCCCAGCCGTGACGTCGCTTCGCAACCCCCAACAGCGAGCGGCTCGCAACCTGGTGGGGTCGGCAGCGCAGTGACCGTCGAGCCGGACGCCAGGTCCGAGACCGACGATGTCGTGCAGTGCATCGCCGATGCGGGTCTCCCCATCAATGCCGAGAAGGACGTCGAGACGGCGCTGCGCGAGCTGCTCGCCTACGTCGACCGCCACGACCCGACGGTCCAGTCGGTGCTCGACGAGTGCGGCGCACCGACCGATGACCTCGACCTGACAGGTCCTGCCGACGACGACGATGGCGATGCCGACGAAACGCTCTCCGGATCCTCGGCTGGAGCGAACGATGGACGTGCCGATGGCGACGACGACAGCTCGGGCGACGACACCTCGAACGACGACACCTCGAACGACGACAGCTCGGACGACGACAGCTCGAACGACGACACCGGCAGCGACAGCTCGGATGACGACACCAGCGACGAGAGCCAGACCACCCGGCCGAATTCCGATGACGTTGCAAACGCCGAGACACCGGATGTCCAGGAGGTCCAGATCGATGACGCCGAGCTCGAAGCGTGTTTGGAGAAGGCCGGTATCGAGGTCGGCGATCGCGGCATCGACGGTCTCGACTTCTCGAACCAGGCGATCCAGTCGGCCCTGATCGCCTGCCTGGATGCCTGAGCGTGGCCCCTGTCAGAGGCGTTCGATGACCGGCGCGAACTGCTCGGTGTCACGCATGACGTAGTGCGTGATGCCCAGCCGTTCTCGGATTCGGCCGATCTTGTCGATGACCTGCTCGACCGAACCGATCAGCGCAAACGGGCAGTTGTCGAGATCGTCGGTGGACATACTCCACCGCTCGGCCGTCTCGGCGCGCAGCTCGTCGGTGTCGTTCCCGATCGAGAGCCGCTGCACGAGCGCCGACCGTTCGATGTCGTCGATCCGGTCACCGGCGGCCTCGACCAGCCAGTCCCGGCGGATGTCGAGCTGACCAGGAGCGAAGCCCGCAGGGGAGAGATTGCCCGCCTGGTCAAAGGTCAATCCGGTGAATTGGAAGCGATCGGCGAGCTGACCCGCCAATGTGACCACCCGGCGTCCATGCCCCCCGATCAGCATCGGCACCCGTTCCTGCACGGGCCGGACACCCAGGTCGTCGAGGTCGATCTGGTGGTGTTCGCTCTCGAAGGTGCACGAACCGGTGTCGAGCAGTTCCCGGATGATCCGAAAAGACTCGCCGAAACGTGTCACCCGGGCGCCTCGGGGCCGCAGCGGAATCGCCGTCGCGTCGTGCTCGGCTTGGGCATAGCCGGTGCCGAGCCCGAGCACGGCCCGACCGTTGGTGAGGTTGTCGAGCGTTGCGACCGAACGGGCAACCATCACCGGATGGTGGAACTCGTTGTTGAGCACCAACGGCCCGACGTCGAGCGTCGGCGCGACATCGGCAGCGAACTGCAGGGGGAGGAACGGGTCAGCCGCGCCGACATGGTCCGACGACCAATACTCGCCGAAGCCACATGCCTCGGCTGACTGCGCTGCACGCCGGATCGCATCAGGGTCGGCCGAAGCGGTCTCTTGGAATCCGAAACGGAACGGACGTTCACTCACAGGGCCACCTCGCCGTCGATACAGGTGACGGCGTCGCCACCGATCCAGATCTCGTCGTCTGCTTCGCTCACGAACACCCTCCCATCGCGGTGGATCGCCGTGCCTTGGACTGCGAGATAGGGCGACGTCAGCGTGCCGTTCGCAAGAAGCCACTGAGCGAGCGCCGCGTTGAGGCTGCCGGTCACGGGATCCTCTGCGCCGGGGCCGTCCCCCATCTTGAACAGGGCCCGTACTTCGATCGCGGCCTCGTGGTCGGCTGGATGGGTGCCGACCACACCGATCTTGTACGACGGGCGGGCGGCGAGGTTGGGCTCGACTGCGAGAACCGCGTCGGCATCGGCGAGCTGCACTGCGATCCACCCGGGGCCGTTGTCGGCCCACGCGGCATCGATGATCGCCGCGCGGTCGACGCCGAGGACGGCGCACACGTCGTCGAGGTCAGCCTCATCGACCGGCCCGCTGCGGTCGAGCGGCGGTGCGGCGAAGGCCAGCTGGCTGGTGTTGCGCAAGGTGATCAGCCCGGCGCCGCACTCTTGGATCACCACGCCGTCGGTGGCGGGCCTTCCTCCGGCTTCGAGCCAGGCGTGGCAGGTGCCGATCGTCGGGTGACCAGCGAAGGGCAACTCGACATCGGTGGTGAAGATTCGGACCCGATAGTCGGCCGCCGGGTCGGTAGGGGCAAGGACGAACGTCGTCTCGCTCAGGTTCGTCCAGTTGGCGAACCGTTGCATCTCCTCGGTCGAGAGCCCTTCTCCGTCGAGAACGACCGCGAGCGGATTGCCGCGATAGGGAATCTCGGTGAACACATCGACCTGTTTGAACGACCGCATACGACGATCCTACATGCGCAACCATCCAGTTGCGCAAGTAGGATCGGGTCGCAGCGACGAATCAGATGCTCTGGCTGGGGAAGCCGGGGCCTTCGTGGTCGGTGCCAGCCATGGAGGCGTTGAGGCGGGCCTTGCTCATGAGTTCGGCCACGACGGGACCCATGTCGCCGGGATCGTCGGTTTGGGTGGCGACCGGGCCGAGGTGCCAGCCTTCGGCGATGCCGAGCTGATCGCCGCGGATGTCGAAGCAACGACCGGTCACGTTCTGGGCCTCGGGGGATGCGAGCCAGGCGGTGATGACGGCGATCCAACGGGGGCTGATCTGTTCCTGGAGACCTTCGGGGGCCGCATCGCCGCCCATGAGGTCGGCGGTCATGCGCGACCACGCCGTCGGCGCCAGGCAGTTGACGGTGACGCCGTACTTGACGAGCTCTTGGGCAGCGATGATCGAGAAGGCGGCGATGCCGGCCTTGGCTGCGCCGTAGTTGGTTTGCCCGACGTTGCCGTAGATGCCCGAGGGCGACGCCGTGTTGATGATGCGGCCGTAGACGTCTTCGCCAGCCTTGGCCTTCTCTCGCCAGTACTTGGCGGCGTAGTTGCTGGGGTTGAACGTGCCCTTGAGGTGCACCGCGATGACGGCGTCCCAGTCGTCTTCGCTCATCGAGAACAGCATCCGGTCACGGAGGATGCCGGCGTTGTTCACGATGATGTTGATGTCGCCGAACGTGTCGATCGCCTGCTGGACCATGGCGCCGGCTTCGTCGAACTTCGCAACGTTGCCACCGTTGACCGCAGCCTCGCCGCCCATTGCCTCGATCTCCGCGACGACTTCCTGAGCCGGGGTGGCGTCTGCGCCACCGCCAGCCGCGTCCCCGCCGAGGTCGTTGACGACGACCTTGGCGCCTTCCGACGCCATCATCAGTGCGTGTTCGCGGCCAATGCCACGACCTGCGCCGGTGACGAGTGCGACCTTGCCATCGAGAATGCCCATTGCCCCTCCCAGGGGTAGAAGTGCGTGCCCTCTGGGGAAGGGCGATGTGAACGATCGTTAGCGTGCCAGGAATTCGACGGGTCGGCTACCCGGCGGTAACGGAGCCGCTCGATTCCTCCTGGCTCAGCCGTCGAGCATTCCCGATGCGAGTTGCAGATGGTCGATGCACTCCTCGACCATCTCCATGACGACCTCACCAGACTTCTTCACCTTGTTCATCGTGCCGACCACCTGCCCCACCGGACTGAACGCCACGTCTTGGGCCTTGTCCGGGTAGCGGTTGCTGCGCACCATGGCTTCGCGCACCGCCATCATCTGCAACGGCATGCCGAGCGTGTCGGGCGCACCCTCGGCCTCCCACGCCTCGGTCCAGTCGTTGCGCAGCATGCGACACGGCTTGCCCGTCCACGAACGCGACCGCACCGTGTCCTTGCTCGTCGCGTCGAGGTAGGTCTGGATCTGGGCCGGCGAGCCGTGGGCTTCGGCAACGGCGAGCCAGAGCGACCCGGTCCACACTCCGGCTGCGCCCATCGTCAGCGCGCCCGCCATCTGGCGACCCGTGCCGATGCCGCCGGCTGCAAGCACCGGGACGGGCGCGACGGCGTCGATGACCTGAGGCCACAACACCATCGAGCCGATGTCGCCGGTGTGGCCGCCGCCTTCGGTGCCCTGGGCAATGACGAAGTCGAGGCCCGCTGCGGCGTGACGACTCGCCTGTGCGGGCGTGCCGCACAAGGCGCCGACCGCACGACCTGACTCCTGGATCATCTCGACGAGATCGGGCGGAGGAGTCCCCAGCGCGTTCGCCACCATCACCACATTCGGCCGGGTCAGGATCTCCTCGACCTGCGGGACGGCGGTGGCGCGGTTCCAACCCATGAGGCCGCTCCCGAGTTCTTCGCCCTCCGGGATCGCTGGGACATCGTGGTCGGCCAGTACGTCCCTCACGAAGTCCTTGTGGCCCTCCGGAATCATTGACGACAGCTGGCCGCTGAGCTTGCCGAGATCCATCTCGCCGGCATCGCCGTCGTACTTCTGAGGCAAGACGATGTCGACGCCGTACGGCTTGTCGCCGATGTGTTCGTCGATCCAGTCGAGTTCCACCTTCAACTGCTCGACGCTGAAGCCCACTGCGCCGAGCACCCCGAGGCCGCCGGCTTTGCTGACCTCGACCACAACGTCGCGGCAGTGGGTGAAGGCGTAGATGGGGAACTCGATCCCGAACCGTTCCGTGAGAGCGTTGCGCATGGCCAGACGGTACGTGCGACGGGCGGGGGCCGCCAGATGTCGAGGTCGTGCCCGCCGCGTGCCGTCAGCCGCGGACCAGCGGGAACCGATCGCTGTGAAAGGGCGCGCCGTCGGCGAGCGCAGGATCACTGAAGTCAGGGTCGACCCGGCCGGGCGCCGCGTCGTACCGGGCGTCGTCGCCGAGCCAGATGTATGCGATCGCTCGACGAGGGGTCGGCAAGGTGTTGGCCGGCGCGCCGTGCAGGGTTCGGTGCCGCCACACGAGCGCGTCGCCCGCATTGAGTTCCCACCACACCGACTCGAATCGAGCCCCCAGCACTTCGGGCGGAGGTGCGGGCGCACGGTTTCGCATGATCACGTCGGCGTAGGCGCCGCCGTCCTCGAAGTGACCCATCAGATGGATCGGTTCGTCACGCCGGTGCGAGCCGGCCAGGAACTGCAGGGCCGTCTGTCGAGGAATGTCGTCGAAGGCGATCCAGAAGTTGATCGAGTCGGCGCCGTTGACCCGTTGAAAGGACGCGTCCTCGTGCCATGGCGTGGCTGCGCCTCCGCCACCATCTTTGATGAAGAGGTTGTCGAAATAGCGGGCGAGGCGGTTCGACCCCATGAGCCGTTGGGCGAGATCCGCCATCGGCGTTTCGTCGCGAAGCCGTCGAAACGCGTCGATGCGATCGCTGACGTTGAAGTCGTAGAAGAACGACGGTCCGTCATCGCCGATGGCGTACGCCATGTCGGTGGGTTCGGAGCGGGCCGTCTCGCAGCCAGCGTGGATCGCAGCGATCGACTCGACCGGGATGACGTTGCGCAGACACACGACACCGTCGGCCGCGAACGCGGCGACTGCGTCGTCGCCGATCATGCCGTTTGCTGCGTCGAACGATGCCCGTGGTGGCTCGTCGTCGTTCGGGGGCTCGATCGTGAAGGTCATCGACCGTGAGGTTCGCCGAGGACCTGTCAGTGGTCAATCCGAGCGGCCATGATGGAGCGTGCTCGACATCGCCACCCTCCTTCAGCCTGAACTGACCGAGATCAATCGGCTCCCCGCTCGGCCCCCACTCGAGCCGTACCCCGACACCGCCGCCGCCCGGACGGGGGAGGGGACGTCGTGGCGCCGCTCGCTCGACGGCGACTGGCAGTTCCTGCTCATCGAGTCGCCGACCGCAGCCCTTGACGGCTGGGCTGATCCCTCGACGAGCGACGCCGACTGGCGCACGATCGCCGTACCCGGTTGCTGGACGAGGCAGGAGACCGGCGACCTCCCTCACTACACGAACATCGTCATGCCGTGGCCCGACGTCGATGCGCCGTGGACGCCTCCGAAGAACCCGACCGGGCTCCACCGCCGGACGTTCAAGATCCCCGGCGCATGGCGGGGACGCGATGTGGTGTTGCACCTCGGCGGGGCTGAGAGTGTCGCCGTCGTGTGGTGCAACGGCGCATTCGTCGGGATGGGGAAGGACTCGCGCCTGCCATCGGAGTTCGACCTGACCCCCCATCTCGTACGCGGCGAGAACCTGCTGGCCGTCATGGTGATCCGCTACTCCGACGCAACCTGGATCGAGGATCAAGACCATTGGTGGCATGCCGGCCTGCATCGTTCCGTGCACCTCGAAGCTCGGGGTCGCACTCGGCTCGATGACCTGCATGTCGTGGCCGATTACGACGCGCCGACCGGCACCGGTTCGCTGTCGGTCACCGGCCGCCTCCACGGCGGCGCCGGCGGCGAATCGTTGCGGGTGTGGCTCGAGAACGCACGCGGCACTCGAGTCGGCCCGAAACACACCGCACCGGTTGCTGACCGGGGTCGGGGCTCGCAGTTCGAGGAGGTGCTGACCGCCGTGTCCTACCCCGGGCCGGTGGCCCAGCTCGACGCCCACTATGCCGGAATCGACCCATGGACGGCTGAGACACCGAATCGGTACCGGGTCGTCACCGAACTGCTCGGCGCCGACGGCGACGTCATCGAAGCACACACGACCATGACCGGGTTTCGTCGGGTGGAAATCGGAGATCGGCGCCTGCGCATCAACGGGACACCGGTGAAGATCAT
>JBCCYT010000160.1:0-9854 GCA_039188975.1 Actinomycetota bacterium
GAACCCGCGCCGACGGTCGATGTGGCCGAGGGCGACATCGAAGGTGAACTTCCCTCGCCAATCCATCCTCCGAACGGATGCCGGTTCAACACCAGATGCCCGCAGGCCACCGCCATCTGCTTCGACGAGGAACCGGTGATGCGCCACGTCGCAGGCAGCGATGACCATGCCGTCGCGTGTCATCACCCTGTCACGATCACCGGCCGTCGATCATCGCCGGCACCGGCGACAACCGAACCCGGTCAGGAGTGGGCCCAGACCGTCTTGGATGACAACGTCGACGCGTCCGCCACCGCCGTCTCCACGCGTCCCTCGTCGTGAAGTTTGCGGAGATGGGCGAGCACCGATCTCGCCGCCGGCTTGTGGAGTTCTTTGCGCACGCCGGCGTACAGAACGGCGACGATCTCGCGAGCTGAGCGCGGGCCGGCAGTGAGCTGACCGATGATCGCCTGCTCACGCATCAACCGGTGATCGAACAACGCCCGCACGAACGGGTGAGGATCGGTGACCGGCGCTCCATGCGTCGGGTAGAGAATCCGGTCGTCAGGCCGGTCGAGCAGGAGCTGCAACGATTCCAGATACGCCCCGATGTCGCCGTCAGGCGGGGGGATGATCGTGGTCGACCATCCCATCACATGGTCGCCGGTGAGCAGTGCGTGTTCCTCGGCCAATGCGAAGCAGAGATGGTTGCTGATGTGGCCTGGTGTGTGCAGCGCCTCGATCGTGTAGCCCGGCCCGTCGATGACATCGCCGTGCGAGAGGCGGGTTTCGGGCTCGAAGTCGACGTCAGGGGCGTGTTTGGCCTGAAACTCCGGCGTTTCCTCGATCGATGGTTCCCGGTGGGTCGTACCCTCGCTGGACGCGTCCTGGTCGCTGTCGTCGCTGTCGTCACCGTCGTCGCTGTCGCTGTCGCGGTCGTCGCCCTCGCCGACGGCCGCGGTCGGGTGAGGGCCAAACCCGAGCACCGGCGCCCCGGTCGCGTCGGCAAGGGCCGCTGCCGCCGGGGAATGGTCACCGTGGGTGTGGGTGATGAGGATGTGTCGCACCCGCTCGCCATCGAGCGCTTGCAGCAGCGCCTCGACATGGGCGTCGTCGCGGGGTCCCGGGTCGACGACCGCGACGTCTCCGCGTCCGATCACATAGGTGCCGGTGCCGTGGAACGTGAATGTGGATGGGTTCTCGCACACCAGTCGTCGCAGCCGGGGCGACACATCGACCATGTCGCCGTAGCGGGGCTCGAAGTCGGTGACGAACTGGGGCCCGGGCATGTCAGGACGCTCGCTGGGCGGTGGCCTTGTTCATCTCGCGGCGAATTCGCCAGGCGACGAACGACACGCCCAGAAACAGCGCCAACAAGGTCAAGAGTTGGGCGAACCCGCCCCGGTCGCCGCTTTGCTGCGGTTTCGGCCCTGCCGCAGGCGAGCCGATGATCCGGCCTGCGTCATCGAGGTAGTCGGGATCGATCTCGGTGGTGGCCAGCGCCGAGAGCTGGATGAACAGCTCGCTGAGTTCGGCCAACATGGCGATCTGCGGCATCATCGGCTCGCTTCGCCGTTGGCGGCGTCGAGGTAGCCGACCGGGTCGCCCCCGCCGTCGACTGGCACGGCGCAACCGGTCATCCAGCTCGCCATCGGCGACACGAGGAAAAGCACGGCGCGGGCGATGTCGGTCGTCTCGCCCATCCGCTGCATCGGCAACGTGGCACCGACCGCCGCAATCCCGGCCTCGTCGCCGTAGAAGAGGTGGGCGTCCTCGGTCACGATCATGCCGACGACAGGTGCGACGACCCGGATCTTCGGGCCCCATTCGTGCGCCAAGGTCTGTGTGAGGTTGATCAGGCCGGCTTTGGCAGCGCCGTACGCAGCCCCTTTCGGGTTGGCGCGGGTGCCCGAGACCGACGAGATGTTGACGATCACCCCACCATGTTCCTGAGCCTGCATCGTGTCGTGCACCGCTTGGGAGAACATCAAGGGTCCGAGCAGGTTGAGGGCCACGATCTTCTCGTTGAATCGGGGTGACACGCTCGCACTGTCGCTGGGCGGTGCGCCGCCGGCGTTGTTGACGAGGATGTCGATGCGCCCGGTGGCGGCAAGGGCGGCCTCGACAACCGCAGCGATCTCGTCCGGGTTGCGGACATCGGCGGCCACGAAGCGGGCCTGGCGACCGCGCTGTTCGATCGGTTCCGGTGGCTGGTTCCGCGCACACACGACGACGTCGGCGCCATGGTCCAGCAGGGTTTCGGCGATCGTGCGCCCCAGCCCTTTGGTGCCGCCGGTGACGATGGCTGTCCTCCCGCTGAGGTCAAAGGGCTCAGGGCTCATGCGTCGGCCTCGGAACGTTCGGCGCAATGCGCGCTGACCGTGGCAACCGCCTCCGCCAGCGCCGGATCGGCGACGGCTTGCGCTCGGGGATCCTCGACCGGGATCGTCTCGATCGCGAAGTCGATCTCGAACAGCAGCTCCTCGAAACCGAGGTACGTCGTCGCGATGAGACTGGCAGCATCGGCGAGAGCCGGATCGGGTGCGAGTTCTGCGGTGCGCTCCATGGTCGTCGTCGCCTCGTCGAGCACCAGGATGAAGCCGCCCGGTTCCTCGCCATTCATCGTTGCGATCATCGTGCTGGAGATCTGGTCGAGCGATGCGCTCACCGCCGCGACACCCGAGCAAAAGTCGGCTGGGCCCGCCGGTGTCGTCGTCGTCGAGGTGGTCTCGGCCGACGACTCGGACCCGGACGACGCTGGTTCAGTCGGCGACCCGTCCGAGGAATCGCCCGAGCACGAGGCGCTGAGCAGCGCCAGGATCACCAGCATGATCGGCAGCCCACGCATGGCTGCGATCGTACCGGCGGCGATCTCGCAATGGTGAGCCCGCCCGGGTTACGGTGCGTCGGCCTGACACACCGTCAGGTTCTGACGAGCGCGGTTGACGACGAAGGGGGCCATCCGTGGCCGACAAACGGATGACCGAGGACGAGATCATCGGCGAACTCGAAAGCGGCATGACGATCGGGATCGGCGGATGGGGATCTCGCCGCAAACCGATGTCGCTGGTGCGGGCGATCCTTCGCAGCGACCTCACCGACCTCCACATCGTCAGCTACGGCGGCCCCGACGTCGGCATCCTGACCGCCGCCGGCAAGTGTCGCAAGGTCACCTACGGGTTCGTGTCGCTCGACTCGATCCCCCTCGAACCGCACTTTCGGGCCGTCCGCCAGGGGGGCCTGCTCCCAGACTTCATGGAGCTCGATGAGGGCGCCTTCTACCTCGGGTTGATGGCGGCCGCCCATCGGGTGCCGTTCTACCCGACCCGCGCTGGCATGGGATCGGCGATGCTCGCCGAAAACCCCGACCTGCGGACGGTGACATCGCCCTATGACGACGGCGAGGAGCTGGTTGCCATTCCGGCGTTCGAGATGGACGCCACCCTGCTGCACATGAACCGGGCCGACGAGAAAGGCAACGGGCAGTTCCTGGGCCCTGATCTGTACTTCGACGATCTCTTCGCCATGGCCGGGGCCAAGACCTATCTGTCAGCGGAGCAGATCATCTCGACCGATGACTTTCTGCGGGAAGGGTCGGTCCACACCCTGCGCATCCCACGGATGCACGTCGACGGAGTCATCGAAGCGCCCATGGGCGCCCACTTCACCGAGTGTCCGCCCGACTATGGCCGCGACGAACGCTTCCAGAAGGACTACGCCGCGACCGCCAAAGATCCAGATGCATGGGCCCAGTTCCGCACCGACTGGCTCGAACTCGAATCCCACGAGGCGTACCGAGCCAAGCTCGACGAGAGGGGGCAGTCGTGAGCGAGCCAACCATCAGCGAGATCTGCATCGTCGCCCTGGCCGAGGCCTTCCGGGGCGACGGAGAAGTGCTGTGCAATCCGATGGGGCCGGTGCCAGTCATCGCTGGGCGTCTCGCCCGGGCCACGTTCGAGCCCGACCTGATGCTGACCGACACGATCGCCTACGCGATCGAAGGCAACCTGCCGCTCGGCGGTGATCCCTCGGATGCCACGATCGAGTCGTACATGCCGTTTCGGTCGATCTTTGACCAGGTGTGGTCGGGGAAGCGACACGTGGTGATGGGCGCGCCCCAAATCGACCGGTACGGCAACCAGAACTTTGCCGCGATCGGCGACGACTACCGCCATCCGAGGGTGCAACTCCTCGGCATGCGCGGCGCGCCCGGCAACCTCATCAACCACGCGACGACCTACTGGGTGCCGACCCAGGCTCGGTCGTTCGTCGAGTCGGTCGACGTCATCAGCGGTCCCGGCAACGACACCGTTGCCGCGCTGCCCGACGTAACCGGTCAACACCACGAGATTCGACGCGTCGTCACCGAGCTGGGCGCCTACGACTTCGAGACCGACGACGGCACGATGCGGGTTCGTTCGCTGCATCCAGGAGTCACCCTCGAACAGGCGCAGGAGGCATCGGCGTTCGAGCTGACCGTCGTCGGCAACGTGGCCGAGAGCCGTCTCCCCACCGACGAAGAGCTTCACCTGATCCGTGAGGTCTTCGACCCCAACGGTGTCCGCAACGGTGAGTTCCGCTGATGGATCTTGACCTGTCGCCCGAGTACGTCGATTTTCGCGACGAATGCCGTACGTGGCTGGTGGAGCACCACCCCGGCCCGATCAAGAGCATGGACACCCCAGACGGGTTCGAAGAGCATCGGCAGTGGGAGAAGGTGCTGTTCGATGCCGGCTGGTCCGTTCCTGCCTGGCCCACGGCGTACGGCGGTCGGGACTGCGACCTGATCGAGTGGCTGATCTATGAGGAGGAGTACTGGCTTTCGGGTGTGCCCGGCCGCGTCAGCGCCAATGGCATCAGCCTTCTCGCCCCGACGATCTTCAACTTCGGTACTCAGGAGCAAAAGGATCACTTCTTGCCGCGGATGGCGAGTGGGGAGCACATCTGGGCGCAGGGTTGGAGCGAGCCGGAGGCGGGGAGCGACCTCGCTGGCATCGCCACCAAAGCGATTCGCGACGGCGATGACTTCGTCCTCAACGGGCAAAAGACGTGGTGCTCGCGCGGGGCGTTCGCCGACTGGATCTTCTGCATCGTGCGCACCGATCCCGAGGCCGAGCGCCACAAGGGGCTGACCTACCTCCTCGTTCCCGCCGACACCCCCGGGATGGAGCGACGCCCCATCGGACGGCTCGACGGCGAACCCGGCTTTGCCGAACTGTTCTTCGACGACGCCCGCGTCTCGGCCGATCACGTGCTCGGCGAGGTCGGACAGGGTTGGGCGGTCGCAATGGCTGCTGCCGGATCCGAGCGAGGTCTGAGCCTGCGCAGCCCTGGCCGGTTCATGGCCGCAGCCGAACGACTCAACCAGCTCGTTCGCGACCTTCGCACCGGTGGGCGCCTCATCGACCCACGACTGCGCGACGATGTCGCCGACGCATGGATCAAGGCCCAGGCCTATCGGTGGCAGACATACCAGATGGCGGCCGACCTGATGGCGGGGGCCGAAATCGGTCCCGAAGCAAGCGAAGGCAAGGTGTTTTGGTCAGAACTCGATCTCGAGCTCCATGCAACCGCGCTTCGGCTGCTCGGCGAGGCCGGTGAGGTCGTCGGCGCAAGCCCAGACGGGAACGACTGGCTCGACGGCTACGTCTTCGCCCTGTCGGGCCCGATTTACGCCGGCACCAACGAGATCCAACGCAACATCATCGCTGAGCGCGTGCTCGGCCTGCCGAGGCGGTGACGGCGATGCGATTCAGCTTCACCGACGAACAGGACATGTTTCGCGACACCGTGCGCGAGCTCTTCGCCGACCGGTGCCCGCCCGAAGCGGTTCGTGCGAGCTGGGACAACGCCGACGGCCGCGTCGACGGTCTTTGGTCTGCGCTCGCAGAGATGGGCGTGCTGGCCATGCTTGCCCCCGAATCAGCCGGTGGGCTGGCGATGAACGAGGTCGATCTGGTCCGCATCCTCGAAGAAGCCGGCTATGCAGGCGTCCCCGAACCGGTGATGGAACACGCCGCAGTCGCAGTGCCCGCACTGGCGGAAGCCGACAGTCCGCTGCTCGACGCCGCGGTAACCGGCGAGTCGACCGTCACCGTCGCACTCGGGGCGGGACCGGTCGTGGCGGCCGGCGTTGCTGATGCCATCGTGCACCGAGACGGCGCCAGCCTCCAGGCTGCCACCGAATGGCGAAGCGAAGCGGTGACGTCGATCGATCAGTCTCGGCGACTCTCGACCCTCGTCGACGTCAACGCAGCACAACCCCTCGGCGGGGCCGATGCCGCGCGTGCCTACGACCGGGCGGTACTCGGCACTGCGGCGCAGGCCATCGGCATCGCCCGCCGCCTGCTCGACGCCACGGTTGCGTACGTCGCTGAGCGTCACCAGTTCGGCAAGCCGGTGGGGTCCTACCAAGCGGTGAAACACCAACTGGCCGACGTGAAGATCGCCGTCGACTTCGCAACCCCGCTCGTGTACCGCGCCGCATGGACCGTCGCTCACCCCGAGGATCACGACATGCTGGCCCGGGCGCGCGATGTCTCGATGGCGAAAGCCCAGGCATCCGACGCCGTCGACCTCGCCGCTCGCAAAGCGCTGCAATGCCACGGTGCGATCGGCTACACGTTCGAATACGACCTGCAGCTCTGGCTCAAACGCGGGTGGGCGTTGGCTGCTGCGTACGGCGATGCCCGCCAGCACCGGGACCGGGTCGCCGACATTCTCGGCCTCTGACGCCTCCTGCGCCGCCGTGGCGCACGGGGTCACGCAGCTTGGGCGTAGCCGCGATCGGTACTGACCAGATGACTTCCGCGACGGGCTTCGCACCGGTCGCACGTCTGGCGGTATCGACCCAGGCGGCCCTCGCGGACCTTGCCGTCATGAGATCCGCACAGGTTGCAGGTGGTGGAACAAGCCATACAACAGGCATCGGCGATTGACGCCCGACGTGGATGGGCCATCGGGCGTGAACCGGGGAGTGCGAGTGGCACCGAGGGATGAGCCGTTTGACCCAGCAATCGGTGTGATACTCGCGCCGTGTCGATCTCTCGATCCGTTGTCGCGCTGACGTGCTGGGCGCTCGTCGTCGCTGCGTGCAGCGGCGGAGGTGAAGCGCCGAGCGAGCCCCCGGTGTTCACACCGGCCGGCGACGACGGGCAGCCGTTGACCGACCCGGGCACCACGCTGGTCCCGCCCATACCGGACGACCCTCCAGCGCTGGAGGGCCCGACGTTGGCAGGGTCGCCACTTCCTTGCGGCGGCACTGCCGACTCGACCACCGTCGAGGTCATCGGCGTCGACGCGTCGACCATCTCCATCGCAACCGGTAGCGATGAAGGGGCCCGGTTCGCAGGCGAGAGCGGCGCACGCATGCCGACTGCGGTGGCCGCCATGGCCGAGTACTGCAATACGTTGGGCGGACTCCTTGGTCGGGTGCTGTCGGTCGAGTCCTACGACGCTGCCGTCTCCGAGGTCGTCGCCGTGGCCGAGCGCCAGTGCGAGGAGGTACTCGCCCTCGTCGGCGCTGGCTATCTCCAGGCTTCACAGGGGGTGTCGGTGTGGGGCGGCTGCGGACTGCCTCGGTTCGACGGCTGGCCCGCGGACATCCGTTCCCCGAACCCGGTTCCCCTGTTCGCTCATCGGGTGGCCATCGACGGTGACCCTGAGGTCGCAGTCGCGATCGTCGTTCCCGATTCGACCGCGGGCCGAACGGAGGCGGAAGAGACCGAGTTTGCGCTACGCACCGACGGGGTTTCGGTCGTGGCGATCGAGTTCTTTCCGCTCACGGCGCAGCCTGATTGGGCGGGGATCAGCGAACGCCTCACCGCCGCAGGGGTCGGGGTCGTCCACGTTGCCGGGTCGTGCCGGGGCGCCACGATGCCGCTCGTCGCGGCAGGAGGAAGCAGCGGTCCAGCCGTGATCGCGGATGCGTCGAGCTATGACGATGCCTGTCGACGCGATGCCATCGCCGACGGAGTCCCGGTCGAGAAGGTCATTCTCCAGCTGCCGTTCCTGCCGCTCGAAGACAGGGATGCAGCACCTGCGACGGTGGCGATGGCTCAGATCCTCGATGACTTCGGCGCGCCGGTCAGCGGTGATGCGTTGCAGGCGAGCGCCGCCTTCTGGAACTTTGCTGCCGCGGCTGACGCATGCGAGGCCGTTGGTCTTCTCCGTGCGTGCCTGTCGGGCCCCAACGTCGGTGACTCATCAGGCGCCGGGTTCTTTCCATCCGCTGACGAACGCGCCTGTCGGGTCGTAATGCGGGTGGGATCCGACGGTTTCGAACGGATCGAACCGGTCGCTCCAGGCGAGTTCGCCTGCCCGGCGGGCTAAACGCAGATCGATCGAGACGCCCGCACGTCGTTACAGAAACGCCCGGATCAGAGCCGCTTGACGGTCCGTCGTCGGAATGCACCCAGCGATGATGATGTCGCTCAAAATGTCGATGAGCTGAGCGTCGATCGGTGCGAGCCCGGCGAGAACCGCCACGACAGTGTCGATGTCGAGGTCGGTGATGAACGGGGCGATACAGACGGCTTCGTCGTCGGTGAGGCCAGCGTCGACCAGGATCGACTCGTATTCGTCGATGCACGCGTTGGACTCGGTACCGGTCGCCGCGGCGGGGGTCACGGTGGCGGGTTCGTCCATGAATCGGTGCAGAAACGAGGCCGCCTGTGCTCGCGTCATGTTGCCGTTCGGTGCAAAGGTCGTCGGGGTCGTGCCGGCGGTGATGCCGGTCTCTGCCATCCAGTCGATTGCGGCCTGCTGATAGCCGAGGGTGACGTCGGTGAAGGGGTGCGGTCCGGCCGCGGTCGGTTCGCCGGCGTAGCGCCAGAGCATCACGGCGAAGTCACCGCGGGTGATCGCAGCTTCCGGCGTGAACGTCGAGGCGCTCGTGCCGGTTGTGATGCCCTCGGCGAACGCCCAGCCGACCGAGGCCTGCTGGTAGTCGTGGATCACGTCGTCGAAGGGGTGCTCGTTGGCGCCGGGCTGGTTGCCGAGCGTTCCGTCGAGCCGGAACATGAACGTCACGAGCTGACCTCGGGTCACCTGGTCATACGGCGAGAAGCAGCCCGGAGATGTGCCGGTCGTGATGCCTTCGCCGACCAGCCACGCAACCGACGTTGCGTACCACCGGTCGCGTTCGACATCGCCGAACTGGTCGACGGCGCCAGCTGGGCTACTCAGGCCAATGGTGGCGAGTGACATGACGATCGCTGCGGACAGGGAACGAAAAAGAGCGCGCATCGAAGTAGACGGTCCTTCGCTGGGGGGCAGGGGAGTGGCGCCGGAACGGGCGGGGTGGCTGCGAGGCCGTGCGTCCGGGGCCGGGCGTCGTAGACGGGACGCCGAATGTTTCGAAGACGTTACGGGATTTCCCCCTCCGATGCGGCGCGGCTGTGACACACGTCGCAAAGCCCGGAATCGGTCCCGTAACCTGCCCCCGTGCCCCCTCCGCTGATCGCGATCGTCATGGCCATGGAAGCTGAAGCGGCACCGCTTCGCGCCGCCCTCGATGCTCGATCGATCGCCTCACCTGATTGGGCGACCGCACTCCCCGCCCGCGTCATGCACACCGCGACCGCACCCGGCGGCGCTGAGGTGGTCCTCGCCACCAATGGCGTCGACCCGGCAACCGGAGTTGATTGCATCGGTACCACCGCCGCAGCCCTCACCACGCACGTCCTGCTCGAGTCGTGCCGAACCCACGTCGGCCGGCTTCCCGATGTGGTGCTTTCTGTCGGTACCGCCGGTGGATGGATCCGTTCCGGCACCGAGATCGGCGACGTCTACCTCGCATGGGACCGGTTCGTGTGCCACGACCGGCGCATCGACCTTCCTGGTTTCGACCGATTCGGGCGCGGCGACATCCCCGC
>JBCCYT010000161.1:0-9782 GCA_039188975.1 Actinomycetota bacterium
ACGGCCCGACATTGCGTTCTTCTCGAGCGAGGACATCCGCACCGACGTCGAAACCCACCTGTTGGCCGCGGTGCTCCAAGGCGTTGCTCAGGGTCGCTTCGACCCGGGTATCGATGCGGTGGTCGGCCTCGACGATGTGGCGGAGGCTCACCGCAACATGGAGGCAAACGCCTACGCCGGCAAGGTCGTGGTGGATCTCAGCCGCTGACGCCGTCGGCGGGCTGAGCAGGGGACTCGATCCCGTCGATCTCTGGCTGCAACAGCGGCGGGGTGGCCGGCCGGGGCCGCGCTTGGTAGCGGGCGAGGAACCGATCGACGACCACGGTGTCGTTGATTCGAAACGGGTCGCCGCCGAGCAACAACACATCGATCAGCATCGGGCCGACCATGTCATGGAGCAAGGCGTCGGTGGCATGCGCACCGCGCTCGTGATCGCCAGGCCGAAGCGTCGCGGCCTCGATCGCTGTGTCGATGACCTCACGGATGGGTGCAATGAGTGCCCCCAGGTAGTCAGCTGAGGTCGGACTGTCGGCTTCAGCTTGCGCTTCGCCTGCGAGTAGGGCACTCAACAAGGGGCCGACCGGGCGGTGACGGAGACGGAAGGTCAGCGTTTCCAGCGCCGCGAGCAGATCGGCCCGCAGGTCACCGCTCAGCTCGGCGGCGACGCGCCGCTGCGATGCTCCCGCGACGATGTCGGCGACGACCGATGACGCGTCGGGCCAATGACGGTAGATGGTGGTGCGAGCCACGCCGGTCTCTGTGTGCAAACGCGTCGGGGTGAGCGCGGTGATGCCCTCATCGGTCAGGATCCGCCACGCTGCGCTGAGCACGGCGTACTGCGTGGCCGATGACGGCCCGCGAGGGCGACCAGACGGGCGACTCCCGGTCGCTCGCTCGTCGCTGTGATCGGCGTTCAGGTCAGTCACGTGATGCCTCAGAGGGGATGGTCCACCGCCATCCACATGCGCCCACCATACCACCAACCGCGGCCCATCCACTACAGAACGTAGCGCTACAGCTGGTAGTGGATTGCGACGGATATGGCGGCTTTACACTACGCCTTGTAGCGCTACACTCTGTATCGCTACATGCTGTATCGCTACACGCTGTATCGCCGTAATTTGCATCCCTGTACGTCGTATCGCTCCAGAAGGCCGTTCCGAACAATGACCCAACGCCACTCCCCACCGATCGACTCCCCGACCGAACCCTCCAGCGTGTTCGACCCGACCGTCCGTCTCGGTTGGCGCCTGGTGGCGCCGTCGTTTCTCCTCATTGCGACCTACGCGATGCTGAGCGTCATTGGCTTCTTTGACCACGACGCCTTCTACGACTCGATGAACATTCCGGTCCCGAGCAATGAGTTTCTCCTCTACAGCTGGGCCGGCAAGAACACCGCGGTACTGCTCGGGCTGATCATCGCGGTCGCGAGTCGGGTGCGCATTCTGTTGCTGAGCGCGCTCGTCATGCTCTTCACCATGCAGATGGGGGACGTGAATGCCGGGGCACAAAGCGACGTCAACGTCTTCGTGACGTGGATTGCGTTCGCTCTCACGCTGACCCAGCTCGGTCTCGTCGTGCTCGACAACCGCCGCGCCAGCTGAGCCCACCACACCGGTCGGGACAGTTCGCGCCGCTACCCTGGTCCGGTGCCTCGCCTGACATCGTTCGCCGAGCTCGGTGTCCCGGCGGCGATCGTCGACGCACTCGAGTCTGCTGGTATCCGCCAGCCGTTCCCCATCCAAGCCGAAACCATCCCTGATCTCCTCGCCGGACGCGACGTCATCGGCCGCGCGCCGACCGGGTCGGGGAAGACGCTGGCATTCGGTATCCCGTTGGTGGCTCGCGCCGATGCCGCGGGCCCGGCCCGCAAGAAGCGGCCCCGAGCACTCGTCTTGGCGCCCACCCGAGAACTGGCGGGTCAGATCGCCGACGAGCTCGCGCCACTCTTGGCCGCGGTCGACCGGCATGGGCTCGCGGTCTACGGCGGGGTTGGTCTGCAGCCCCAGATCAACCGCTTGGCGAAGGGCGTCGACGTGCTGGTTGCGACACCGGGCCGACTCGAGGACCTGATCGGGCAGCGAGTGGTGTCGTTGGCCGAGGTTGAAGCGGTGGTGCTCGATGAGGCCGACCGCATGGCCGACATGGGCTTCATGCCGGCGGTGCGCCGCATCCTCGACCAAACCGTGGCCTGTGAGCAGACCGTGCTGTATTCGGCGACGCTGGATCGTGAAGTCGCAAAAATCACCGCTGACTATCAAGAGAATCCCATCCGTCACGAGATCGGCGATCCAACGCCAGATCTCGAAAAGATGACCCACTATTTCTGGACGGTCGAGCGGGGCGCCCGTATCCCATTGTGTGCGTCGGTGATCGCAACATTTGGGCGAACGATCGTCTTCAGCCGCACTCGTCACGGCGCAGATCGAGCGGCCCGCCAATTGTCTCGAGCGGGCGTGCCTGCGGTGCCAATCCACGGTAACCGATCACAGAGCCAGCGGCAGCGGGCCCTCGATGATTTCGCAAAGGGCAAGGCCGCGGCGCTGGTGGCCACCGACGTCGCCGCTCGTGGCATTCATGTGGATGCGGTCGAGTGTGTCGTGCATTTCGATCCGCCCGATGAGGATTCTGCCTATGTTCACCGCTCGGGGCGCACGGCTCGGGCTGGCGCTCGGGGAACGGTGGTGTCGTTCGTCGACCCAGCTCAGACCCGGTTGGTGACGGCGATGAAGAAGCGGCTCGATCTCCCTCAAGAGATCACACCACCCCCACACATCGATGGCGATCCGATCGACATCGGCGACAGCGATCGCGACGTGGCCTTGCACGCGGCGCCTGAAGGGCGAGCCGACGATCGTCGGGGAAGCGGTTCCGCCGGGTCGCGCAGCACTGGGAAAGCAGCGCACTCTGGGTCAAAAGGTTCGTCTCGTTCATCATCAAAGAAAAAGGGTGAACGGCCCGGCTCACGCAAAAAGCCGGGAAAGCGTGCAGCGAAACGAGCGGCGGAAAAGGCAAAAAAGAAGTCAAATCGTCAGCAAAACAACCGCTCGCGAGACGATCGTTCCCAAGACAGCCGTTCCCGAGACAACCGACCCACCGCCGGCGGTGGTTCATCAGATGGTCGGGCTGCCCGGTCGGGGAAGCCTGGGCGGGCGGGAAAGCCGGCGAAGAAGGCACGCGGCGGCGGAGCGCGGCCGTCGGGCGGCGGTGGAGGTGGCGGCAAAGGACGGCCGTCCGGCAACCGCAGCCCAGGAGGGGGCCAGGGTCGCAACTCCAAGAGCAGCGGTTCCGGCGGCGGCAAGGGTCGTTCGTCTGGCGCCGCTCGCGGACCATCGAGTGGGCGCGGCGGCGCGAACCGTCAGGGTCGCAGCTCGTAGTAGCGGTTCATCGGGTCGACCTCGAACTCTCGGGTCTCGAACTGGGTGAATCCAGCAGCGGTCGCCATCTCTTCGAAGACGTCGATGGTGAGTCCGAGTGTTCCGAGCCCTGCTCCCCCGGGCTCCGACATGGCCGAGGACATGCAGTACAGGATCGACATCGCGTACATCAGCGAGACGACCGGAATGCGTCGGTTTGCTTCGAGCCCACTCTGGGCCTTGATGTCGGCCACCATCCAGACGCCATCGTCGGCCACGCACGCTTTGGCAGATCGAACCGCGGCCCCGGGACGGGGGAGGTCGTGGATGACGTCGAGCGTCAACAGCAGATCGACACGATCGATGTCGTCCAGCGCAGCGAGGTCATCGAAGGTTCCGGTCCGGAACGACAGGTTGGTGAGCCCTGCGTCGGCCGCTCGTTCGTTCGCCGCGCCGATGGCATGCTCAGATGGATCCATCCCGATCACGGTGGCGTTGGGGTACGCCTCGGCGATGGCGGTCGCCGCAACCCCGGCCCCACAACCGATGTCGACGACGGTTCCTCCGTTCCGCAATCGATCGCTCATGCCGTCGATCGAGTCGAGGATCACGGGTACGAGGTGAGTGCGCTGCCCACCCGCTCCCATCGCTGCCTGAAAGTGACAGGTTTCCGCTCCGTGCTCGTCCCATGTCATGCCGATGCCGGTCGAGAACGCTTCGATCGTTCGATCGATCTCTCGCTGGGAGATTGGTGGCCCGAAGACACCGGCGGCGTATTGGGGATGGTGCTCGTCGGCGAGGACCACTGCCGCCTCGGGAGTGAGTGCGAATCGGCCATCGTCGTGTTGGGCGAGCTCGAGCGCGGCCAGCAGGTTGAGCCATTCGCGCACCCACCGCTCATGCAGGCCGGTCGCGTCAGCGAGCTCGCCGGAGCTGACAACACCAGCGTCAGCGAGCGCGGCGAACAGCCCGAGTTTGGTACCCACATGGATCACTGCGCTCGCCACTTCGCCTTCCTTGAGTTTGTAGAGCCCAAAAACCGTGAAGGCGAGCAAGTCGGGGTCGAGTTCGGTGCGCATCGGCGCAGTATCACCCACCCCTCAACTCGCCCGCCAAACAGCAGCCTCATGGCGGCGCGCGGAGCTGCCAGCCATCGCTGGTTCGATACAACCGCAAACCCTTGTCGTGGAGTTGGTGATGGTGGTGACTGCACAACAACGCAAGGTTGTCGATGTCGGTTGGGCCGTTCTGCTGGCGCTGCCAGTGCTCAACGTGGTGGGCTTCGCACCGCGCTGGCCGCGCCCCGCAGATCACACACCCGCCATCGCGCACGATCAAGGCCCGCCATTGGCCGTCGGAAGCCATCCGGCGACGACGGCCGAGCCACAAGGGATCGCCTTCGGCGGACAAAACCAGGCCGTACAGGTCGGACCCACGGGCGAGCCGTTCCACTTCGCTGGGAGCGAGTCGAGTTTCGGAACCAGCCACCCAAGAACCGTCGTCGGTCACGACGATGATCATCTGGTTACGGACACTGGGTGGGCTTGCGGTTGCGACGGTGTCGCGACACGCTCCGCCGGTGGGGGTGAGCATGGCGACGAGTGCATCAGCACGACGTTGGGTCGGTGTGCGCCGATCGGCCGCGACGCCACGACCACCGTCGGTGTGGAACAGCGATGTTGCGGCCCGATCGAGCGCCGTCCGAACCGCAACACCGTTGATTTCGTCGAGTTCGGCGTGAAGGACCCACATGCCGTTGTCGCCGCGGAACAGCGAACACGAACGCATCGCCTGCTGGCGGCGCTGCCGCTCCTCAGCTCCATCGTCGGTTTCGAGCGTGCGGATGAACGACCGCACATCGCGGGCCAGCAGGTCGGGCGGTCGTTGTTCGGCCCGGGCGAGAAGGTCAGACGCCGCAACAGCAGCCGCCGACGTTGCGTCGACGGCCCGGGCGAGCACGTCGACGTGCTCGGCGGTGGTTCGCCCCTGCGCAAGGGATGCGCCAAGAGCTGGCAGCTCTGTGATCGTTTGACTGCGAGCGGCGCGGCGGTCGGCTTCTCGTTGCGAGCAACGGGTTGCGCCTCGCACCGCCGCCGACGCGTCGCCTCGCCGGGCGATCACCGCAGTCAGCTTCACCTCGAGGGCCTCGACCAGCGAACGGACGCCAGCGAGTTCGCCGAGCGCGTGGCGGGCATCGGCTTCGTCAATGGGTTGTTCCAGCAGCGCCTGCAGCGCAGCACGAGCGGCCTCGAACACGAGTCGAACCTCGGGAGGAAACGAAGGGTTGAAGGCCGAACCGACGAGGCACGTTCAGCGACTGCGCTGCGCCCATTCTACCACAGATCGCCGCAAAGCGAACATCTGTTCGCAAACGAAAAGAAATGTGCAATCTGGGGAATCATTTTCGACTGACGGCCGTTTCAGTGGCGATGTCTCGCTCACACCCCCTTCGTCGTCGCGCTGCGGTTGCGGTGGTCGGGCTCGGGCTCCTCGCTTCCGCATGCGGAAGCGGCGAGGGCTCAGCGCCAACCTCTGCCGAGGCCAGCGCGGCGGGTTCCGCCGCAGAAGACAACATCGACGGTCTGGAGTCGAGCAACAACGTGCTCGACATCGAGGTGCTCGATGTCGCCGACGGGTCGGTGGCGACGCTGCGTGACGCCGTCGACGGCGACCGGCCGGTGCTGGTCTGGTTCTACGCACCGCATTGACCGACGTGTCGCCGCGAGCGCGGCGAGGTCGGGCAGTTTGCCCGCGAACACGCTGACAAGGTCCAGGTCATCGGTCTCGGCTCCCAGGACGATTTCGCCTATGCCCAGGAGTTCGTTGCCTCAGGTGAACTGAAAGACGATGCGCTCACGTTCCTGTGGGACCCGAGCTTTGACACGTGGCAGGGCTTCCAGGTCGGGCGTAACTCGACGATGATCTTGCTCGCCGGGGATTTGGCAACCGCAAGCTCGACGTTCTTCGGCTTTGGCGAGACCGAGCAGCAGATGGTGCTCGAGGCGTTGGAGCAATTCACCTGACCCTCCGGTGATCGCGTCTACGGTGACTGATCGACACCTCCTCGGTGGAGTCAGGGGGTGGACACGATCCATGTGAGGTGGACCAATGCGTATCTCCCGTTCTTCGCTGGCTGTGCTGCTGGCGCTGGTGCTCGGAGCGTCAGCGTGTGCGAGTGGCAACGTCACTGACTTGTCGGTGGGCGACTGCTTCAACGATCCCGACGACCTGACCGAGGTCACCGATGTCGAGATGGTCGAATGCACCGAGCCGCACGACAACGAGGTGTTCTACATCTACGAGATCGATGCGATTGCGACGGATCTCGAGTACGCCGAGGGATGTCTCCCCGAGTTCGAGAGCTATGTCGGCGCGGCCTACGAAACGTCAGAGATCTTCATCGGCACGCTCGCACCGCTCCCGGAGGGCTTCGCCAACGGCGACAACGAGGTCATCTGTCTCGGGTACCTGGATGGTGGCGAGCAGCTGACCGAGTCGATCCAGGGGTCGGGCCGCTAGCCAGGCTTCACCATCGGCTTGGCCCGAGCACCATCACCTGGCGTTCGGTGGTGGTGGGGACAAGATCCCGCTTCGATGGTTCAACGGTGAACGGCACCGGATTGGGATCCAGCTTCTTGGGATCGGCGTCGTCGGCCATTTGCGCAAGCAGGTCGCCGGCGCCGCCGATCGAACCAAGGGTGCCGAACCAGGCCAGGGTGACGGTCTCGCCGCTGGCGAGTTTGGCGGAACGGACTCCCTGACCCCCACGGCCTTTGGATTCGAACTCTTCGTACGGCGTGGCTTTGGCTCCCGAGGCCGACGTGATGGCCAGCACCACGCCGTCACCGATGACCGGGCCCGCCCCGACGACGACGGCGCCACCCTTGAGTTTCATGCCGGCAACGCCACCGGCGCCGCGGCCTTGCGCCGAGATCGAATCGACGGGCATTCGCAGTGTCTGCCCGTCGGAGGCGACGAGGATGACATCGACTCCAGCTGGCGCCCGGAAGGCAGACACGATGCTGTCGCCGTCCTTGAGCCCGATGACCGCCTTGCCGGACTTCGTGCCGAGTACCTCGTCGGCGGTGACCTGTTTGACAACACCATTGGCGGTGACGAGCACGAGGTTCTCTTCCCCGGCGGTCACGAGCGCAAGGGGCTGTTCACCCTTATTCAGACCGAGCTGCTGCGCGGCGGCATTCCCGCGGGTTCGGCCTCCAGCGTCGGCTGCTTCTCCAGCATGGAACACGAAGGCCCGCCCTTCGGAGGTGATGGCAGCGAGCGCTTGACCGGTCGAGGTGACGACCGTCGACGACACGAGGTCGTGGCGGCCGGCAACGCCTTTCTTGGCTCCGTCGACTGCGATCCGGCCGAGGTTGCCTGAGGTCGACAGGGTCACGACGCACGGTTCGTCGGAATCGGGGTCGAAGGCGACGTCTGACTCCTTGGGCTTTTCAAACACCGGAATGTCGTCGGCGTTGACGATTTCGGCTTTGCGGTCTTGGCCGTGCTTGTCGACGAGCTCGCCGAGCTCTTTCAGCACCAGCGTTCGGCGGCGGTCCTCGCTCTTCAGCAGGCGCTCGTATTCGGCGATGTCGTTGCGGAGCCCGTCGGCTTCTTCTTCGAGCTCGAGCTTGGCCAGAGCGGTGAGGCGCCGCAGCGGCATGTCGAGGATGTGCGTGGCTTGGATGATCGACAGGTCGAAGCGTTCGATCAGCCGTTCTCGAGCCTCGCTGGCATTCTCCGACGAGCGGATGATCGCGACGACCTCATCGATGGCGTCGAGGGCGATCAGCAGACCTTCGAGGATGTGGAGGCGATCCTGCGCCTTCTCAAGGCGGAACTGAGTGCGCCGAACGATCACCTCGAGGCGATGGTCGATGTAGGCCTTGCACAGGTCGTAGAGGCCAAGCGTGGTGGGCACGCCGTCGACGAGCACGACATTGTTGATGCCGAAGGACTCTTCGAGCGGGGTGAGGCGGTACAGCTCCTGCAGCACGGCTTGGGGGTTCATGCCGGCCTTCACATCGATCTGGATGTTGAGGCCGTTCATGTCGCTGAAGTTGAGGATGTCTTCGACCCCAGCGATCTTGTCGCTGCGCACCAACTCGACGACCCGCGCCATCACCCGTTCGGGACCGACCAGGTAGGGCAGTTCGGTGACGATGATCGACTGGCGGTTGCGGCTGGTCTGCTCGACGTGGGCCTTCGCCCGGATACGGAACGTGCCTCGCCCGGTCTCGTACGCCTCGCGCAGGCCGTCATCGACGACGATGCCACCCGACGGGAAATCAGGGCCAGGAACAACTGCCATGAGTTCGTCGATGGTCGGCTTCGGTCGCCGCTTCGTCATGACCAGCTTGATGGCTTCTTCGACCTCACGAAGGTTGTGGGGCGCCATGTTGGTCGCCATCCCGACAGCGATGCCGCTGGTGCCGTTGACGAGAATGTTGGGCAGCGCTGCGGGCAACACGACCGGCTCGTCGCCTTCGCCGTCATAGGTGGCCCGGAAGTCGACGGTGTCTTCGTCGAGCTCTCGCACCATGTCCATCGCCGGCTCGGCCAACCGGCACTCGGTGTAGCGAGCCGCCGCGGGCGGATCATCGAGTGAACCGAAGTTGCCTTGCGGATCGATGAACGGGACCATCCGGGAGAAGTCCTGCCCCATCCGTACCAGCGTGTCGTAGATGGCTGCGTCACCGTGTGGGTGGTAGCGACCCATCGTGTCGCCGACGATGCGGGCCGACTTCCGAAACGGGGTGCCGGGGCGGACACCCATCTGCAGCATCGACCACAGGATGCGACGCTGCACCGGCTTGAGCCCGTCGCGGACATCGGGAATCGCTCGGGAGGTGATGACCGACAACGAGTAGGCGAGGAAGCTCTCGCTCATCTCATCAGCGACCGGGACCTCCACCACCTCGCGGGCGAACCCACCATCGAATTCGAGCTGTCGAGACATGCCGCCGACCGTAGTCAGCAGCACTGACACGCAGGTGGAGGGGGCCTAGCTCCTGCAGAGGGTGCTAGCCGCCTTGCGAAGCGAACGGTCAGGGTTCGACGATCAGCTGGCTCAAGGTCCAGTCATCGACGAGCGTGACGAGGCCCGTCGCGTCCCGAGCGGACACGAACACTGCGCACACCATTGGTACCGGACGCTGCGCTGGGTCGCAGAAAACGCGCCGGGGTCCCGCCAACCAGGAACGGCGGGACCCCGAGTACCCGTTGTGCCTCCTTGGGCACGCGTGCGGTCAGACCCCGGCGGGCATACCGCTGTCGGTGCTGAGACCGGCAAGGTCGTGGGCCAGTTCGCTGAGATCACGAGCCGCCACCTGGGTCTGACCAGCCCCATCAGACGTCTGACTCGACGCCGTCGCCACCGCCGAAATGCTGACCGTGATCTCCTGACTCGTCTTCGCCACATCC
>JBCCYT010000162.1:0-9718 GCA_039188975.1 Actinomycetota bacterium
AGCCGTCGGCATGACAGCAAAGGAGCTCGTCGATCAACGGGTTGCGCTGGAAGCCAGACGTCGCTTGACCGATGACGGCGTCACCGCCGCCGCGGTCGCCCACGAGCTGGGCTTCAGCGAGGCGACCAACTTCGTGAAGTTTTTTCGACGTCTCGTCGGCCTGTCACCAACCGAATGGCAGGCCGGTCTCCGCAGCTCATCGGCGTGATCGTCCGCCTCGATGCGGGGGGCGGTCCTCGACGGGGACGCCGAGCTCGTCGAGACGTTGCTGCGCTGCGGTGATCACGGCGCGGACATCCTCGACCGGCGCCGAGGCTGGCGCCACGACAGCCCAGGCAACGAGACGTTCGGCCAACTCATCGAACAGCACGGCAACCCCGAGCAAGGGGATCGCCATCCGCTCCTCGTCGGTGAGATCAGTCACTTCGACGTAGGCGTCGATCACGACGTGGCCATCGGCGCCGGCCCGATAGGCGAGCCGGGCGACGTCCGCACAGCGGGTGTCGGGGTAGGGCGATGACGGCTCACGGCCCGACGTTTCGAGTGTGATCGCCCGGTCGCACATGACCGTCTGCGCGGCGAGCGGACGGGCGACATGGTGCAGCACCGCATCGAGACGGCGGACCAGGGTCAACAGGTCAGCGACGAGTTGAGGCTGCGATTGGGCGAGTCGAACGAGGGCGGAACGCAGCGTCCAGTCGCCCTCCCGGGCCACTTCCGCATAATTCAGCAGCGAGTCCGGCAGGTGGGGCGCGGTCGGCGTCTGACGGTGACGATCGGCAAGGTGTCGTCCGGCGGCCCGAGCTCGCTCCACGCCGCGAGACTAGGCCGCTGCGGTGCGGGGTGATCGACGGTGCAGGGTGATCGGCTCAGCCTGCGGGTACGGCGGCCTGGGGCGAACCGAGTCCTGCGCCAGCGAGCGGGTTGCGAAGAAGCGAGGCAATGTCGATGTCTTCCGCCTTTTGCGGGCGAGCGAAGACATAGCCCTGCATGTTGTCGATGCCGAGCTCGAGGAGTTCGGCGACATGCTCGGGGGTTTCGACGCCCTCGGCGACAACGTCGACGCCGAGCGCTTCCGCGAGCAACATCGTGGCATCGATGAGTGCGATGTCGATCTCATCGTCGGGGAGCCCGTCCACGATGCTCCCGTCGATCTTGAGGCCCTTGATCATGTCGAGCTGCTTGATCCACGCCATGGGTGATCGCCCGGTCCCGAAGTCGTCGACGACGAGCGAGATGCCCATCTCGGCGAGGTCTTCGAGCACCGAGCGCGAGTCGCTGACGCGCGTGATCATGGTGTCTTCTGCGATCTCGAACGTCAGCCGTCGGGCTTCGACACCAGCGATGCGCAACGCGCCGGCGACCTGCTCGGGGAAGCCTCGGTCGAGCAGCTGGTGTTCAGAGACGTTGAGGTTGAACGAGACGTTCGCCATCTCCGGATGGGCGGCATCCCATTCCCGGAGCCGGGTGAGCGCGTCACGCAGCACGTATTCACCGAGCCGGCTGCTCATGCCTGCTTCTTCGAGGATGTTGAGAAAACGAGCGGGGGCGAGCAGTCCCTGTTCGGGATGCTGCCAACGAACCAGACCCTCCATCGCGCAAAGCTGGCCGGTCTTTGCCGACACGATCGGCTGGTAGAAGATCTTGAACTGCCCCTCTTCGAGTGCAGGGATCAGTTCCTCTTCGACGCTCATTCGTTCGTCGTCGGTGTCGCGGTCGTCGGTGTTGAAGACCCGCACGCCGAGGCCACCGGTCTTGGCGGTGTACATCGCCGTGTCAGCGTCACGCAGCATCTCGGCTGAGGTGCGAGTGTCGCCGATGGCTGCGGTGGTCACGCCCAGGCTCATACCGATCGAGAGTTGCGCTCCATCGATGATGATCGGTTCGTCGAACGAATCGCGGATCGACGTCGCGACGCGGCGGATCGAGTCGTGCTCGAGGAGTCCGTGCACGACGACGACAAATTCGTCACCGCCGAAGCGGCCGATGACATCGCCGGTTCGGCAGGCTTTCGTGAGACGCGCGGCGACGACCTTCAACAGCTTGTCGCCGACGGCATGGCCCATCGTGTCGTTGACGGCCTTGAACCGGTTCAGGTCGATGAAGATCACACCCATGACGGTCTTCGTGCGGGTTGCGTTGCGGCGGGCTGCTGCGATCGCCGACATCACTGCTGGACGGTTGGCCAAGCCAGTGAGGTCATCGGTCAGTTCGGCGAGACGATCATCGGAGGCATCGCCGGCGCCGAAGAGGCCCTTGATCCCACCGAAGAGACCGAGCAGGTGGAACAGGGTGCTCATGGCGAGGGCGACACCGAGCACGACGGTCAACGAGCTCCCGAGCTGGCGACCGATGCCGATTGCACCAAGCGTCAACGCGATCGCGGCGATGGCGCGAACGAGCCCTCCAAAGGCGCGAGATGACAGCCGGGCCCAGAGGGACCGGCTGTTTTCGTCGCGGCGATCAGAAATCGGTGATTCCATCCCCATCAGAGTCGGCTGAAGCTGCGGAGAGTCAAGGAACCCCAGCCAAGGATGAGGCGGCGGACCTACTGATCGGCGGCGCTGATGACCGAAGCGAGTTCGCTGATCGAACGAAGGCAATGCCCCTCGAGAAACTCGTCGCAAAACGGCAGGGCCGCGGCCATGCCCTGTGCAGTTGGTTCATAGCCCGGCCCGGCCTTGAGCGGATTGACCCAGATGAGCTTGTGGGCCAGCCGGTGCAGCCGCTCCATCGCGGCGCGCATCGACGTTGGCTCGCCGCGATCCCACCCATCGGACAGCACAACCACAATCGCGCCGCGGGCCATCCCTCGGATGCCCCACTCGCGGACAAAGCCATCGATCGAGTCGCCCAAGCGGGTTCCCCCCGACCAGTCCTCCACCTGTCCGGCCGCAGCTGCCACTGCCGTTTCTGGGTCGCGAGTGGAGAGCTGCCGGGTGATACGGGTCAGGCGGGTGCCCAACGCAAAGACCTCGACGTTGCCGCGGCCCACGACCGCGGCGTGGGCGAACCGAATCAAGACCCGGGCGTAGCTCTCCATCGAACCGCTGATGTCGAGCAGGAGTACGAGCCGCCGACTTCGCTCGCCTGCGGTGGTGGTGAGGAGGTCGATCGGTTCGCCGCCGCGCCGCATCGCGGCACGGACGGTGCGCCGAAGGTCGTGGGTGTCACCGTGAGGCGAGCGGCGCCGTCGACGCGATCGCCGCGTCGCCGGTTTGACTCGTAACTCGGCCATCACCCGTTCTGCTTCTCGTAGCTCGGCGTCCTCGAAATCGCCGAAGTCCTTGTCGTAGAGCCGCTCTGCCCGGCTGAACCGCAACACCTCCGTCTCGTCGTTGCCGTCACCATCACCGTCATCGCCGTCGTCGGTTGCGAGTTGGTCCATGAGTTCGGCCACGTCGTCAAAGCGCATGGAGAAGCCCGACGTGTTGTGATGGAAGAAGGCCAAGAACATGGCGTCATACATCGGGACGTGTTCATGCTTGAGGACGAGCGTGGAGCGACCCGCCCAGTAGACGTCGATGCCCCGCCCGAGCCCGACCACATCCAACGCGGCCCGAAACAGCGTCGACTGGCTGACGGTGACGGCGAGCCCGCCTTTGCGCAACGCGTGAACGAAGCCGGCTACGAGCCGGTCGAGGTCGAGTGAGGGTGGCTCCGTTTCGGGCACCGGCTCAGGCGTTGACGACGGCTGCGAGCAAGGTCTTGAGCCCTTCGCGGCGAACCTTGTCTTGGTCCTCGCGGTACTTGAGGAGTGTGCCGAGCGTTGCGTCGACCGACGCTTCGGTGAGTTCCGTTTCGCCGAGGAGGTGCATGGCATTGGCCCAGTCCAACGTCTCGGCGACACCGGGCGGCTTGTACATGCCGAGCTCTCGCACAACGCCGGTGGCCATCGAAACCTGCCGGGCGAGTCGTTCCGACACCGCGGGCGCTTTGGCCCGAACGATCGCGACCTCGCGCTCGAAGTCGGGATGGTCGACCCAGTGATGCAACGCCCGCCGCTTGAGCGCGTCGTGCACGTCGCGGGTGCGGTTCGAGGTGATGATCACCAGTGGGGGCTCATCGGCCGTGAACGTGCCGAGCTCGGGAACCGTGATCGAGAAGTCGGACAACGCCTCGAGCAGAAACGCCTCGAACTCGTCGTCGGCCCGGTCGACCTCATCGATCAACAGCACCGGCGGCACGTCGCTTCGGTGATCGATGGCGCGCAGCAACGGCCGCCGCACCAGGAAGCGTTCGCTGAACAACTCCTCTTCGAGCGAGCCGGCGCTTTCCGCCGTTGCGGTACCGGTCGCCTCAGCCGTGCGCAGATGCAACAGCTGATGGGTGTAGTTCCATTCATAGAGCGCCTGGTTCGCGTCGATGCCCTCGTAGCACTGGAGCCGTATCAACTCGCCGCCCGTCGTCGCCGCGAGCACCTTGGCGACCTCGGTCTTGCCGACGCCAGCCTCGCCTTCGAGCAACAGTGGTCGTTTGAGTGAGGCGGCGAGGAAGATCGTCGTGGCCAAGCCGCGGTCGGCGAGATAGCCGTGTTCGGCCAGCGACGCAGCGACGGCGTCAACGGAGGCCAGCGACGGGTGCGTACTCATGGCTTCACCCTAGGCGGCTCGGTCCGGTCGTGGACCGGTCGGGTAGGGTCCGGCCATGCGTATCGAAAACGACATGCACGTCGCAGCGACCATGGACGAGGCCTGGGCGCTCCTCACCGACATCCCCGCCATAGCCCCGTGCCTGCCAGGTGCCCAGCTCACCGGTCAAGACGGTGACACCTACGAAGGCACGATGAAGGTCAAGGTCGGGCCGGTCGTTGCGGAGTACACCGGCACCGCGACGGTGCTCGAAATGAACGAAGCGGACCGCACGGTCAAGCTCACCGCCAGCGGGCGAGACAAACGCGGGGCCGGCAACGCCTCGGCGGAGATCTTCGCCGAGATGGTCGAAGCCGACGGCGGTACGACGGTCTCGATCGCCACCGATCTGAAAGTCAGTGGCAAGGTCGCCCAGTTTGGCCGAGGCGTGATGGGCGACATCTCCAAGAAGCTGCTCGGACAGTTCGCGGAGTGCATCGAAACCAAGCTGCAGTCGGTCGACGAGATCGCCGAGGCGGTCGCAACGGAGAGTGCAGCGATGAACGGCGCCGAAGCAACACCGGACACCGAGGAGGCCGAGCCGACCCCGAGCGCAACTCCCGAGGCCGCAGCCGAGAACGACGACGACGTCCTCGATTTGATGGATGTTGCAGGCGGGGCGCTTGCGAAGCGGCTGGCGCCCGTCGTTGGCGCCGTGGTGGCCGCCATGATCGTGTATCTGATCGTGCGCAACTGACGCAGGCCGATCGGCTGCGTCAGGGCAGGCGTCGCCGCATCGTGCGGGCGATCAGTGCCCGCATCCTGGGGTTGCGGGCACGGTGGCGAAGGCCGCGGGTGCCCAGGCCGACCGCTGCTGCCGCACTCAACTGCTTGAGCTGGGTGAACGGCGCTTCCGGCCCGTCGATCGTGAAGCGACCTGAGATCAGCAGCGTCGACATACCCCACCTGCGAGCGAAGGCGTCGTGGGCGGCCTGCGAGCTGAGGTGAACCGTCGTCGACGCGCGGGTGTCGTCCACCGCAATGCCCGTCCCGGGGATCACGGTGAGGTCCACGACCGTGTCGGTTCCGTCGCTCACGACGAACCGAATCGGCCGGACCCGGCGAAGCACGGTCGCCTGGTAGCGCTCGGACAAGCCGGCTGCGAATGCCTTCGCCGCGTCGATGATGGCGGACGGGCTGACGGGCTCGTTCGTTGCGGGAGTGAAGGGCTCGGCGTCCGCGGCGGCGTAACGAGCAAGTGCGGCGGTCGTGCCGTCCCAGTCGTCGTCGATGGTCCACCGGTCGCCCGGTGCGAGTACGGCGACGTTGCGGTCCGCGTGGCGGGCGACGGTGTCGGCCACGGTGATGCGTTCCTCCGCGACGTGTGTGTTCTCGGCGTGCTCGAAGCGAACGAAGCTGGCGAACGGAACGAACCACACCGGGTCGATCTCATCGAGATGGAACGCCAGGGTTGAGCGGACCCGCTCGGCTTGGGCTCGCTTGCGTTCGGCGTCGCCCGGATTGCCGTTCCAACCGGCGCCGCTGAACTGGTCGAGGAGTACGTCGACTGGGCCATGCGCACCGAGCAGGCGCCGCATCTCGCCTTTGGTGGGTTTGCAGTCGTTGAGGTTGAGGATCGTCCACCCGTTGCTCTCCACCATCAGCGCGGCGTCCTCATGGCCGATCGGGTACGACGTGAGCGTCACCGCGCCCACCGCGGAGGGATGGCCAGGTTCGAGTTCGGTGACCGAGAAGCCCTGGGCCCGCAGAAACGTCACCGGGCCCTGTTCGGGGTGGGCTTGCATCACGACCTCGACCTGTTTGGCCATGGTGGGCGCCAGCTGCTTGAGCGTGGGCACGTTGAAGTGGTCGGGGTGTTCATGGGAGATCCAGATGTGGGTGACTCGTTCCCGGAGCTCGTCGTCGATCGTCGGTGCCGGGTGGATCGCCCAGCTGTTGTTGAACGCCCGCGACACCAACCACGGGTCGGTCCACAACACGATGTCGGCGGCTTCGATCACGACCGAGGCGTGGCCAACCATGGTGATGGTCGGAGCGGCGAGGGAGGGTCGAATCGTCATCGCTGCGATCGACGGTACTGCCCGGAATCGGCCGCGCTGCGCAAAATCGGTGCGTTCGACGGGCGGTGACACGCGTCACATGCTGTACTGAGGAGTCTTCCCAAGCATCGCAGCCGAGAGGAGCCCAGCACATGGAAGTATCCATGTCCGTCAACGGTGAGACCCGCACGTCCGAGGTCGAGCCGAGAACCCTTCTGGTCCACCACATCCGAGACAACCTCGGATTGACCGGAACCAATGTCGGGTGTGACACGTCGTCGTGTGGCGCCTGCACCATCCACGTCGACGGTGAGTCGGTGAAGAGCTGCACCATGCTCGCCGTGCAGGCCAATGGTGCGGATCTCACCACGATCGAGGGCCTCGCCAGCGCCGACGGCGAACTGCACCCGATGCAGGCCGCCTTCATGGAGTGCCACGGTCTGCAATGTGGCTACTGCACGCCCGGCATGGTGATGGCGGCCACGTCGCTCGTCGCCGAGAACCCAGGCGGGCTCGACGAGGCCGGTGTGCGTGAAGGGCTCGAGGGCAACCTCTGCCGCTGCACCGGCTACCACAACATCGTCAAGGCCGTGCTTTCGGTAGGAGGCCAGTCATGAACGCCGTCGGGGCGCCCCTGAAGCGCCGAGAAGACCCGAAGCTGCTCGTCGGCGAAGGCAAATATGTCGATGACATCCACGTGCCCGGCCAGCTCTGGATGGGCATGGTCCGCAGCCCGATGGCCCACGCCAAGATCGAGTCGATCGACACGTCGGCTGCGGAGGAGGCCGAGGGCGTGCACGCCGTCTACACCGGCCCGCAGCTCCAGGAGATGGGGCTGTGGATCGCCCCGCTGCCGTGCGCGTGGCCGGTCACCGAAGACATGGTGAACCCGCCGCATTTCCCGCTCGCGATGGACGAAGTCCATCACGTCGGCGAGATCGTGGCGATCGTCTTGGCCGACTCGCGCTACGGCGCCGCCGACGCAGCCGAGCTGGTCATCGTCGACTACGAACCGATCGATGCGGTCGCCTCGATCGAGGCGGCCCGTGATGGCTCCGCAATGGCCCACTCGGATCTCGACTCGAACAAGTCGTTCCACTGGCCACTGGTGCCCGACCCCGACGCGCTCGATGCGGCATTCGCCAACGCAACCCACACCATCAAGGCCGACTTCGTGCAGCAGCGATTGATCCCTGCGGCGATGGAACCCCGGGGTGTGCTCGCCGTGCCGTCACCGATGGGTGGCGACGTCACCTTGTACAGCGCGACCCAGGTCCCTCACATCTTGAAGGTGATGGTGGCCGCAACGACCGGCATTCCCGAGAGCAAGATCCGAGTCATCGCGCCGGCCGTGGGTGGTGGCTTCGGAGCCAAACTCAACATCAACCCCGACGAGATCTTGGCGGTCACCTTGGCCAACAAGCTGGGCCGGGCCGTGCGCTGGACCGAGTCTCGTACCGAGGCGGCGTTCTCGACCCACCAGGGTCGAGGTCAGCTCCAGACCATCGAGCTCGCAGCTGACGCCGACGGGAAGTTGCTGGGATGCCGGGTCCATGTCGACGCCGACATGGGGGCGTACATGATGCTGATCACCCCAGGGGTCCCGCTGCTCGGCAGCTTCCTCTACACCGGTGTGTATGCCGTGCCGGCTTTCGGTTTCACCTGCGACGGCTACTTCACCAACCTCACCCCGACCGACGCCTACCGCGGTGCCGGTCGCCCCGAGGCGAGCTATGCCATCGAACGAGCGATGGACATTCTCGCCCTCGAGGTCGGGATCGGTCCGGACGAGATCCGACGCCGGAACTATCTCGGCGACGGTGGCTACTTCGAGAACTTGGAAGTGCCGTCGACACTGGTGTTCGACTCCGGTCACTACGGCCCCAACCTCGACAGGGCGCTCGAACTCGCTGGCTACGACGATCTGCGGGCCGAGCAGGCTCGCCGTCGTGAAGCCGGCGAGACGAAGCAGCTGGGGATCGGCATGGTCACCTATGTCGAGATCTGTGGCCTGGCGCCATCCCGTGCGCTCGGCGGCTTGAACTATGGCGCCGGTGGTTGGGAGCACGCGACCGTTCGCCTGTTGCCTACCGGAAAGGCCGAGGTCGTGTCGGGCTCGACGCCGCACGGCCAAGGGCACGAGACGACGTGGTCTCAGATCGTCGGCGACAAGCTCGGCATCCCACCGGAGGACGTCACGGTCCTGCATTCCGACACCGCGATCAGCCCGCTCGGGCTCGACACCTACGGCTCGCGTTCGCTGGCCGTCGGTGGCGTTGCGATCGCCGCCGCGTGCGACAAGGTCGTCGAGAAGGCCAAGCTCATCGCCGCTCACTCGATGGAAGCCGCGGCCGATGACCTCCACTTCGACGGGGGCATGTTCAGCGTGTCGGGCTCGCCCGACAAGCAGATGGCCATCCAAGAGATCGCTTTCGGTGCGTTCACTGCGCATGATCTTCCCGACGGGATGGAACCCAACCTGCAAGAACAGGTCACGTTCGATCCGCCCAACTTCGTGTTCCCGTTCGGCACCCATGTGTGCACGGTCGAGATCGATGAGGAGACCGGTGAGACGTCGCTGCTCAGCTATGTCGCGGTCGACGACTGCGGGAACCAGATCAACCCGATGATCGTCGAGGGACAGTTGCACGGCGGCATCGTTCAAGGCGTGGCCCAGGCCCTGTTCGAAGAGGCGTGCTACGACGAGGACGGCAACCTCACCAACCCGTCGCTGATGGACTATCTCGTGCCTTCCGCGATGGAGGTTCCCAACATGGTCACCGACTACACCGTCACCCCGAGCACCAGCAACCCGCTCGGTGTGAAGGGTGCGGGCGAGGCCGGCACGATCAGCTCGGCCTGTGCCGTGATGAACGCGGTGGTCGATGCCCTGAGCCCTTACGGCGTCGTCGACATGGACATGCCCGCGACCCCTCAGCGGGTCTGGCGAACGATCAATGAAGCGAAGAACGGAGGTGCGGCATGATTCCCGCAGCATTTGACTACATGGTCGCTGATTCGGCCGACGCGGCGATCGCCGCGCTGGCCGAACACGGCGACGAAGCCAAGTTGTTGGCCGGGGGCCAC
>JBCCYT010000163.1:0-9653 GCA_039188975.1 Actinomycetota bacterium
CGATGATCACCGTGTCGGCTCGAGCGAATCGGGCATCGAAGGTGCCGCTGTAGTTGCCGTCGACGATCCAGTGTTCCCCGGTGAGAAGACCGGCCTGACGGCGACGCCAGACGTCGCGCTCCGTGCCGACCCATCCCGGCTGCCACTGATGCTCGTCGAGATGAATGACCGGCAGACCGGTGGCCACGCCGAGCGCACGAGCAAAAGTGGTCTTCCCCGCACCCCCCGGACCCACGATCGCCACCCGTTTCAAGCCACCAGAATGCCTGACGCGAGATCACAGATCGACATAGTTTCCATCGGGTACCTACCTCTCCTTTGGGTGCCTTCTTGCGTTGGGAAACCAAGAGGCGCATCATCAAGACATGTCCACCGATCAACTCGAAAAGGCCCGGGCGCTCGAGCTTCCGACCCGCGACGCGATGCTGCGCCGCGATGCGTCGGTACAGCGCTTCTGGCTCGACAATCGTGAACTGCTCGCCGACGCCTGGCAGCAATGGGAACCCACCGTCGAGGCACCGCTTGCCGCGCTCGACGACTCACTGATCGCTGCGCCGCTTCGGACCGCCGTCGACGCCGCGTGGGCCGACCCGAGCACCGAGTCCGCGGTCCGCGACCTCTGGACCGAAGTGGCGCCGGGCGTGTTCGAAGCACAGTTCTTCGATCCGGAACGACTTGCGGATCTCCGCACCTATCTCAGTGAGGCCGAGGAGGCCGAGATTCCGATGCGGCCGCCGTACGGCATCGTGCTCAACCGGGGCGGTGCCATGCTCGACCGCCGATCGCAGGGGTACCTGGCCGCGCCCGCGTTCCAGACGCTCTACCAGACCATGCTCGACCGCTACATGCGGCCGATCTCGCGTCTGCTGTTTCCGGAGATCGTCGGCTACGACACCCAGACGTTCGGGTTCTCGATCAACTATCAACCGGGTACCGACACCTCGATCCGGCCCCACACCGACGCATCAGCCGTCACGTTGAACATCAACATGAATCTGCCCGACGAGGACTTCGCCGGTTCAGCCGTGCACTTCTTCGATCAAGCCACCGGGCAGAGCACACCGCTCACGTTTGCGCCGGGCACCGCCATGATTCACCGCGGCGGCATCCCCCACGCGGCCGAGCCGATCACCGACGGCGCGCGGTCCAACCTGGTCCTGTGGCTCTACGGCGACCGAGGTCAGGTGCCGATGATCGACATTCCGAGAACGGAACTCGACGCCCGACAGCGATGGTCGATCCCGTCGACGCACGCCGACGACTTCGCACCCTTCTGACGCGGCGCCGACTGAGCGCCCCGGTACCGCTGGGTTAGCGTGGCGCCATGGCGGCATGTTGGCGATGCGGAACCCAGGTCCCGTTCGACGCCAACTACTGCCCGAGCTGCGGCGTCAGCGTTCGAGCGGAGATGGAGCTCGACGTCTTCACCGATCGGTCGGTCACCGGCGACCACGTGGAGGCTGCGGCCCCGCGATCATCTCGCTGGGTTGCCATCGGCGCGGTTGTCTTGCTCGGCGGACTCGGCGCCTTCTTCGCGTTCCTGAGCGACGACGACGGCGAACCATCGGCAGATCCGTTCGAAGAGCGAGCCAACTTCGACGCAACCGACGACGACCCGCAACCTGAACCGACCGCACCCGATGTCGGCGAGGAGACGGAGCTTCCACCAGCACGGGTCAACAGCACACTCGACGGAGACCTCGGCTGGACAACGACGTTCGAAGGGCCAGGATTTCCGCTGGCCGTGGTGCCGCTCGGCCCGTCGACGTTCGTCTACACCAGCACCAACGTCCTCGCCTGGCAACGCGGCGGGACGGCCAGCGCCTACGAGAGAACACGCGACGGCAACTGGATCGACCACGGACTCGTCATCGACGGCGCCACGGTCACGAGCATCGCACCATCTGACGACGGGGCCATCGCCGTCGGCACGAACGAGGCCGGTCATCCAACCGTGTGGCGTTCCTCCGATGGCCTCACCTGGGCCGCCGAGCAACTGCCGATCAGCGACGACACGACGCGCAACGCGGACCCGTTGGTCGTGGTCGCCAGCGGCAACACGACGATCGTCTGGGGAGCAGAGCCGAACGCCTGGACCGAGCTCCAGAACGCCATCAGTGCCCGCTATCCCGACCTTGGTGTTCCGGTCGGGCTCGAGACCTACGAGGGGCAAGGTTCGGTCGAGGTCGTTGGACCCTTCGGCCTGACGGTCGTCGACCTCGGCTTTGCCGAACTCGGTCTTGCCGCCGACGACCTGTGGTCGTCCACCGGCGGCCCCTCTGTTAGTTGGACCAACACGGGAGATGGTTGGATCGTCGAACCGCTGTCTGCTGGCGCGACGTCTCTGATCAACGCGGAGGGCACGATCCTGCAGACCGTCGCCGGTTCACTCGGCCCGGAAGTCTCCACGTTCGACGACAGCGAGTGGAGCGAGCCCATCTCCTTTCCAGACCCATGGTCGCTCTCGCACTGGGGTGATCGGTACGTCACAACGGACCAGTCAGGCGTCCTGAGCGTTTTCGGCGCGGACTTCGCGATGGAGGAACGGCTACAGATTCCCGACCATCGCTTCGGGCACGACGTCAGTGCCACCATTGGCACCGATGCGGGTCTCGTCGTCTTCACGACGAACTGGGATGCGGACGACGCATCCGATGACGAACGGGTGATCCTGCTGCGCGACGGATACACCGTCGAAGCGCGGACCGGTGAGCTCCAGATTCGGCAGGGTGACGACATTCTCGTGCGCGAGTTTCGGGGCGGCTCCAACGACAACTACCGAGTCGACATCGACGCCACACCGCCGACGGTGACCTTCCTCGATTCGGTGGGAGCACCCCTGGTGACCTTCACGCTGAGCGAGCTGGCCGAACTCGAAGCGGTCTCGCCGGACCCCGGTGGCGCACCAACAACCAACCATCGACTGCTGTTCACTCGCGATGGCGAGGGTTGGCACGGCGGAGACTTCGCCGACACCGACGTCTGGCTGACCGAAGCCACCCTTGTCGACGACCAGCTCCTCGGCGTGATGTTCGATGCCAGCTCGTGGTTTCTCCAGAGCACCGACATCGAGTTTCGCGTCATCGAAGCGCCAGTTCCCGACTGAGTAACAATCGCGCTGCGCGGTAACGTCGCCGAATGGTGGCCTGTTGGCGGTGCGGTGGCGAAATCCAGAACACCGATCGCATTTGCCCCTCGTGCGGCCAACCCACCGGCTACGGACTCAACCTCGCCGAACCAGCGACCGCCGCAACCGACCCCGTCGCCGCCGAGCCGCGGGCACCGTGGGCCGCAGTGATCGGGGTGGCCGTGCTGGTCGCGGTCCTCATCGGGTTCTTCGCCGTCGCCACGCGTGACGACCCCGCCGACGAAACCGCAAACGACGAGCCCCGGCCCGACGCTGCCGACGACCCGGATCGCAGCGACGACGAACCAGTCGGCGACGGCGAACGAGTCGGAGGTGACGACATCACCCGAGCGATCAGCAGCGAGCCGCCTGACTATGTCACGACCGCGGTGCGGCGAAGCCTCACGGTGTCGACCACGACCTCACTCGACGGGTGGGTCATCGGCGCCGCCAGTCTCGGCGAGTCGCTACTCGTCCTGTCCGCCGGCGAAACCGTGCAAGCCGTCTGGGGGGTAAACGGTCGTGACATCTCCGCCCATCGACGAAGCGCCGATGGAACCTGGGAGGATCTCGGACCGGTGCTACCGGGCGCAACCGTCGCGGCGGTCACATCGGTCGACGAGACCGTGTACGTCACCGGCCGCAACGCTCGCGGCGAGCCGATGCTGTGGGAATCGACCGACGGCGCGACCTGGCTTGCGGAGCTGCTCCCGCCCACCGAGGCCGACAGTGTCCCGGCGCAGATCGCCGCCACCGCCGACACGGTGCTCATCGTTGGCTCGCCCCGGATTCCGTTCTTGGAGTTGACCGCAGAGATTCAATCCGCCGGCGTCGACCTCGGGCCGTTCGACTGGCCAGAGATCACGTCCTCCGGCGACCTCATCGTTCGCGGGCCGCTCGGGGTGCCGGTCGAGACGATCGACCTGGCCGCGATCGGCATCGAAGACGTTGCCCGCCGAGCGGTCGGCTCCAGCAACAACCTCAGCGCCACATGGGCTCGGACCGGCAACGAATGGCGAGTCACGGACTCGCCCTTCCAAGGATTCGGACCGACGATGGCGAGCGACAACGCGTTTCTTCGGCCGACCGGCGCCTCCATCGAACGCAGCCTCGACGGCATCGAGTGGGAAACCGCCGCAGCGAGCACCAGCGCCTGGTTTCTGACCGCGTGGCGCGACCGGTTCATCGCGGCGATCGGTCAAGGTGACTTCGAGGTACGCGACCCAGGGCTCGACCTGTGGTTCCAAGCATCGTTTCCTGGCTCCGCCTCCCCGCACACGCTGACCGCAGGCCCGGCCGGTATGGCCGTGCTCGCGGTCGCGCCAAGCCTCGACCGCACCGACATCTCGCCGATCGTGCTCCGTCGAGGCGGCGCCACCGCCTGGTTCGGTGTCGACGACCGCATTCGGATCGAGACCGACGAGCACACGCTCGACAACGTGTTCCTCTACGAGGTCCGGCCGAACGACCCTCGGCTCGTCGTCGATGCCGACGCCGAGACCGTGACCTTCGTCGAATCGGACTCCGGCGGTGAGCTCATCACGGTGACCTTCGCCGAACTCGAGACCGTCCACGCTGCACTCCATCCCCCACCGACCCTTCGCCACCAGGTGTTGTTCTCGCGGGAGGGCCGGGAGTGGGCCCTCGGCGAGCTGGGCATCCAGGAGCCATCTCGAGTGCACGTCGACGAGACCAGGATCACCGTCTTCGCGCCCGCCAACACCGAGGCGGGATTCCAGACCGTGGTTCTCACGATCGTGGTCGGGTCCGATGGGTGACCCGGGCGATCCCTCTCTCCTCGATCCATTCGGTGCTGACAACGCACCGGCGCCGGCGACTCGATCATCGGCCAGTCGGCGTTGGGTCCCATTCATCGCAGCCGTGGCGGTGGTCGCCGCGCTGGTCGGCGTCATCGCCTTCGGAGGCGACGACAACGCCGACGACACCGAGGAGGCCGTCGACGATCAGGCCCCCGAGGAGCAAGAGAACAACGCCGATGCCGACGCACCCGAAGCAGAGGCCGACACCGAGCAGTCCGACGCCGAGCAGCCTGAAACCGGCGCCCGCATTTCTGGCCGGGTCGACTTCGTCGAGGCGGGCACGCTCGAACCCGGCCGTATCGCAGGGATCGCCGAGATCGACGATTCGCTGTTCGTTTTCACCGACCCGACCGAGTCATCCGGTCCATGGGGAGGGGTCGGCTTTCCTCGAGTGCTGTCGGCAACGGAGCGCACGGCGAACGGCGAATGGATCGGCCATGGTGCGGTCATCGACGGTATCGACGTACGCGACATCAGCCAGCACGGTCAGGGAGTCGTGGTTGCCGGCGTCGACCTTGACGGGCGCCCCGCCGTCTGGCGATCCGACGATGGCCTCACCTGGGAGGTCGAACAACTTCCCCTCTTCAAGGACCTCGACGGCAACCCGCTCGAACCGAGCTTGATCGCGGCCACCGGTACCCACATCGTCGTCTCGACCCAAGCAGCAGATGACGACCTTCGCTTCGACCGGTCGCTCGAAGCTGCGGGGGTATCGGTCGACCTCACCGCAGGTTGGCGCTTCACGGAGAACAACACCTTCGAGATCCTCGGACCGTTCTGGTTCGTTGTCGAGGAGCACGACCTTGCCGGGCTCGGCATTGACCCGCCCCGTGGCTCCGGCCCGAGATACGCCAGCGCATGGGTGCACGACGGCGAACGGTGGGAGCTCGTCAGCGCCCCGGGGCCGATGAGGACGCTTGCATCCGTCGGCGACGCGTTCGTTCGCGAACGGGGGGTGGAATCCAACCGCCTCGAAGTCAGCGACGACGGCTTCACCTGGGCACTGATCCCGGCCCCGCCAGCGTCGGTGTCGTACACCGGCACCGACACGTCGATCTTCGCGTTCGACGAAACCAATGTCTGGCGAGCCAGTCAGACCGGAATCGGGTGGATCCGACTCGACGTGCCCGTGCCGCAGACGACGAACGAGACGGTCCTTCGATCGATCGCCGGTGACGGCGACATCACCGCCGCCATCATCTCCCGGTCAGCTGACGACGAGCCACCGCAGTTCGCACTCTTGCAGGACGGTGTGCTGGTCCGGTTCGGCGGCCAGCCCACCATCCGGCTCGAGCAGGACGGCGTCATCACTCACGAACTCCACTCACAGACGAACGTCGGTGATGACTTCCGGTTCGATCCCGAGACGGGTCTCACCTTCATCGATGCCGGGACCGGACAAACCATCACGACCCTGTCGCCGGAGACACTCCAGTTCGCGTTCGCGGAGGTCGCTCTGTCGCGGGGTGGCCCGATCACCTCGATCCTCGTCAACAACGGTGAGAACACCTGGGCCATCGCGCCGGTCTTCCGGATACGAGCCGACAGCACCCTCGCCGACGTGATCGTGCGGGGCGACACCGTCACCGCGTTCGTCATCCCTTCCGCCGACGCGAACCTCCGCGGCGAGCTGCCGATCGTCGTTTTCGAAGCCCGGTTCGACGAGTAGCCAGCGAAAGAGCCGTTTGGCCTACGTGGGTTCGCCGCGACCAGCCGATGGGACGCCGAACGCCGTCCACCGGTCGAGGAGCGTGGGACATGTCGAATCCTTTGGGGCGCATGCGCCGCTGGGCCAGCATCGCGGTGATGGCCGCGCTGATCGGAGCACTCAATGTGCCCGCGGCCGCAGCACCGACCGACAGTGACGGCGACGGCATTGCCGACACGGACGACGTTGTGGCCAACATCGGCACGATCGTGTCGACTGACATGCCCACCCAACAGTCGAGCACCTACGCCGCGGCAACGGCCGACCATGCGGTCGACGGCAACCGCAACGGGCACCACTACCAGGGCCAATCCGTGTCGATCACCGCCAACGACGGACCCTGGTGGCAGGTCAACCTCGGCCGAGTGCACACACTCGACGGCATCAACCTGTACAACCGCACCGACGGCACCAGCGAGCGGCTCGGCGGCGCGGTCGTGATGATCGCGACCCGCCCATTCACGAGCACCATGACCCTCGACGAGGCTCGCCACAACGCCAACTGGACCTTCACCGTGCCGAACAACCCGGGCGGTCTCATCCAGATCCCGATCGAGACCCGAAGCGCCCAGTACGTGCGCGTTCAGCTCCCGTCGGGCCGAAGCCCGTACCTCCAACTCGCAGAAGTCGACGTGATCGGTGTCCCCGGGATGCTCAACGATGCAGACGGTGACTTCGTGATCGACGCGGAAGACACGATCGTCAACACCGGCAGCGTCATCTCGACCGGCGCCACCGCCAGCCAATCGAGCGTCTGGACCGGTCGGCCCAACGTCTCCGCTGGCGCGGCGGTCGACGGCAACCGGGAGGGCGGTCGAGACGAAGCACACGGGCTTGCGATCACCGACGACGATGCCCCGTGGTGGACAGCCGACATCGGCGGGTGGCATTCGGTCAACGGCATCAACATCTGGAACCGAACCGACGGCAGCCAAACGCTCCTGGCCGGCGCCGAAGTCCTCCTCGCAGCCGACGCCTTCTCCGCCACGATGACCCACGCCGAGGCGCGGGCCCACGCGGTGTGGGCAGCCACCATCGGCGCCGACCCGGGCAATCTGGTGCAGCTCGCCGTGCCCGACGAAACCGCCCGGTTCGTTCGTGTGCAGCTGAACGACGGCCGCCATCTCGGACTGGCCGAAGTCGACGTGATCGCAACTGCGAGCCTGGGCGATATCGATGCTGATGGGGTCGCCGACGTCGACGACACGGTCGCCAACACCGGCACGGTCGTGTCGACCGGCAAACCAGCAATCCAGTCGAGCGACTACGCCATTGCAACGGCCGAACGCGCCGTCGACGGCAACCGCAACGGGCACCACTATCAGGCTCAATCCGTGTCGATCACCGCCAACGACGGGCCCTGGTGGCAGGTCGACCTCGAACGGCTTCACACGATCGATGGGATCAACCTCTACAACCGCACCGACGGCACGGGCGAACGGCTGGCGAACGCCGTCGTCATGATCGCCGAGCAGCCGTTCGGATCCGGCATGAGCCTGGCCGAGGCGCGAGCCCATGCGGTCTTCGCCTTCGACATCGGAGCCAACCCGCAGGCGCTGACCCAAATCGATGTGCCCGACACCGCCGGCCAGTACGTCCGCATCCAGCTCCCGTCGAGCCGCAGCCCGTACCTTCAACTCGCCGAAGTCGACGTCCTCGGCATCCCCGGCATCCCGGGCGACGCCGACGCCGACGCGGTTCCCGACGCCGAAGACATCGTCGCCAATCGCGGATCGATCGTCTCGACCGATCGACCCGCTACCCAATCGAGCACCTATAGCGACGACACGGCCGACCGCGCCGTCGATGGCAACCGCAGCCCAAACCTCGCCGACGACTCGATCGCCATCACCAGCAACGACGGGCCGTGGTGGCAAGTCGACCTCGAACGCCTCCAATCGATCAACGGCATCAACCTCTACAACCGAGGCGACGGCAGCGCATCTCGCCTCGCCCACGCGGTCGTGATGATCGCCGACCAACCGTTCACGACAACCATGAGTCTCAGCGAGGCCCAGAGCCATGCAACCTGGACCTACGCCGTCGGCACGGCCACCCCGTATCTCACCCAGCTCGCCGTACCCGACGTGGTCGGTCGCTATGTTCGCATCCAGCTGCCGTCCGGGACGACCCCGTTCCTCCAGCTCGCAGAAGTCGACGTGATCGCCGAACCGGACCTGGGCGACGCCGACGGCGATGGCATCGCCAATCACGCCGACCAGGTGAGCAACTCGCCGATCGTCTCCGTCGGGCAGCTCGCAACCCAGTCGAGCACCTACCAGACGCTGACCGCGGACCGGGCGGTCGATGGCAACCGCAGCGGCGACATGGCCGACAACTCGATTGCGATCACCGCCGACAACGAACCGTGGTGGCAGGTCGATCTCGGCGCGTTGCACACCGTCGACGGCGTGAACGTCTACAACCGGGTCACCGGTGCATCCGAACGACTCGGCGGTGCTGTCGTGATGGTCGCCGCCGAGCCCTTCACGGCCGACATGGGAGTCGCCGCCGCACGCTCGCACGCCTCGTGGACATTCACCATCCCCTTCCGACCGGGCTACCTCACCCAAATCGACGTGCCCGACATCGACGGCCGCTACCTCCGCATCCAGCTGCCCGCCAACCGCAGCAGCTACCTGCAACTCGCCGAGGTCGACGTGACCGGCACTCTCCCGACCCCGTAGACGCCGCCTCCTCGCCTCACCCAGGCGGCGATGTCAGACTGCCGCCGTGAGAGAGGGCGTCGTCGGGTTGTCGCAATGGGTCCGCCGACCACCGGTGGTCGTCTTCCTCATCGCCCTCGCCATCTATGGCACGAGCCCGGTCGTCAGCAACGGCGACTCGTACCTCACGGTGCCCACGTCGATGAGCGTGCTCAACGACGCCGACCTCGACCTGGACGAGTACCTCGGGCCGGGGACCGACGGCGGCAACGGCTACTTGCAGCGCCCCGACGGCTCGGGCGAACAGATCCCCGGCGTGCAGATGCCCCGCG
>JBCCYT010000164.1:0-9603 GCA_039188975.1 Actinomycetota bacterium
CTCGTGGCATGCTCGGGCGGTGCATGTCGATGTCTTGAACCATCCGGTGGTCGCCGCTCAGCTGACGGAGCTGCGCAACGCATCCACCGATCGCCGTCGATTCCGTCAACTGCTCCATCAGGTGGCCCGAGCCCTCGTTTTTGAGGCGGCTCGGTCCATCCCGACGACGGCGATCACGGTCGATTCGCCGATGGGTCCCGCCGACGGCGTTGAACTCGTCGACCAACCGGTCCTGATTCCGATTCTGCGTGCGGGGCTCGGGATGCTCGATGCCGGTCTCGAAGCGCTCCCCGGCTCGGAGACCGGCTTTCTGGGGCTTCGCCGCAACGAAGAGACGTTGAGACCTGAGGTCTACATGAACACGATTCCCGTGCTCAACGAACGGCCGACCTTCGTGCTGGATCCGATGTTGGCGACGGGGGGTTCAGCTGCGTACGCAGCAGAACAGGTTCGGCGAGCCGGCGCCGGCTCGGTCACGCTCATTGCCCTCCTCGCAGCCCCCGAGGGCATCGACGCCCTCCGGACTGACGGCGTTTATGACCGAGTCGTCACTGCTGCAATCGACTCACACCTCAACGAGGTCGGTTTCATCGTGCCCGGCCTCGGCGATGCCGGGGACCGTCAGTACGGGGTCGATTGACACAACCCCCGGTCCCACCGTCATCGTCGATGCGCAGACCTCAGGCGGTTGGTGATGCCAGCGTGACGATGTGGCGTTCGATGTCGCCGGCCAGCCCTCGAAGACTGAGCCGATCGACATCAGAAAAGGGCCGCGGCACACGGTCGATCACGCACAACGTGCCGATGGGAAAGCCATCGGGCGCACAAATCACGGCGCCCGCATAGAACCGGATGTCGGGCGCTCCGGTCACCAGCGGGTTACCGGCAAAACGCTCGTCCATGGTGGCATCGTTCACCACGAAGATCGGTGGTTCGAGAATCGAATAGGCGCAGAAGGCGTCGCAGCGTGGGGTTTCGGGCGCCTCGAGCCCCACCGCTGCTGCGAACCACTGGCGTTCGGCATCGACCAAGGAGACGAGCGCGATCGGGGTTGAGAACATCGACGCCGCGATCTGCGTGACCTCGTCGAGTTCGGGCCGGTGCGGCCGGTCGAGGAGGTCGAGCCGATGCAGCGATGCGAGCCGTTCGTGCTCGTTCTCAGGTTCGGGTGCTGCGACACTCGCCATGAGGTGTTCCTTCGACCGTCCGTCTTCCGTCAGCGATGTGACAGTATCGGCTCCTCGCTGGGGGCCATAAGGCAACCACCGAACGCGCGTGCGATCGGCTCTCTAGGCTCCTGCCCATGCCCGAACGCCACCTGATTGCTGTTGAACCGAGTACCCGGCCCGCAATGCATCGCGTGCTGGTCGCCGCGGTCGAAGCCGCCGGTGGCACCGTCGTCGGCACCGCCGACGCAAGCGCCCTCATCTTCGCCGACCCGGCGGCCGCGCCAACGTACCCCGAGCTGATTGCCCAGGGGCCCCAGATCGAGTGGATCCAACTCCCCTACGCCGGCATCGAACCGTTCGCGGACCATCTCGACCACGACCACATCTGGACCTGCGGGAAGGGGGTGTATGCACCGCCGGTTGCGGAGTGGATCATGACCGCGCTCCTCACGGCGTTCCGGGACATCCCGCGGTACGTCGCAGCAACCTCGTGGCCCCGCCAAGACGGCAAGAATCTGCTCGGAGCGAAGCTGACAATCCTCGGCGGAGGTGGCATCACGGAAGAGTTCATGAAGCTGATTGCGCCGTGGGGTTGTGAGGTCACGGTCGTGCGCCGGAGCGACGGCCCGTTTCCCGGCGCGACTCGCACGTTCACCACAGCCGACCTCCACGTTGCCATCGCCGACGCTGATGCCGTGATCGTGGCCCTCGCCCTCACACCGGAAACGACGGGCCTGATCGATGCGGCCGCACTGGAGGCGATGCGAAACGATGCCTGGCTGTGCAACGTCGGGCGCGGTGGCCATGTCGTCACCGACGATCTCGTCGCCGCGCTGCGCCGAGGCGTCATCGCCGGCGCCGTACTCGATGTCACCGACCCCGAGCCTCTGCCTGACCACCACCCGCTTTGGGACATCGACAGCTGTCTGATCACTCCACATGTCGGCAACACACCGGAGATGGGATTGCCGCTGATCGCCGATCGGGTGCGGGAGAACGTCACGCGATGGATCGCCGGCAACGCGCTCCTCGGTGGGGTCGATGTGGCGGCCGGGTACTGACGGGCGAAGTAGGGTCCCCCCATGCTCGATCACGTGTTCACTGACGCCATCGGCGCACTGCGCGATGCGTTCGAGCAGGCCCGACTCGAGCGACAGGCCTTCGAGGAACGATTTCAATCCGACGTGCTGCTCGGCGACGTCACCTGGCAGACCTCCTACGGCCTGCCGGGCGAGGGGCAGCCACCGAGGGTGCAAGCCGACATCACCTGCACGTGGCCGACATGGAGTCAGACCGCCTATCGCAGCTGGTACGTCGACGAAGAACTCACCGAACCCCCGCGGATCGAGATCGAGATCGTCTTCCGCCGCCAACGTCTCACTGCGTCGCCTGACCCTGAAGTTGTGCTCGATCCGCTCCCGCTCGACTCGCCGCCCGTCGGCCGCGACCCGCTGACTCGAAGCGGCCCGACGATCGAATCGATCTTCGGGGCCGATCTCGGCGACCCCGAGTTCGCCATCGAGGTCAGCTACGAGGGCTCATACGAGCTCGACGAAGACCGGTTGGCCGATGGTGGTGCGCTCGACGACGACTTCGGCGCGCTCGGCGGCTGGATCGCCGCGACGCTCGTGCAGGTCGGCGATGTCGCGCTCGCCGAAAGCTAGAGCCCGCGCCGCACGGGGTTGAGGTCGTCGAAGACCGGATCTCGCTTCTCCATCTGTGCCTGGAACGACTCGGCCATGTCCGCCGGCTGGAACATGCCGGTCTGCCAGGTGGCGATCTGGTTGAGCGAATCGGCAACGGAGTGGTCACGGGCGTAGAGGATCGACTGCTTCGAGCCATAGACGGCCAGCGGCGACTTCGAGGCGATGCGCCCAGCGATCGAAAGCACGTCGTCGAGCATCGCCGCCTGGTCGGCATAGACCTCATTGATCAGGCCCACGTCCTTGGCTCGCTGTGCTCCCATGCGGTCGCCGGTGTAGGCGAGTTCGCGCACGACGCCGTCCGAGATGAGCTTTGGCAACCGCTGGAGCGTGCCGACGTCGGCCGTCATACCGATGTTGATTTCCTGGATGCAGAACCAGGCGTCCGCCGTGGCGTATCGGCAATCAGCGGCGGTGACCATGTCGACGGCCCCGCCGACCGCTCCGCCTTGGATTGCGGCGAGCACCGGCATGCGAGCCTCCTCGAGTGCGCTGAACGCCCGTTGCAGGTGCATGGCGTTGGTGCGCAGGTTGGCTCGCTGCCGCCCCACTTCGTGGCTGGCGTCGTCGTCGAGCGTCGAGCCGTCGGTGAAGACCGAGAGATCCATGCCCGCGCTGAAATGCTTGCCGGTGGACGAGATCACGACACAACGCACTCGACCGGAGTCGCTCATGTCGTCGATGATCTCGGGGAGCTCCGACCAGAAGGCCGGAATCATGGTGTTCAGTTCGTCGGGGCGCGACAGGATGACGTGGGCGACGCCCTCGCTCTCCTCGATCTCGAAGCAGGTGTATCCCATGCCGGCAGGCTAGGGGATCAGCTCTCGCCGTTCCCCATCGCCGTGGCGGCGGCCGACTCGTGCATTTCCTGGGCCTTCTCGTCGAAGTTTGTCTGCTCCAGGTCGTAGTCGATGAACTCGTCGCCGGTGTCGGGCATGTGTTCGAACTCGATCACCCCGATCTCGGTGAAGCGATCACGCAGCCAGCCGTCGCCTGCGTCGAGGAGACCGAGCTTGCGGCAGTTCGGAACGATCTTGGAGAACAGCATCCGCTGGAACACTTTGGTTTCTTCGGGCGCGTTCAGCAGTCGTTCGCACATGACTCGGCTGTCGACACCCATGTACTCCCACACCTCCTGTTGCAAGAAGCGATCCCGCATTCGCAGGGCAGCCTCGAAGGCGAACTCCTGGCGGTGCCGGATCTCCGCGTGGGTCATGTCCTGGTACACCTCTTGGAGGCTCAACACACCGAAGGCAACGTGACGAGCCTCGTCGGCCATGATGTAGCGCAGCATCTTCTTGAGCAGCGGTTCCTCGGTGAGATCACGCATGAAGCCGAACGCAGCCAGCGCGAGGCCTTCGACCATGATCTGCATTCCGAGGTAGGTCATGTCCCACTCGGAGTCGTTGATGATGTCATCGAGCAGGAGGCGCAGGTGAGGGTTGACTGGATAGCCCCCTTCGAGCTTCTCGTTGAGGTAGCGAGAGAAGGCTTCGACGTGGCGGGCTTCGTCGACTGTCTGCTGGGCGGCGTAGTACTTGGCGTCGATCCACGGGACCGTCTCGACGATCTTCGCAGTGCACAGCAACGCGCCTTGCTCGCCGTGCATGAACTGGCTCAGACGCCACTTCGCCGACTGCAGCCCGAACTCGCGCCACTCCTTGTCACCCCACTTGTACAGAGGTGAGGATGGGTCCTCCATGTTGCTGGGGTCCATCTGGAGCTCTGCTTGCAAATTGAGCGCCTCGTACGGGTCGACCTCGATCGACCAGTCGAGGTCGGTGGTGGCGTTCCACTGGCTGGTCTTGGACTTCTCGTAGAGCGTGTCGAGCCGCTTGCGTTCACCCTTGTCGTAGTTCCACGTGAAGATCGCGTCGGCGTTGTCTTGCACGAGATGGATCAGCTCGTGGGGGTTCTGGTTGCCTTCGTGGATCTCCATGATCCGGTCGACACTGTTGGCGTCGCCGAAGCGCGGCTGATCCGCGGTTGTGTTCGTGCCTGCGGCTGAGGTCATGACCGGTCTCCTGGTGGTGGTGGATCGACATCGGGCGATGCCGAAGGGGTGTGGGGAAGGGCGGCGGCGATCAGACGATGAATCACGGCATTCCATTCATCGGCTGGTGCGACGGGCTTCTCGATCGATCCGAGCACGACGAAGCCGAAAGAGATCGCTTGGCACAGCGTGATGATGGCGCTGGTCGACAACGATGGGTCGATCAGCCCGGATGCTTTGCCGTGATCGACGAGGGTCGCAAGGTGACCCTCTTCGTCTCGAAGGCGACCGATGAGAATCTCGCGGAACGCTGGGTCCCGGCGCGCCATGACCCACGACTCGAGAATGAGCGCGTCGGTGGCGTGATCACGTGCGAGCAGATCGGCGCCGAGCGACTCCAGCACATCGGCGGCGCTGGAATCGGGCCCCGCGGCCAACAGCGGCGCAACTTGCTTGACGAAGACAACGTCGAGGGCATCGAGGAACAGCTCTTGCTTCCCGGCCCAGCGACTGTAGATCGCCCCGGTGGTGAGGCCGGCTCGACGGGCGATCGCCGCGACGCCGGCCTTTTCAAAACCACCCTCGGTGAAGACCGCGATGGCTGCGCTGATGAGCCGATCGGTGATCTCACCCGATGAGGATGCGGAGGTCGCGGAGGTGACCATGTCGCATGATGATAACGATCATTATCCGCCTGTCAAGCGCTCACACCATGACGTCCCGTCGTGGCTGAGCCGGCTGGGGGTCAGATCAAGGTCGACAACTCGACATGGGGCCGAGCACCCATGTGGGTGATCACCTCACCCGCCGCAATGGAGCCAAGCTCGGCGCAGCGCTCCAGGGAGGCGCCAATCGAGAGGCCATACATGAACCCCGACGCGTACAAGTCGCCGGCACCGGTGGCATCAACCACCTGAGCAACCGGTGTTGCTGGTGAGTCGATCCGCTCACCACTCGCCATCACGACCGAGCCGTCAGCGGACCGGGTCAGGGCCGCGACCTCGACCATCGAGGCGATCTGCCGGGCGGCGGCGTCGAAGTCGTCGGTCTCGAACATCGAGCACACCTCGGCCTCGTTCGCGAACACCAGATCGACCTTGTCGTCGAGAAGGGAGAGCCATTCATCACGATGACGGTCAACACAGAACGAGTCGCTGAGCGTCAACGAGACGATTCGGCCAGCGTCTGACGCCACGCCCATGGCGTGTCGGATCGCGTCCTTGGCTTCGTCGCGATCCCACAGGTAACCCTCGCAGTAGGTGATCGCCGCCGAACTCACCGCGTCCTCGTCGATGTCGGAGGGACGAAGGAACGCAGAAATGCCGAGAAACGTGTTCATCGTGCGCTCGCCATCAGGCGTGACCTGGATCAACGAGCGAGCCGTCGGCTCCCCTTCGGTCGCAAACGGGATATCGAATCCGACACCACCGTTGCGGGTGTCGTGAGCGAAGACTTCACCGAGCTGATCGTCGCGCACCTTTCCGATGTACGCGGCTCGCCCGCCGAGGCTGGCAACGCCCGCCATGGTGTTCGCAGCAGAACCACCCGATGCTTCGATGCCGGGCGGCATTGCCCCATACAGCGAGGTGGCCCGATCGGTGTCGATGAGGGTCATCGCCCCCTTGATCAGCCCATGTTCGTCCAAGAACTCGTCGGGCACGGTCGAGATGACGTCGACGATGGCGTTGCCGACGCCAATGACGTCGAGCGGCAGATCAGGGTTGGCGCGCACGGTTCCTCCGGGGCTCGAACAACCCGGGCACCCTAGCGCCGCCGTGGCGTTCGGGCGCGGCGTCAGCCGACCTGCTCTGGCTCCCTCCCCTGGGCGATCGCCGCCGCGAACTCGTCGTCATCGATGTCGAGATCAGAGTCGGGCCATTCGGCCCACGACGCAGCGATGTCGGTCGTTTCGAACGTATCCAGAGAGGTGTCGGTCACGAGGCCGCCTTTCATCAGGGGGAGTGGATGAAAACCCGTGAGATCAGATAACCGCACGCGTGCGGCGCGCCGGTGACGGTTCGTTTACGTTCACGTGTCGGAAACCAGCCAGACGACAGCAGCGCCGCTCGGTAGATTCACGAGATGACGACCGCTGCGGACCCCCGCCTCCCGATCACCGCCACGCCGAGCGCATACCGCATCGAGCTCACCCCCGACCTCGATGCCTTCGCCTTCACTGGCCAGGTGGCGATCGACGTTGACATCCCCGCACCGACCACGGAACTCGTGCTCAACAGCATCGAACTCACGATTCATCGGGCTCAGGTCAGTATCGACGGCGAGTCACGCGACGCAGCGGTTCAGCTCGACGTTGAGACCGAGCGCCTCACCCTCGCCTTCGACGCGCCCCTCCCCGCTGGTGCGGCGACCGTCGAAATCCGCTTCGACGGCATCTTGAACGATCAGCTCCATGGCTTCTACCGCTCCGCCTACACCGACGATGAGGGCACCTCCCACACCATCGCAACGACCCAATTCCAATCGACCGACGCCCGGCGCTGCTTCCCCTGCTGGGACGAGCCTGCCTACAAGGCCACCTTCGAAACGACCTTGATCGTCGATCCCGACCATCTTGCGGTTGCGAACACCGCACCGGTCGAGGAATCGATCGAGCCAGACGGAAGACGACGGATCCGATTCGCCCCGACCATGGTGATGTCGACCTATCTCGTGGCGTTCGTGGTCGGTCCGCTCGAGGCGACCGATCCCATCGAGGCCGACGGCGTGCCGATCCGGGTCGTGCATCGGCCTGGTCAAGGCCACCTCACCCCCTTCGCCCTCGACGTCGCCGTTCATGCTCTGCGGTGGCTGAGCGAGTACTACGCAATCCCCTACCCGTCGGACAAGGTCGATCTGATCGCCATCCCCGACTTTGCCTTCGGCGCAATGGAGAACCTCGGCTGCGTCACGTTCCGCGAGGTCCTGTTGTTGATCGATCCCGCCGATGCGGCCCAACCGGAACTGCAACGAGCGGCCGACGTCATCAACCATGAACTTGCGCATATGTGGTTCGGCGATCTCGTCACCATGCAGTGGTGGGAAGGCATCTGGCTCAACGAAGCCTTCGCGACCTTCATGGAGACGAGTTGCAGCGACGCCTACCGGCCGGACTGGCGAGTGTGGGACAGCTTCGCTCGGGCTCGCTCCGCCGCATTCGACGTCGACGCACTGGCGGCAACTCGACCGATCGAGTTCCCGGTCGTCAGCCCCGAGGAAGCCGAGGGCATGTTCGATCTCCTCACCTATGAAAAGGGTGCGTCCGTCGTGCGAATGCTCGAGCAGTACCTGGGCGCCGAGGTCTTTCGAGATGGTGTCCGGCACTATCTCAAGACACACTCGTACTCGAACACCGAAACCAGCGACCTCTGGGACGCCCTCGAGCACGTCAGCCAGCAGCCGGTGCGCTCGCTGATGCACGAGTGGATCTATCAGGGGGGACATCCGGTGGTCCGAGCTGAGAAAACCCCGCACGGGCTCCGCGTGACCCAGGAGCACTTCACCCTCGACTCGGGCGCCGGCGACGGCCGGCACTGGTCGGTACCGCTCCGCATCCGAGACGCAAGCGGCACCCGTTCGGTCTTGCTGACCGATTCGTCGATCCTGTTGACCGGCACAGACGAGATGCCCGATTCGGTCAACGCCGGGGCCACCGGGTTCTATCGATCATCGGTCGATACCGACACGATCGAGATGCTCCTGAGCGGCGGCCTCGTCCGCCAGAGCCCGAGCGAGCGTCACGGGATCGTGGATGACGCCTGGGCAGCCACCGTCGCCGGTCGTCTCTCACCGGTCGACCTGCTGCGCCTCTGCGATGGCTTTGACCGCGAGTCCGATCTCAACGTCTGGCAAGCCCTGGCAACCGCGCTCAACGGCCTCGAACGCCTCGTCGACGACACCGCTCGGGAGCCGATGCAGGCCCGGATTCGATCGATCGCCCGACCGGCACTCGAGGCGATCGGTTTCGACCCGGGACCGACCGACGATGACCGCACCCGCGAACTACGAGCCACGTTGGTTCGGCTTCTCGGCATCGCAGGGGCAGACACCGCCGTCATCGAGGACTGCCGGGCGGCGCTCGACGCCGACGATGCGTCACTCGCGGCCGCCGCCCTCACGGTGATCGCCGCCAACGGCAGTGCCGGCGATTTCGAGCGAATCCATGCAGCGTGGAAGGGGGCAACCGACCCGGTCGCCGAAATCCGGAACCAGCGAGCCCTCGCCGGTTTCCGCTCGATCGCCTTGATCGACCGGCTCCTCGAAGAGATCGTGGCCGGCGACGTCCGCACCCAAGACGCCCCGTACCTGTTGGCTCGAGCGATGCACAACCCTGTCGTCGGCGAACACGTGTGGGCATTCATCCGAGGAAACTGGGCCGAACTCAACGAGGCGTTCCCGAGCAACTCGATCACTCGCATGCTCGAGGGCATCACCTCGCTCGACACCGACGAGATGGTCGCGGATGTCGCTGCGTTCCTCGCCGAGCACCCCGTGCCACAGGCGGGGAAGCAGGTCGAGCAGCACCAGGAACGGCAGCGGGTGAACGCCGCGCTGCGCCGGCGAGACGCCGGCCCGCTCTCCGACTCGCTCCGCTGAACCGCCCCGTCGATCGCCGGCGCCTACGCTGGCTCCTCATGGCCTCCCATCGACGAGCCGATGGACGACCGTGAGCTTCGCGCTTCCGTTCACCGCTCCCCCCAACGTCGAGATCTTCGCCGTCGAGGATGTCTCCGCCCAGATC
>JBCCYT010000165.1:0-9580 GCA_039188975.1 Actinomycetota bacterium
ACCAGGCAGCCGACGTCGCGAGCGGCGTACGACGACGCGGAAACGTCAGTGAACGACGACACACCCGCATCACACGCATCTCCCGTGATCTGGCGATACAGACGACTCAAGAACGCCGCCATCTGCTCCCGGGTCACCACTGCGTTCGGCGAGTACTCCGTTGCCGACGTTCCGGTCGTCACGCCGAGTACCCGCAGACACTCGACATCGGCTGCCGCATAGGACGAGCCGACATCGACGAACGAGCTCGGCGTCGGGCCACCGTTGCAGGTCGTTGACGCCGCGATCGGGGTCACCGCCGCTGCCGACCCCGCCCGCCCCGTCCCGACCGCGTTGATCGCACGAACCGTCACCGATTGCGCCACACCATTGGCCAGACCGTCGATCGCACACGAACGGCCGTTGGTCTCACACCCTGCGCCCGACGGCTCGAGCCGCACGACGTAGGACTCGACCGGCGCTCCTCCATCATCGGTCGGTGCACCCCAGAACACGTCAACCCGAGTGTCGCCGGCGACCGCGACAACCGAGCGAGGCGCATCAGGAACCACCGCCGCGAGCACCGGCCCGAACGGGACTGATGCCGCTCCTGGTCCGTTGACGTTGTGCGCAACCACGGTCACCGTGTAGCCAACGCCGTTGCGCAGGCCAGTGATCTCGCAGCTGAGCTCCGTGGTGTGACATGACTTCCCAGTCGGCTGCGCCGTTGCGGTGTAACCCGTGACCGGAGAACTTCCGTCGGCGGCCGGCGCAGACCATGAGACATCGAGCGATGAGAATCGGCTTGTTGCTGACACGGCGCGCGGGGCGAGTGGCACCCCATCGACCACATCGAAGGCTGCGGTGTCGACGTTCCAACGCCCCCACTGATCGGTGACTTCGGCCCGGAGCCGGATTCGGCCCTGGTTGGCGACGGCCACCGTGACCGTTGGGCCCTCACCGATGCGGGTGTCGTCGTACCCATCGTCGGTGGAGTCGGCGTACCAGACGATCTGGGAGGCAAGGTCGTCGGCGTTGCCCGCCGAGGCAGTGAACGTCACGGTGGTGCCGGAGGCCACCGACGATGGCTGGGTGACGATCGAAACGTTCGGAGCGGCGGGGTCAGCCGCACGGGCGGCACGCCCCGCATCGAGGTACCCGCCCGACTGGGAGACATCGGCGAGGTCACCGCCGCCCCAACGAGCGGAGTCCATGATGATGTCGACGATGGCTGCGGGCGTCAGGCTGGGGTCGATTCCTTTCACCAACGCGGCAACGCCCGCAGCGTGGGGCGTAGCCATCGAGGTTCCGGTCATCGACACATAACTCGAATCGGCCGTCGACACGATTCGAACACCGGGGGCACTCACGTCGACCCCGGTGCGGCCGTGGTTCGAGTGCTCCCATCGGCTGCCGTTCGACCCGTGGGCGGCAACACTCAAGACGTTTGGCGACTGAATCGCGGCGGGGTAGACGGGAAGGACATCGACGTCGTTGCCGTCATTGCCGGCAGCGGCGACAACCAGAAGATCCGACGACTCCGTGAGCGCGGTGTACAGCGCCGAGCTGAGCGCCGGGCCACCCCACGACGCATTGACGATCTCGGCGCCATGAGATCGTGCGTACTCGATTGCGGCGATCGCATCCGACACATAGCCCCGGCCTTCCTCCGGGCTCAAGAATCGCAGCGGCATGATCTGCACGTTCGACGCCACGCCGGCGACACCGGTGCCATTGCCGATCTCCGCGGCGATGACACCAGCCACATGGGTGCCGTGTCCGTTGGGGTCCGACGCATCGTTGTCGTCGTCGAGGAAGTCCCACCCGTTCACATCGTCGACGAAGCCATTCCCGTCATCATCGATGCCGTTGCCGGGCACTTCCGCCGAGTTCGACCACATCACGCCATCGAGATCAGGATGGGTTCCGTCAACCCCCGTGTCGACCACGGCAACGATGACATCGTCAGCGCCGGAAGCTGCCGTCCATGCCGGGACGACATCGATGCCCGCCGACCCAGCCAAGCCCCATTGCCGGTCGACTTCAGGATCAGCCGAGATTGACGCAGCGGCGACGACCGCATCCGGCTCCGCGACCGCGACCAGATCGCTCTCTCGTAGCACCGCAAGGGCGGCATCGCTGCCCACCCAGGTCTCGACGACATGGATGTGAACATCCGCGTCGACCTCATGGGCGCCAACCAGCCGCCCGCCGATGCTCGCCAGCAACCGATCGACTGCGGCGCCATCGGCTCCTGGCTGAAACCGCACCAAGACGGCGAACGGGTTGGCCTCGATGGAGGCCGAGGTTTCGAGCAACGAGTCCGCGACCTGCGACGACCAGAACGGGGTCTCGATCGAGAGCGAGGCGAGCGGCCGTTCTGCCCCAACCGGTTCCTCGAACTGTTCGCTCGCCTCCACCATCGACACGGTGCTCAGCAATGACGCCGTGACCAGAACCGCGATCAGACCCGCAAGGGATCGCCGAACGTCACCAAGATCTCCATCTCCAACCCACACACGAGGGGCTTCGACCCCTCGACCAGTCGCGGTGAATCACAATGAGCCGGTCGGCCTATCGGATTGCAGGGAAACCGTCCGATCGCCCTAACCGACGCATCGACAATCGGCGGACGGCCTACCAGCTCGCGGCGATGTACTGCGTCTCGCAGAACTCGAAGATGCCCTCGTGAGCGCCTTCACGCCCAAGCCCCGACTGTTTCATCCCGCCAAAGGGCGCGGCCGGGTCCGACATCGCACCACGGTTGATGCCGACCATGCCCGCCTCGATTCGTTCGGCGATCCCCATGGCCCGGCCCACGTCGCCTGCATAGACGTACGCGGCGAGACCCATCTCGGTGTCGTTCGCCCAGCCGACCATCTCATCGGTGTCGGTGAACGAAATCACGGGCGCCACCGGCCCGAAGATCTCCTCGCGAGTGATCGGGGACGCCATCGACACATCGCCCAGGACCGTTGGCGCGTAGAAGAAGCCCGGGCCATCGATCGGTGCACCACCAACCGCCGTCGTCGCCCCATCGGCGATCGCGCCTTGCACCAGCCCGTCGATCGACGTGATCGCGTCGGCGTTGATCATCGGCCCAACCGCCACACCGTCGTCCATGCCGTCACCGACCCGCAAAGCGCCCATCGCAGCCGCCATCTTGTCGGTGAACTCCGCGGCGACCGCCGCATGCACGAACAGCCGATTCGCTGCAGTGCACACCTCGGCCGAATGCCGCATCTTGGCGATCATGGCACCCTCGACGGCCGCATCGACATCGGCATCATCCATCACGATGAAGGGGGCGTTGCCGCCGAGTTCCATCCCGACCTTCAACACCCGATCGGCACATCGTTTGAGGAGCAGCTTGCCGACCGCGGTCGATCCCGTGAACGACACCATGCGGGTCGCCCGGTGCTCGGTCGCAGCATCGAACCAGCCGCCCGGGTCGTTGGTCGGCACGACATTGACCAAGCCCGCAGGCACGCCTGCTGCCTCGAGCAGCTCGGCTACCCGCAGCGCGGTGAGCGGCGTCTCCGCCGGCGGTTTGATGACACAGGCGTTCCCGGCCGCGAGCGCCGGCGCAACCTTGCGGGTGATCATTGCCGCCGGGAAGTTCCACGGCGTGACCATCACAACGACCCCGACGGGTGGATGGTGCACGATGATCTTGCCGGCTCCGCCGGGAGCAGTCTTGATCATTCCGTCGATGCGGACGGCTTCTTCGGCATTCCATCGAAAGAACTCAGCGGCGTAGCCGATCTCGCCCTTGGCATCGGCGAGCGGCTTGCCGTGTTCGAGTGTGATCAGCGTCGCCAGCTCGTCGGTGTGATCGAGCAGCATCTGCCAGCACGACCGCAACACCTCGGACCGGACTCGCGGCGCCGTCGCCGCCCAGCTCTGCTGCGCCTTCGACGCCGCGTCGACCGCTGCCGTCGCCTCCGCCGGGCCGCCGCCGGCGACCACGGCGATTTCCTCACCAGTCGCCGGGTTGTCGACGGTGATGCGGTCGGGTCCGTTGGACCAGTGACCGCCGATGAGCATCTGGGTCTGCATGGCGCCACCATGGCACGCGCCGACGAGACTTCCAACCGCCGCTGGACACTCCGACCCCCTCGCCGGGAACCATCGGCCGCTTCTCGTCGTTGGGACCGTATGCAGCTCGGTCGCGCCCTCGCCCTCGCCATCATCGTCGCCGGTGCCGGCGCCATCGCCGTCACCGTTCTTGGCGGCAACCGCGACGACGACATCGATGTCGCCGCCGTGGTGCTCGCGGATGATCCGGGCGCCGAGACGAACCAGCCCCAGACCAACGAATCAGCGACCAACGAACCAGACGCCAACGAACCAGACGCCAACGAGGAGCCGCTCGAACCGCTCCCCGTGCTCGGCACCGTCGACACGCTGACCGGCCTCGATGGCTGGTTGAACACGGAGTACACCGACTTCGAACAGATCCGAGCCGACCATGAGGTCGTCGTCGTGCAGTTCTGGACGTTCGCCTGTCGCAACTGCAAGAACACGCTGGACGCAGTCGCCGCGATCCATGAGGAGTACAAGGACCAGGGCGTTGCGGTGGTCGGTGTGCACTCCCCCGAGTTCGCGTTCGAGGCCGAGATCCCGAACATCATCGAAGCCGCCGACGAGCTCGGGGTGGTCTGGCCCATCGCACTCGACACCGAAAAGCGCAACTTCCACCGCTGGCAGGAGGGTCGCTGGGGGTACTGGCCCCGCACGTATCTGATCGACAGCGACGGTCAGATCCGCCAAAACGAGCGGGGCGACGGTCTCGACGGCTACCGCCTGTTGGCCGAGAACATCCAGCGTCTGCTCGACGACGAGGCGTGAGCCACACCGTGGCGACCTTCCTCGAAGGGGTTGAGGCCATCACGATGGCGTGCACGCTGGTGATCGGCCTGCCGACACTTGCCCTCGCACTCGCAGCCCGTCAGCGCGCCGCATGGGTCGTCGCCGGGTCGGTCACCGCAACGGCGGTGTTGATGTGGGCCAAGGCCGCCAACTACTGGTCAGTCCCAGACGACGGCTGGGTTGTCGTGCCGATCGCCGTCGTGATCGCCGCGATGTTCATCGGCGCGTGGCGGGCCGATGAACTCCCTCCCGCCGCTGGCCTTGGGGTCGGCGTCATCGCCGGCGCGATCGCCGGGTGGCTGTGGCGTCCATGCGTCGGCGAACAGTTGGCCAAGATCCTCAACGACGCCGAAAGCGAACCGTTCACGACCGCACCACTGATGATCGTCTACACCGCTGGAGCGCTGCTCCCAGTCATCGTGCTTGCCGCGTTGCCTCACGCATGGCCGACCATCCGCAGCATCGTCACCCACCGCCGAGTCGCCGTGGCGGGCACGGCGTTCGGCGGACTGTACGCCCTCACCGTGCTGTCGGGTCAGTACAACGATCTCGTCGGCGAGCTCCACCGCATCTCAGCCAGCTGATGCGGTGACGGGTGCCCGATCGAACCAGGGCAACATCCACTGCACCGCCGGCCCGATCGCCACGACGGCCCACACCGTGCCCCATCCGATCGCACCGCCGAGCAGAAACCCGACCACAAAGGCCGTGAACTCGATGCCGAAGCGAGCAACGCGGATCGACACTCCCCGCTTGTTGAGGCCGGTCATGAGGCCGTCGCGGGGACCTGGGCCCCAATGAACGCCGAGGTAGAGGCTGCTGCCGAATGCGATCATGAACGGCGACGCGATGGTCAACCCCACTCGAATCGCCGTGTTGCTCGGCTCGTCGAGGAGCCACAGGGTGGTGTCGGTCGCGGGGCCGATGATCGCAATATTGAGCACCGTGCCGAGGCCGATCGGTTCGCGCATCAGCACTACGAGCCCGAGAATGACCAGTCCCGTCACGACCGTCGCCCCACCGATCGACAGCGGTGTGTGGTGCGACAACCCATCGTGAAAGACGGTCCACGCGCCCTGCCCGTTCGCCCCTCGCACCACGAAGGCCAGGCCGGTGCCGAAGATCCACAGCCCGGCGACGATCTGGAGGCTGGTGGCCACAGTGGGCCGGGCGTGGCGGGCGAGCACGGCGTCACGCTATCGATGCGACCAGTCACTGGTCGTTGGTTTCTGCTTCAGGGGGTACGGGTGACGTCGCCGCCGTAGCCGTCGGTGCCCGAGGCGCCAGCTGCAGAACCAAGCCGCTCCATCGGCACCGTGTTGAGTGACGGCGTGGGAGTGAACGCAACGGGCAGTTGCTTCACCCCACCGATGAAGTTCGATCGGAGGTAGGTGACTTCACCGTCGAGCCGGATGTCCGGCAGCCGCTTGGCGATCTCGCGGAACATCAGTTTGATCTCCATGCGAGCGAGGTTCGCACCGAGACAGAAGTGTGGCCCTCCACCACCGAACCCGACGTGATCGTTGGGGTTGCGTTCGATGTCGAAGGTCCACGGATCGTCGAACGCCCGCGGGTCGCGGTTGGCAGCGATGTGCCACAGGACGACCTTGTCGCCGGCCTTGATGTGCACACCGTCGAGGTCGTAGTCCTGGGTGCACGTCCGGCGGAAGTGCAGCACCGGCGTCGCCCAGCGAACAACTTCGTCGACCATGGTGGAACCGAAGTACTCGGGATCGCTGCAGTATTTCGCCCACTGGTCGGGGAAGTCGAAGAACGCCATCATGCCGCGGGTGATGGAGTTGCGGGTCGTTTCGTTGCCGGCCACCGACAGCAACAAGAAGAACATGTCGAACTCGTCTTCGCTGAGCGCGGCGCCATCGATGTCGGCGGAGAGCAAGGTGGTGATGATGTCGTCGGCCGGTTGGGTCCGGCGTTCGGTCTGCAACATGCGGCTGTATGCGAACAGTTCGGTTGCGGCGTTCGTGGCATCGTTCTCGTCGGCCGCGAAGTCGGGGTCTTGGCCACCGATCATGCGGTTGGTCCAGTCGAAGATCTTGCTCCGGTCCTCGATGGGAATACCGACCATCTCGGCGATGGCCTGCAGCGGCAGCTCCGACGAGAGGTCTTCGACAAACTCGGCCCGACCCTGTTCGCAGACCCGGTCGATGATCGAGTCGGTGCGATTCTGGAGATAGTCCTCCAGCAGTTTGATCATGCGCGGGGTGAAGCCGCGGGAGACGATCCGACGAAAGCGGGTGTGCTTCGGTGCGTCGAGTTCGATCATCAGACCCTGGTTCATGATTTGGGTCATCGGGTTGTCGAAGTCGGGCTCGGTCATCTGGGTCCCGCGAGCGTTCGACGAGAAGATGTCGGCCTGGCGGTTCACTTCGCGAAAGTGAGCCTGTCGGGTGATCGCCCAGTAGCCGGGTCCGACATCGCCTTCATCGACCCAGTGCACACCGGGGTCGGTTTCGCGCAGCTGAGCCAGGAGCTCATGATGCTCTTGGCGCTGAAAGGCGTCGTGATCCCAGAGGTCGACGTCGATGGGCATGGCAGCTCCCGCGGTCGCTTCGAACCCGAGGGTAGACGAGCTGCCCTGCGGAGTCAGATTGAGTCGGCGAGCCACGTCTCAGAGGGGCGTGCGGTCAGCGCCCTCGGCCCACATGACGCTCGGCGCTCAGCTCGAGCCCACCGCGGCCACCGGTTCGGGCCCGACGTAGCGTGCGCTCGGGCGGATGATCTTGCCGACACCGACCTGCTCGATGATGTGGGCTGACCAACCGATCGACCGACTCACGGAGAACGTCGGGGTGAACATCGCCCGGGGCAGACCCGCGAGTTCGAGGACCACGCTGGCCCAGAACTCGACGTTGGTGACGATTCGCTGCCCGGGCTTCCAGTCGGCGAGCACCCCAAGGATCTCCGTTTCGATGCCGACGGCCCGTTCGATGAGGCCCGTCTCGTCTTCGTCGATGAGCGATTCGGCTGCGGCCCGCAGCACGACGCCGCGTGGGTCCTCGGCGCGGTAGACGGCATGGCCGAAGCCCATGATCTTGTCGCCCCGGTCGAGCGCCGCTCGGACCCAGCCAGCCGCACGTTCCCGCGATCCGATCTCGTCGATCATCTCGATGCAGCGACTGGGGGCGCCGCCATGCAGCGGGCCGGTCAACGCCCCGACCGCAGCGACGAGTGAACCGGCCATGTCGGCGCCGGTGGAAGCTGCCACCCGACCAGTGAACGTCGACGCGTTGAAGCCGTGGTCGACGGTGGCGACAAGGTACTGCTCGACGGCCCGGGCGGCCGCGATCGAGGGAACGGCGCCGGTACACATCCGCAGATAGTCGGCGGCATGACCGAGGGACGGGTCAGGGTCGATCGGTTCGAGGCCGGCGGAGCGTCGATGATGCCGGGCCAGGATGGTCGGCACGACTGCGGCGAGCCGGATGGCGTCGTCCCGCAACTGGGTCTCGGTTCGATCGAGGGTCGGGCCGCGGCGTTCGTTGTCGCCGACGCCGAGGATGCCGACCCGGAGCGTGTTCATCGGATCGAGGAGGCATCGGGCGGCGGCGTCGATCAACTCGTCGACCGGGGCGGGAACGGCACGCTCCCCCGCCGCGTCGATGACGGGAACGACGGGAGGAAGCTCACCGTCGATCTGCAAGGTCCACACGTCCTCGAGCGAGCGGTGGGCGGCGAGTTCGGCGGCGTCGTAGTGCCGGTAATGAAAGAAACCTTCGTGGCCACGGACGTCGCCGAGGACGGTGTCGGCGACGGCGAGGCCCTTGAGGCCGGGAGGGGCGATCTGGGGTTCGGTCATGGCTCCCACCGTGCGCACTGGCCGATACATTGACAACCTTGACTGAATCAACGTTGATCGCATCAATGTGAGGAGGATCTCTGCCGCCGAAGCCGCCAGCCGCCTCGGGGTGAAGCGCGAAACGATCTATGCCTACGTGAGTCGCGGACTCCTCACATCAGAACGACACCTCGACGGCAAGACGTCGACGTTCGACCCGGCCGAGATCGATCGGCTCCGTCGCAAGAAGAACGACAAACAGCCCGGCCGTCTGGAGGTGCCGATCGCGTCGGCGATCACCGAGGTCCTCGACGGATCGGTCGCCTACCGGGGTCACCCCATCGATGAGTTGGCGGCGACGGCAGCCGGCTTCGAAGCGGTCGCCGAACTGTTGTGGACTGGGTCCCTCGGCTCGGGCGACCCATGGCCGCCCAGCCCTCGGGTGGCAGCCGCCGCAGGACCGGCGATCGACGCGCTCGGACCGACCGCCACGCCCAGCGATCGAATGATGGCCGCCGTCGTTGCGACCGCGGCAGCGGACCCGTTTCGGGCTGACCGGTCCGCCCATGGCGTCATCAATAGCGGACGCGTCCTGCTCCCCACGATCGTCGACGTCTTGGCGTCGTCAGGCCGACCCGGCGGCGAGCGGATCGCCGATCGACTCTGGTCGCGCCTGACCGCCGATGACTCGTCCGCCGCTGACCTGCTCGACCTTGCGCTCGTGCTCCTCGCCGATCACGGGATGGCCACGTCCACCCTTGCGGCGCGGCTGGCCGCATCGACCCGGGCCGCCCCCCATGCCGTGTTGCTGGCTGGTCTCGGTGCCGTCTCGGGGCCCCTGCATGGTGCGGCATCCGGTGTCGTGCACGACCTCTTCGTCGCCGCCGCGCAATCGGGTCCGGATCAGGCCATCGCCGCCATCATCGAGCGCGA
>JBCCYT010000166.1:0-9437 GCA_039188975.1 Actinomycetota bacterium
GGCGTACCGGACCGAGCCAATCCCCGATCAGTGGGAGCTGTACGACCTCGACGCTGACCCGATCGAAGCGGTCAACCTGGCCACCGACCCGGCCCACGCAACGACGCTTGCGGCGCTTCAAGCCCGGCTGACCGAGACCCGCGCCGAACGGGTTCCTGCCCGAAACCAGCCGTGGCCCTATGCCGCTCGACCAGATCGCGCCACACCGAAGAAGAAGCGACCGCCTCGCCCGGCGCTGGGCCTTCGCAAAGCGCTGCAACGGGCCGGCATGCACCCCGATGACGATGTGGTCGACGTTGACCTCTCGGCGGTCGCGGGCCGGCGGGCCCTGGTCGTCGCCACCAATCACGGGACGCTCAAGCCGGGGAAGGCCACCGGCGTGTTCGGTTCGGAGCTGACGGTGCCGTACTACGCCTTTCTCGACGCCGGCATGATCGTCGACGTCGCATCGCCGCGAGGCGGAGACATCCCGTTCGACCCGATCTCGTTTCGTCCACCGATTCGAACCGACGAGGACGACCGGTATCTCGCCGACTCGGAACTGCAAGCGGCATGTGTCGATTCGTTGGCGATCGGCGATCTCGACATGACCCAGTACGACATCGTGTACTTCGCCGGCGGGTGGGGGGCAGCCTGGGACCTGGGCACGTCGGATGCGGTGGGCGAGCAAGCGACGGCGGCCATCGCCAACAATGCGGTCATCGGCGGGATCTGCCACGGCCCGCTCGCGCTACTCAAGGCCAAGAATCCCGACGGCTCCCCGTTCGTCGCCGGTCGCCGGCTCACCGCGGTCACCGATCTCCAGGTCGAGCAACTCGGCATTTCCCACACGCCGCAGCACCCCGAACGTGAGCTGCGCGCCGCCGGTGCTGCGTTCGAATCGGTCACCGGAAAGCGGCGAGATGCCCTCGCCAACCACTACGTCGTGGACGGGGATCTGGTCACGGGTCAGAACCAGAACGCTGGGCCGATGGTGGCCCGAGCCATGATGCAACGGGTCATCGCAAAGCTCGTGACCCAGGTCCGCTGATCGGAGCCAGCCGAGAAGCACGAAAACAACCAGAGCGGCCCCACCTGATCGGGTGGGACCGCTCTGGTTCAGCGATGCGAATGGGGGTTCGTTCGGTCTCAGCTGCGGGTGGCGAGTTCAGCGCAGGCGAGGGCGGCTTCGACACTGCCGGCGGGGAGCTCGGCGCAGTCGGCCTGGAGGAACTCCGTCGGGGTCATCGTCAACTCGTTGACCGGGTCGTAGTCGAGAGCGTTGAGGACATCGCAGGCTCCGGTGTTGCCCTGGTAGAAGCACTCGAGGTGAGCCCACTGCACCCACTCGGCGGTCGGGGTGCTGTCGACGAACATGCCTTCGTTGCTGTAGATCACGACCACACAGTCACCCGGGCGGCTGTTGAGGAAGAAGCAGTCGTAGCTGGCGTCTTCTTCGTCTTCCCACGTGCCGTCGTCGGCCCCATCCTCATCGATCGGCTGATCGACATGGTCTTCGGCGAAGTCCGGGTCTTCACTGCCATCGATCACGACGGAGCGGTTGATCCAGCCGGACTCGGTCTGGCTGACCCACACGGCCCACCAGATTTCACCGGCGCCATCGAAGAAGCACGAGTCGGCGCTGTGGGGCAGGACGTTCAGCTGGGTTTCACCCGGGAACGAAGCCGCGATCGGGGCATCATGGCCGGGCTCGGTGTAGACAGGGACCGTCGCCCCGTCGAGGGTTTCCAAGGTGTGGATGATCGTGATCCACTCTGCCGACGGGTATTCGATGCCGTAGCACTCGTTCTCACCCATGCTCATCTGGCCATCGTTGTGATTCTCCTCATCGACGCCTTCCTGCGCAGCCGCAGGGGCCGGTGCGGGAGCGACCGGGCTCTGGCCTGATGCCGAGGGCGCTGGCTCTTCCGCCGGGTTTGCTGGAACCGGGGCGAGAGCGGCTGTTTCGGCCGGTGCGGGGGTTTCGATCGAAGCGTTGTTGGTGTCGTCGGCGACGACGGCGGGGGTGGGCTGGGCTTCGGCCTCGGTGCTGCTGGTTTGGCCGGCACCGCAGGCACCGAGCACGATGGCGAGCGCACCGGCGGCGATCGCCCAGCGGCTCGAGGTCTTGTTGGTGTTGGTGTTGGTGGAGTGCATCGCTGTTCGCTTTCTCGCTGCCGGGCGTGTTCCCGGTGTGTTTGCACTGTGCGGGAAACCGACCCTTCGGTTCTGTGAGCGGCTTCACACAACGCAGGAATCTTTGAGATTTCTGATCGGTCGCTGCTAGACCCGACGGTCAGTGACGCCTCCCCGCCGCATCCGAAAGCTCTTCGTCAACGGCGGGCCGCTCGACACCGCCGTCGCTGCGGTCGTTGTGTCCACGGGTGAGGGGGTACGCATCGAAGGGCCCGAAGGCGAGCCGTTCTTGGCTGCGGGCGAGCTCGATGGCCGCCACACGGATCCGGTCGATGTGCGCCACGGTCCTGACCTCGTCGCTCGTGTCTTCGGTCCGACCGCCGAGGTCGTGGCGCCCATCGTCGGCATGGCGATCGACGCTGCGCTCGACCGCCGAGCGCTCGCCGACGAGGTGCTGATGCTGTACCGCCGGATGCGGATCCTCGTCGAACTCACTGAGGTGCTCGCCGCCCCGGAAGACCCGGCCGAGATCGTCGAGCACCTCGTCGGCGAGACCGCTCGAGCGCTGGGTGATTCATCGGTTTCGCTGCACGCCGCCGACGGGGAGCTGGTGTGCTCCGTCGGTGACCGTTCCGACATCAGCCTGCCGACGGTCGAACTCGACGATGCCGTGATCGTGGGGGTCGACGACGAGTGGCAGATGCTCTGTGCAGTTCCCTACGAGAGTGGCTTTGCGCTCATCCGCACCGTCCGGCCGACTGAGTACACCGCCGCGGACGCCAGCCTGCTGAGCACGATCGTCGCCATCGCAACTCCGGCGCTGCTTCGCGCCGCAGCTCACCGTCGCCAACTCGACGACGCGGATCGGCGAAGCCGAGAGCTCGAGTCGACGGTCGAGCAGCTCCGCAGCGAACTCGACATGGCAACCACCCGGATTCTCGCCACCGTGATCTTCACCGATTTGGTCGATTCGACGGCAACGCAGGCCCGCCTCGGCGATGCCGCGTGGGCCAAGATCATCGTGGCCCACAACGACCACGTGCGGACCTCGATCGAACGATGGGGCGGCACGCTCGTGGAGTTCACCGGCGACGGCGTGTTCGGTTGGTTCGACTCGCCGACGCGGGCGCTTGGGTGTCTCGTTGATCTTCGCGCCGCCATCGAATCGATGGGGTTGCAGATGCGGGCGGGGCTCCACACCGGAGAGGTCGAACTTCGAGGCGCCGTGACGATCAGTGGCCTCACGGTCAACATCGCCGCTCGGCTTCTCGGGGTCAGCGAAGCCGGCGAGATTCTGACCTCCGCCGTCACAACATCGCTTGTCGATCGGCCCGCCGCCGACTTCGGCGTGACCCGCTCGTTCGAACTCAAGGGTGTGCCTGGCGTCTGGGACGCCAAGCCGTTGCTGGGTCGCTGACCCTCAGGCGAGGCCGAGCGCCTTCCGTGCGATGTCGACCATGGCGTCGGGGTCGAACGGCTTGGTGGCAAAGACGTCCGCACCGAGCGCCTCGCCCTGGGCCCGATCGGCCTGCTGTCCTTTTGCGGTGAGCATCACGACGAACGTCGCCGCAGTCGACTGGTCGTTCTTGATCGCTTCGCACACGTCGAACCCGCTGAGCTTGGGCATCATCACGTCGAGAAAGACCACGTCAGGACGCTCGGCTCGCACGATTTCGAGGCCTTCATGCCCGTTCGCTCCGGTGAGGATCTCGACCCCGTCGTCTTCGAGATCTTCGAGGGTCTGCTCGAGCAGCGTGCGGATGTGAACCTCGTCGTCGACGATCAAGATCTTCTTCGTCATGCGTCGCTCTCCTCGTTGCCCCGTTTGGCTCGCCGGAACCGTATGGGGTGCTCGCCGTCGTTGCCTGCTGTCTCGTAACCGTGGTGCGTCAAGGTGTCGGTCACCGCATCGATGACATCGCTCGACGCGCCGAGCACGACGACATCCGGCGACGTCATCAACTCGGCTGCTGTGGCCACGAGCAGATCGTGGTCGATCGGTTTCGTCAAATGGGCGTCGGCATGGGCCGGGGCCGATTCACGTTCGTCGAGGACACTGATCACCATCAGCGGCACATCCGTGAGCGCCGGTTGCTGCCGCAGTGCGACCGCTGTCTCGATGCCCGACAGGCCCGGCATGAGCAGGTCGAGCGTGATGAGGCTCGGCCGGGCGGTTGCCGCCATCCGCAACGCATCGTTCCCGTCGACCGCCACGGAGACCGAATAGCCGGCGCCAACGAAGATGTCGCGCAACAGGGTGCGGATCGACGGGTCGTCATCGACGACGAGCACATCACCTTCCGCAAGTGTCGCCCAGGCATCACCCGTCGTTGCCTCCGACGGGAGGCGGACGGTGAACGTCGTGCCCGAACCGAGTTGGCTCGTCGCGTCGATCATGCCGCCGTGGTGCTCGACGATCTCGCGGCAGATCGGCAGGCCGAGACCCGTACCGACCGGCCGGTCGGTGAGGTTCTCGCCAACCTGGCGGAACCGCTCGAACAGGTCGGGAAGATCGGCCGCAGCAACACCGATACCGGTGTCGGCGACATCGATCTGGATCGCGTCACCGTCCAGTGCGGCACGGACCTCGACCGAGCCATGATCGGTGAACTTCTGGGCGTTGGACAACAGGTTGACCATCACCTGCACGAGCCGTTCCCGGTCGCCTCGAACCGGCGGCAAACCTGGCTCGACCTCGACGTGCACGGTGACGTCCTCGCCGGTGAACAACCCTGCGGTCGCTCTGATGGCGGTGTCGATGACCTCGTCGATGTCGACCGATTCGTCGGCCCATTCGACTTCGCCGGCTTCCATCTTGGAGATGTCGAGCACCGTGTTGATCAAGCTCGTCAGGCGTTCACCCTCCGACAAGATGATCTCGAGGTTGTCGTCGACCTGCCCGATCGCCTTGTCGACTTTCGGATCGGAGCGATCGGCGTGGGGATAGACCCGGTCCTCGAGTCGACGCTGGATGATCTTCGTGAACCCAAGCACCGACGTCAGCGGGGTCCGAAGTTCGTGCGACACGGTCGAGATGAAGTCGGTCTTCATTCGATCCACCTCGCGCTCGCGCGTGACGTCGTCGACGATCACGACTGTGCCAACCGTTTGCCCATCTGCACTGATCGGTGTGGCGGTCGCTTTCCCCATCCGATCATCAGCGAGCGTCACGAACCCGGCCTGAGCATCGTGCTCCGTGAGTTCTCGGGCGCCGTCGATCACCGAACGCAGGTCGGGTGGGACATCATCGATCGTGGCAAACCGTCCGGTGAACATCGCAGCCAACGCCTCGTTGGTCTGCTGGACCTGACCGTGCATGTCGAGGGTCAACAGCCCCTGGCCGAGCCCATCGATGACGGCGGTCAGGTACGCCGTCGCGGTTGCGAGTTCGTGGGTGCGGGTTTCCACCTTGCGTTCGAGGGTGCGCTCCGATCCGGCCAGTTCCTCGTTCGTGCGAGCGAGCCCATCCAAGGTTTCCTGGAGGCGGCTGTTGTACGCCCAGATCATCAGCAACGTGAGCCCGATGAAGACGGTGCCGATGCCGATCAGCGAGATGTTCATCACCGTCGTACCGAGTGTGTCCTCGACCCCGTACGGGTCTGCTCGAAACGACAGCGCGATCGACAGCACCGTGATCGGCGCCGTCACCATCGACAGCCGAGCCAGCATCGGTCCGTCGACGTAGGGGGTCGAGAGCAAGACGGGCCAGACCGTTCCCAACGAACACGCCACGAACGCGGTGGGCAAGATGAAGGTGATCGTCGGGATCACGAACCAGAAGCTCGCCGCGATGGCGACCACAGCAGCGGTCAGGCGTTGCTGGCGCAACAGGACCAAGGCATAGAACAGCGCACTGATCGCCACGACGACCGAACCTTGGACGGGCAGCACCCACGCCGGACGCCACACGGCGTAGAAGACGGTGAGCAGGACCAAACCGGCGACGGCAGCCGAGATGTCACCGATGACGAACTGACGAACCCGGGCCACTTGCACATCGTGGTCGGGGGCGCCGCTGACCGTCCGCATCGTCGATGGTTCACTCACGCTCGCAAGCCTGCCACACGTCGGTTCACGGCTTGGTCCGTCGCTCGAGCTCTGGGCAATGAACCAGACTGTCCAGGCCGCCTTCGTCGCACTCGTCGGCGAGCTGTTCCACCGTCATCGCCTTCAGCTCAGCGACCTCGCCGTCGACCGTGCCGGCGCCGAAAGCCAGATCGATCACGGTGCAGTGTTCGTCAGCGTGGTTGCCGACGGCGAAGCAGTCGGCGAGCAGTTGGATCCACTGGTGGTTGGTGGCGCTTCCGACATCGATCACGGTCCCGTTCTGCCGAAGCACCGAGATGCACGGCAGCACAGCATCGGAGGTGGTGATGCAGTCCTCGGTGAACTCCGGTTCGGGGGCGGGCTCATCGTCACCGGTCTGATCGATGACGACGATGGTTGGTCCCGCCGGTTCACCGACGGTGCCGGCATCCTGCTCGGGTGTCTCGGGTGTCTCGGGTGTCTCGGGTGTCTCGGGTGTCTCGGGCGCTTCCGGCGCCTCGGGAGCCGGCGGGGGCGGGACGTCGGGCGCCGCATCGGTGGGCGGCGGATCGGCAGGTGCAGGTGCCGGCGGGATCGGTGCGTCTCCCGTCTCGGGCGTGGGAGCGACGGGCGTCGATGGTTCGGCCGGGGCGGGGACCGGGGTGATCGGGGCGCTTCCGGTCGCGGCTGGTGCCTCGGCAGGCGCTGCCGGGATCGGCGCGGGGACGGGCTGCTGCGCTTCGGCGCTCGGCTTGGCGGTTGGAGCTGGTCCGGCGGGGGCGGCTTCGGTCGGGATCTCCGGCTCTATACGGGTTTCCGGTTCTGCGGGGATCGCCACGGCTGCTTCGATGGGTGCGTCGGCCGGCGCCATCGAAGTGAGCGCTGTCACCCCCACGATCGACGTTGCGATGATCGCGATTGCGGCCGTTGCGACCCCGATTCGTCCTCGTCGGGCGGGACGGTTGGTTGCTGCATCGGCGGGCACAAAGTCGTTGCGGTGGTGTTCGGTGGTCATCTCGATCGCTCCTGTTGTCGCCGTCGGCGATGTGCCGACAGAAGCGAGCTTGCGGGAGCACCGGGTCGCCGGTCTGTGAGCTGGCTCACACAACAGCGACGATCAGGTCAGATCAAGAGCATGGAGGCGGCGTCGACGTCGTTGATCGTGACCGTGCCCCGACCGAGCGCAACGAACTCGTCGTGGGCCAGGTTGTTCAGCGCCTTGTTCACCGATTCTCGCGTGAGCCCGAGCTGGTCCGCGAGTGATTGCTGGGTGGCCCTGATCGTGACCGGACCTGTTGCATCGTCGGGGGCGATCTCGAGCAGCAGCCGAACGAGACGGACGGACGTGTCGGAGAACGAAGCACCTTCGGCCCACCCGGAGAGCCGGTGGGCAGCGCGAGCGCACAGTGCAGCAAGGGCGAGCCCGACGGCGCCGTCGGCCCGAGCGGTTTCGAGAAACGCTTGCCGGTCGAACGAGATGACGGTCGCCGCTGACGCCGCTCGGATCGATGCGGTGCGGGGTGACCCGTCGATCACGGTGAGTTCGCCGATCACGGTGTCGGGCCCGAGTCGCGAAAACACCAGGTCTTGGCCTTCGTACGATGTGCTGACGGCGTCGAGTTGCCCGGACACCACGACGAACAGCGACCGGGACGGATCGCCCTTGTGAAAGAGGTAGTCCCCGTTCGGAAGGGATGTAGGGCGGGCCGAGGCAGCAAGCCGAGCAAGTGATTCATCCGGGCAATCGAACCCAGCTCGGCGAAGGGCCTCGATCGTCTCGTCGATCTCGGTCATCGTCGAGATGATGTCGCCTGACTCGTCGCTCCACAATTCAGGGCGGTGGCGGGCCTGACTCAGCCTCTCGGGTTGAGCAGTCGGGGATCGTCGTAGAGGCCATCAGCGATCGTCGTCAGGGCGTCGGCGAGTGCGGCCGTCTGGGCGGTGGAGAGGCGGTCGAAGACGAGCCGGCGCACGTCGGCCACATGCTCGGGTGCCGCCACCTCGAGTCGCTCGAGCCCCGTGCGCGTGAGTGTTGCGTTCTTGGCTCGGCCATCGTCGGGATCGGCGGCGATCTCCACATCACCGCGTTCGACCAGGGTTCGGATCCGGTGACTCAATCGGCTGAGTGAACAGTTGGCGGCCTCGGCCAGTTCGCTGAGACGCAGGGTTCGTTCCGGAGCTTCGGACAACGCAACGAGCACGGTGTAGTGCACGCCGAGCAGATCGTGTTCTCGAAGGGTGCGTTCGATCTCGGGAAACACCCGGTTGACGACGGCCAGGAACGCCCGCCACGCCTCGGCTTCGGTTTCATCGAGCCATGGTGGATTGGCCTGGGTCATGTCCGCAGGGTATCGGTTGACAGGTCAAGCAAATGGAGGTAACTTGACGAGGCAAGTAAATACTTGCCTCGTCAAGTTTCTCAGGAGCTGCCCGTGCCCCCCACACCAGTGCCCCCCACCCAGGCTGGCCACACCAAGGCCGTCACCGAGATCATCACCGCCAGTCGCCAGATCGAAGGCGGCGGATTCGAGGTGTTCCGGCCCTTCCCCGGCCCAGCACGAATGGATCTCGATCCGTTCCTGCTTCTCGATGAGATGGCGCCCAAGCATCACGCGCCCGGGAGTGACCCGGTCGGTGCCCCCGCCCACCCTCATCGAGGTTTTGAGACCGTCACCTATGTCTTGCAAGGCGAGGCCGAGCATCGCGACTCCGCCGGCAACCATGGCATCATCGGCCCCGGTGACGTCCAGTGGATGACCGCCGGCGACGGCATCGTGCACAGTGAAATGCCGAGCGATCGAATCCGAGCTGAGGGCGGCGTCGGACACGGGTTGCAGCTGTGGGTCAACCTTCCCGCAGAGCACCGTCGCACCCAGCCCGCCTATCAAGCCCTGCCCGCCGAGGAGCTCGCCGAGGTGGCGGGCGACGGCTGGCGTGCGGTCGTCGTCGCCGGGTCGTTCTTCGGCGTTACCGGTCCCGCCCGCACCCACACACCGATCGGGGTCGCCCGACTACACCTCGAACCGGGAGTGACCGTGCCGATCTCGGTGGACGACGGGCACGTTGCGGCGATCTACGTCTACGGCGGCACCGTCGAGCTGGCCAACGACCACACCGCTGGTGCGCAGGATCTCGTCGTCTTCGACCGAGTCGCCGGCGAGATGGTGATCACCGCCGGGACCGAATCGGCCGTCGATGCCTTCGTTCTCACCGGGCAGCCCATCGGCGAACCCATCGCTCGCTACGGCCCGTTCGTCATGAACACCAAAGCCGAAATCGAAGAAGCGATCCGCGAC
>JBCCYT010000167.1:0-9422 GCA_039188975.1 Actinomycetota bacterium
GGAAGCGACCCTCGCGATCGAGCGGATCATGGATGTCTTCGCCGCCGAGATCGGTATGGATCCCGCCGAACTTCGGCGCCGGAACTTCCTGCCGGCCGACGCCTTCCCGGTCAAGACGCCAACCGGCGCCGACATGGACACGGGCGACTACGAAGCGGCGCTCGACAAGGTGCTCGCAGCGGTCGACGTCGATGCCCTTCGGGCCGAACAAGCAGCGAGGCGAGCGGATCGGGCACGCCCCCTGTTGGGGATCGGCTGGTCGGCGTATGTGGAGATCACCAACCCGATGGGTGCGCCCGAGTTCGGCAGCTGCGAAATCCGACCGGACGGTTCCGCTCTGCTTCTCACCGGATCGTCGGCGCACGGCCAGGGCCACTACACCACGTTCGCACAGCTCACCAGCGAGCTGACCGGTATCCCGATCGACCGGATCGAGGTTCGCCACGGTGATACCGACGAGGTGAAACGGGGCGGTGGCACCGGGGGCTCGCGGTCCCTGCAGGTCGGCGGGACGGCGATCTGGGAAGCCACCAAAACGGTCGTCGAGGCAGCCAAGGAGGTGGCCGCTGACCTGCTCGAGGCCAATCCGGCTGACATCACGCTCGATGCCGACCGCGGCACCTTCGGCGTGACCGGCTCACCATCGGTGTCGGTGGGGTGGGCGGAGGTCGGCGAGCGTGCCGCCGCGGCAGGAGCACCTCTCGCAGCCGAGAACGACTTCCAACCGCCAGCGGCGACGTTCCCCTTCGGCGTCCACCTGTCCGTCGTCGAGATCGATCGCGACATCGGCGAGGTCACGCTCGTTCGCCACGTCGCATGCGACGATGCCGGCATCATCGTGAACCCGACGATCGTCGACGGCCAAGTCCATGGAGGTGTCGCCGGCGGCGTGGGTCAGGCGCTGATGGAGGAGTTCATCTACGACGAGTGGGGCAACCCACAGACCGGCAATTTCATGGACTATGCCATCCCCGCGGCATCGGAGTTCCCGAGCTTTGAACGCATCGCAATGGAAACGCCAACCGATCGCAACCCCCTCGGGGTGAAAGGCATCGGTGAAGCGGGCACGATCGGATCCACCCCGGCCGTGCAGAACGCGGTCGTCGACGCCCTTCAACACCTCGGGGTCCGCCACATCGACATCCCGGTCAAGCCGATGCGGGTCTGGCAGGCCATGCGAGCAGCGCAGCAAGAGACTGACAGGAGTGCACCGTGAAGAAGATCGCGAACGATGATCGCCGGGCCCAGTACAAGGCCAGCGATCTCGACGTCGACCCCGAGGAGCTGCGTGGCCATGTCGCCGGAAAGCACCGGTGGGTGTTGGCCACGACCCGCCGAGATGGTCGCCCCCAGATGAGCTTGGTCACGGGGGGCATGGCGCCCGACCAGCGACTGCTCATCACCAGCTATCCGAGCCGCGTCAAGGTGAAGAACGCTCGGCGCAATGCAGCAGTGTCGGTGCTGGTGATGGGGGAGGCCTTCGACGATGCCTGGCTGCAGGTCGACGGGACGGCTGAGGTCGTCGATGCGCCGGACGGGCTCGACGATTTCGTCGAGTACTTCCGCTGCATCAGCGGCGAACACTCGGACTGGGACGAATATCGGCAGGCGATGATCGACCAGGGAAAGAGTCTGATCGCCATCACACCAACTCGATGGAGCCCTCTCAGCCGCGGTGGGTTCCCGCCTGAACTGTTCGAAGATTGACCATGGATCCCGGTCTGCGTGACCGACTCGCCGGGCTCGGCGACGTCATGCAGGTCCAACCCCAGGGTGGTGGCGACTTCGCTCAGGCGTTCATCGTCGATCTCACCGACGGACGGCGCGTGTTCGCAAAGACCCATCGGGACCCGCCACCTGGGTTCTTCACGACCGAGGCCGCGGGCCTGCGTTGGCTCGACCGTGCCGGCGCGATCGCCGTTCCGGACGTCCTGCTCGTAGCCGACGATGACCCGGCCTGCCTGGTGTTGTCCTGGGTACAGCCCGGCGGTAGCCGATCGCACGCGACCGAAGCCGCGTTCGGCGATGCCCTCGCTCGACTCCACGCCGTCGGCGCACCGTGCTTTGGACGCGAGGATCGGCGCACGACCGGCAGCCTTGCGCTCCCGAACGACCCGACCGCCGACTGGGCGTCGTTCTACGTCGAGCAACGCTTGGTGCCCCTCGCCCGTTGCGCCGCCGACCGAGGCGCGCTCCCCTCGCCGGTGCTCGCATCGATCGAGACGGTGGCCGGACAGATCGAGGAGTTCGGTGGGACAGGGGAGCCTCCTGCGCGCCTCCACGGTGACCTCTGGGCTGGCAACCGGCTCCTCGATCGGGCCGGCCGGAGCTGGCTGATCGACCCTGCCGCGCATGGTGGGCATCGCGAGTTCGATCTGGCGATGATGCGTCTGTTCGGCGGGTTCGGCGACGCAGCCTTCGCTGCGTACCGTCAGCGTCACCCCCTGGCCGACGGTTGGGAGCAGCGGATCGATCTGCATCAGCTGGCACCCCTCATCGTCCACGCGATCAAGTTCGGCGGGGGCTACGTCGGCGCGGTTGAATCGGCCCTCGCTCGATTGCGCGAGTGATGGTCAGCGGCGTTCGATTGGATTTCTGGCCAGACGATGATGGCGCCGAGGGGGACCGTCGCCGCTCGACAAGATGAGCTGGAGGACCCGGAAGCGATGAGGTCGATACGGCTCCAGCAGCTCGAGCATGCGTGTGTCGTCCGCGCGGCGTTCGCGAGCGAAGAACCAGGCGACCGATGTGGGCGCACCGATGTCGCCGACCAGCACGGCGTCAGCCGATCCGAAGGTGAGCGACTCGACCCCGGCACGTGTCCAGGGGCCGATGCCGCGTAGCGAAGCGAGCCGGGGCGCGAAGTCCGCCCACGGTTCGTCCACCCGGCCGACCAAGCGAGGCACTGACCTCGCCGTGTTCACCAGGATCTGCGCTCTCGAGCGCTCGATACCGAACTGGTGGAGTTCGGTATAGCTACGCTGAGCGAGCTGGGCGGGGTCCGGTGGAAGCAGCAATTCGCTGGGTCCGGGCCCCGGATCGCCCCACGCCTGCAGCATCCGCCGCCAACTCGCGGCCGCATCGACGAAGCGCACCCGCTGTTGAAGGATCAGGCCCGCGATGTCGTGCCACAGGGTGCCGGTCGCCGTCATCCGCTGGTGGCGATGGGCCCGCCAGAGACGGTCGAGCCGTGGCTCGATCGGGGCGAACGTCGAGACGTCATCCTCGAGCCCGACGAGTCCGTCCAGCCGATCGAGCAGCCACGCCGCCCCATCGCCCCACCCGGCCGCCGCGACGGAGCCTTCGGCCCACTGAAGATGAATCTCTGCGGGCCCGTCGGGTGTCCATGTCGCTCGACGAAACGTCGTCGCGGTGAGCTCGACCGACGGGTCGTGCGGCAAGATCGCTGGCCACCGCAGGGACGCCGCAAGGTCGATCGAACCGATGTGGCGGTGGGCGCGCAGTGGAGCTGGCATCGTCGCGCCAACCTAGGTGACGACCGTCGCCTTGGGCTGCTCGTTCGAAGGGTGTGGCAGCATCGCTCGTCATGGACGACGCCGCCGGTCTCGCTCGGGGCTACCAGCATCTCGGGCGCACCGTCATCAAGGCACTCGAGGAACATCTGCTCCGCGACGCTGACTTTCCGCTGTCGCGCGTCCTCGACGACCGGGTTCGAACAGGTGGCGACAACCCCGACCAGCGCTACCTCTTCGCCCCGATCCGAGGCGGTGAGCGGTACCGAGTTTGGGGCCAGAAGGGGTCGGCTCAACGGATCGAGCTCCAGCTCTACTCGCGTGAGCCATACGGGGGTGAGGACGTCGGGGTTGGCTACCTGGCCGACGATGCCATCTCCTACGAATCCGACGGAACGTTCACCGTCGAGCTGGGCCCCGAGGGCGATGAACCCGGGCTGGTCAATCCGCCAGACGCCACGATCCTGAACATTCGCCAGGTCTATGACCAGTGGGGCGACGGTGAACCGGGAGTGGTCTATGTCGATCGCGTCGGTTGGGAGGGGAGTCGGCGAACCGCCGAGTCCTCGACCGACGTGGCGGCGCGTTGGCGGGCGGCTGGTGACGACATCGCGGCGTCGATCGAATGCTGGCCGGCGCTCGTCGAGCAGGGGATCATGGCCGTCCTCGAGCCCAACACGCTCAGCCCCTTGATGACCCCGGGAGCAAACGCCGGTGTGGTCGGTCGATGGATCTCCGTTGGGCACTATGACCTCGCACCCGAGGACGCGCTCGTCATCGACATGCCTCCAACCGGTGCACCGTATGAGGGAGCGCAGCTCGCCGATCTCTGGTTTGGCTCGCTCGAGTATGCCAACGCCACGTCGAGCATCAGCGGCGCCCAGGCGGCAGCACCCGACGGCCACCGGTATCTCGTGGTCAGTCTCGACGACCCCGGGTACGTCAACTGGCTCGATCCCGTCGATGTTCGACGAGGGGTCGTCCACCTTCGCTACGACGGTCTCGAATCGCGACCCGACGATCGGTCGGCGCCCACCGCCCGGCTGGTGTCGCGCCGCCAACTCGCAGATGCGATTCCCGGTTTCGGCTCGATGCTGGTCGACACCGCAACTCGCAGTCAGCAACGGGCCCAGCGCCGCCGTCACGTGCAGGTGCGCTACGGCCGCTGACCACCGGCTTTGCCTCGTTGGTTCCATCGCGTCGAGCTCAGCATGCGAGCATGGCCCATGGACTTCGACCTCGCCCACACCGATGCGCTGCTCTCGACAACCCGCGCGGTTCGCAAACGGCTCGATCTCGAACGAGACGTTCCCACCGACATCGTTCTCGAGTGTCTGCAACTCGCGATCCAAGCGCCGACGGGTTCCAACCGGCAGGGCTGGCGGTGGATGGTCGTTCGGGACCCCGCGAAGAAGGCCGGTTTGGCCGACATCTATCGGCGCGCCGGCGGGGACTATCTCGCGGCTGCGGCCGAGACGACACCCACCGAAACACAGAGCGGCCGAGTGATGGACTCAGCCAACTATCTGGCCCAGAACCTGGAACGGGTCCCGCTGATGGTGATTCCCCTGATCATCGGCCGCCTGGAAGAAGCCGACGACGCCCCGGGGGGCGCCAATCTCACCAACGCCGCCGCAGGTCTGATGGGGTCGATCATTCCCGCGATGTGGAGCTTCCAGCTTGCCCTGCGAAGTCGCGGCCTGGGCAGTTGCTACACCACGCTGCATCTGGGGCTGGAACAGGAAGCGGCCGCGTTGCTCGGTATTCCGTCGCACCTGACCCAGGCCGGTCTGCTCCCGGTCGCCTACACGGTCGGCACCGACTTCAAGGCGGCGGCGCGCCAACCGGTCGAGCAGATCACCTATCTCGATGAGTACAAGAACCCCATCCGCTGAGCCCGTCGCCGGCTCATGTCGGGGCGTGGGCCGCCATCTCGGCGAGCACCGTGTCAAACCATGGCCACCGCACGTCGGCGTTGGTCGGTGCGACGAGTGAGACGGGCCGGGTGAAGATGGGTGCGTCGCTGAGTCGGTGAAGCGTCCCGCGTTCGAGGTCGAGCTCGACCATGCGATGGGGGAGGTACGCCGATCCGCCGCTGCTGCGAAGATGGGTCAGCGCCGCGGTGGCGGAGGCAAAGGTCACTCGGGCGATGTCGGCGGCGGCGAATGTCGCCGTGTGATCCCGGGCGAACGCGGGCCCGGCTTCGACGAAGACATAGCCGGGATCGAAGCTCGTCGGACGGTCGGGGTGATCGGCAACCAAGACCAACTGGTCGGGCTGGAGGCTCCAGACCGTGTGGTCGGCCCGGGGCGATGGCGCGTACGTGAGCGAGAGATCGATGCGTCCGTCGCGTTGCCATGCTGCGAGTTGCTCGGCTGACCCGTGCCGAACGGTCCGAGCGACATGGAGGTCGGCGACGCCCAGGCCGGTCATGAGTCGCTCCCCGTGGCCGATCCACAGGTCGGGGTCGCTTCCGATCGTCACATGATCGGTGATCTCGTTGCCCAGCGCGGACGTTCGTTGCACCTGCTCCCACAGGGCCACGATCGTCTGCACGTTGTGGGAGATGCGAGTTCCAGCGGCGGTCGGCACGGCCCCGGTTTTGGACCGGTTGATCAGCGACTGGCCGAGCTCGCGTTCGAGGGTCTGGAGGCGAGCGGTGACCGTCGACGGGGTGACGTGCAGGCGGTTTGCGGCCGCCGCGAGCGATCCGTGCTCGACGATGGCGGCGTAGGTGACGAGGACATCGAGGTTCATACCGCACTCCGGGCGATCGAGGAGAAAGTTCGGGAAACCCGAATCGTAGGTTCAGAAGGTTTCGATGTTCCAAAGCTGCGATTCGGCGTACGGTTGGCGTCATGTCCGGGGGAACCAACACCATCGCGCTCGAGATGTTGATCGACGGCGAATGGACGAGTGCCGCCGACGGCGGCACCTATGAATCGATCGACCCATCGACCGGGGTTGTGTGGTCGACGACGCCGGAAGCGACCGAGGCCGACGTCGACCGTGCCGTGCGCGCCGCGCACGTCGCAATGACCAGCGGTCCCTGGGCGGCGATGACACCCACCGAGCGGGGGAAGTGCCTCACGCGGCTCGGCGACCTGCTCGAGGATGCCTCGGAGCGCCTCGGCGAGATCGAAACCCGCGACACCGGCAAACTGTTTGCGGAGACCCGCTGGCAAGCCACCTACATCGCAGAGTACTTCCGCTACTTCGGCGGCGCCGCCGACAAGCTGAGCGGCGAGACGCTGCCGATCGACAAGCCCGACCTGTTCGTCTACACCCGCCGCGAGCCGGTGGGTGTGGTCGCGGCGGTCGTGCCGTGGAACTCCCAGATGTTCCTGAGCGCAACGAAGATCGCGCCCGCCCTGGCCGCCGGGAACGCCATCGTGCTCAAGGCGAGCGAGCACGCCGCCGCACCCCTGCTCGAATTCGGGAGGTTGGTCGCCGAGGCGGGAATTCCCGCCGGCGTCGTCAACATCGTGACCGGCCATGCGGAACCCTGCGGGCGGGCGCTCACCACCCATCCGCTGGTGGCGAAGATCGCCTTCACCGGCGGCCCCCAGGCGGCCGCCCACGTCGTACGGAACTCGGCAGAGAACTTCGCGAAGGTCTCACTCGAGCTCGGCGGAAAGTCACCGTTCATCGTCTTCGACGACGCCGATCTCGACTCCGCGGTCAACGGATGTGTTGCCGGGATCTTCGGCGCATCGGGCCAGAGCTGTGTGGCCGGGTCGCGGCTCTACCTCCACGATGCGATCGCAGACACCTTCCTCGAGAAACTCACCGCCATCGCCACGTCGATCCGACTCGGCGACCCGATGGCGGCGGACACCCAGATGGGGCCGTTGTGCACCGCGGCCCAGCTCGAACACGTTCAGACACAGGTCGCGCTCGCGGTGGAGCAGGGCGCAACGATTCGACATGGCGGGCGACAACCCGAAGGACTCGGCGGGCTCTACTTCGAGCCCACCATCGTGGAGTGTCCCGGGCAACACCTCACGATTGTCGACACCGAGCTCTTTGGGCCGGTTGTTGCCGTGCAGCGCTTCCGCACCGAATCCGAGGCGCTGACGCTGGCGAATGACTCGGCGCACGGCCTCGCGGCGGGGGTGTTCACGACCAACAGCGCACGATCGGTGCGCATGGCCGAGAGGCTGAATGCAGGGATCGTCTGGATCAACACGTATCGGGTGATTTCTCCGATCGCCGCCTTCGGTGGGATGAAGCAATCGGGCTACGGGCGCGAAGCCGGCTTTCAGGCCATGGAGGACTACACCACCGTGAAGACAGTGTGGCTGAACACGTCGGACGATCCCGTCGCGAATCCGTTCCAACCGCGTTGACCGTGACCGCCCGGACAAGGAGACACTCGTGAAGTTCCACATCGCCGTGAACCTCGAACGAATGGACGATGCAACGTCGATGACGGCCGTGCGTGATCACACCTTGACGATGGTGCAGATGGCCGACGAGGCCGGCTTTGACCTCGCGTGGGCCGCCGAACACCACGCGCTCGAGATGACGATTGCTCCCAATCCGTTCCAGCTCCTCACCTGGTGGGCGGAGAACACGACCAACATCCGCCTCGGCTCCGGGGTTGCCAATGCGGCCTACTGGCATCCGATCAACCTCGCAGGGGAGGCGGCGATGGTCGACCTGCTGAGCGGCGGGCGGCTCGAGCTCGGACTCGGGTCGGGGGCGTATCAGCGAGAGTTCGACCGGATGCAGCCCGGGCTGCAACAGCCCGACTCCTATCGCTACATGCAGGAAATGCTCCCGTTGATCCCGCAACTCTGGGCCGGCGACGTCGCCCACGACGGTGAGTACTGGCAGTTTCCGTCGGCGACATCGTGTCCCAAGCCGCTCCAGGACAACGTCCCGATGTGGGTTGCGGCCCGCTCGCCGGTCACCTTCGACTACGCGGTCGCGAACGCCTGCAACATCATGTGCTGGCCGCTGACCTTGCCGATGGCCGAGGCGGAGAAGTACCGGCGCCAGCTCGACGATGCGATCGCAAAGGCCGGCGGCACCTACGACGGTACGTTTGCGCTGATGCGTCACGCAGCCGTGTACGACAACGAGGTCGACCGGGAGGCAGCCCTCGCCGCCATCCGCAGCGTCTTGGGCAAGTTCGGGAACCTGATGACCAAGACCGGCGCCGTTCGCAATGGATTCCCCGAAGAAGTCTCGGCCGAGGATCTCGACGGCAATGTGCGAGTGGATCCGAGCATGCTCGAGGAGAACCTGGCGTTCGGGTCGCCCGACGAGATCATCGAGAAACTCCGCGCCTATGAGGCGCTCGGTGTCGACGCCTTCATCTATTACGCATCGATGGGTCTCGACATGGACCGGCAGCGCCGGTCGCTTCAGCTCTTCATCGACCATGTCGTCCCCGAGTTCTCCTGAGAGGATCTGTCCATGACCGTCAACATTCGGCGCACGCTCCTGCACGTCCAGACCACCTATGAGGAAGGGGGAAAGGTCGTCGATGAGCCCACGCTGCTCGTCGCCGCCCTGGCGATCGTCGAAAACCCCTGGTTCGGGCGGGGGTGGGTCGAGAATCTTCGTCCCGAGATTCGAGAACACGGCCCGGTGCTCGGCTCGAAGCTGACCGACATGATCTTGTCGGTCTGCGGCGACCGCGTCGAGGGGTACGGGAAGGCTTCCCTCGTCGGGATGGGCGGTGAGCTCGAACACGCCCAGGCCCTCACCCACACGCTGTTTTTCGGCAATCAGTACCGCAATGCAGTGAACGCGAAGACGTACCTATCGTTCACCAACCCGCGGGGCGCCTCGGGCACCTCGCTGATGATCCCCTTGATGGACAAAGACGACGGAGGCCGGCGCTCGCGGTACCAGACGATCCATGTCCAGGTTCCCGACGCGCCGGCCGAGGACGAGGTGGTGGTCGCGCTGGGAGCATCGATCGGAGGGCACCCCCAC
>JBCCYT010000168.1:0-9401 GCA_039188975.1 Actinomycetota bacterium
GTCGGCAACCTCGACGATGTCGCCGGCCGAACCGACGGCAAAGCGTCGGCCGTCGTGAACCAGGGTCGTTCCCGCCACGTCACCAGCTCCATTCTCGGGCTCGACGACAGGCTCAGCGGGGGAAGGCTGCTCCGGTGATGGCTGCTCCGGTGATGGCGATGTCGATCGAGGAGTGGGTTCGCTCGACTGATCGGGCGCCTGCGCCGCAGCCGCGCTCGGAGCCGGTTCGTCGGCGGAAACCGAATCACCCGGCCCGAGCGACGTGATCGCGATGGCGACGCCGGCGAACATCACCATGCTGGCGATGGCGGCAACCTTGGCTCGATTCGAGCGGGGCCATCGTTGCCGATTCGGCGTCGGGACCGGGGCCTGATCATCGAGCAGGCGGATTGCCGCCCGTGTCGGCAAGGCCGGCTCGTCGAGCGCATTGGCTGCATCTCGGAGGCGGCTGGTCCCGCCTGAGTTTGCCGCCGCATGGTCGCGCAGCATCGTGGCGAGAGCGGTGCGATCGGCCTGCATCCGCTCGGGGGTCGCCGGGCCCGCCTGGGCAAAGCCACAGAGGATTGGTCGATGGTCGGCGTCGATCAAGACATGATCGGTTCGCAGGTCGCCGTGAGCGAGCCCGGCGTCGTGCAGATCGGCGACGGTGGACGTGAGCGCAGCAAACCCGGCCGCGGAAACCGTGCTGGTCCGCCACGAGTCGGGGCCAACGAACGCGGTGCGCAACGCGGCGGGGGGACCCTCCTGAAAGTCGATGAGGCGAACGACGCCGGGATGATCGAGGCGACCGAGCAGGTCGGCTTCGTGGCGAAGGCGGGCCCGATGGTCGGGATCGTTTGCCTGCTTGACGGCCACGAGGACCTCACCCGCTTGGCCGACCGTGATGCCGCTCACGTCGGACTCCCGGCGCTCGGCATCCGGCGTTGGAAGTACTCAACAGCAATCATGAACAATGACAATACATGAAATGCATTTGAAAGCAATCGTCGACGTCAGGACGCGGCCGGTGAAGCCGATAGCCTTTCGCTGTGAGCACCCCCCAGGTCATCGCCGTCGAACCGGAGTCACCGGCCGACAAAGCGGGCTTGCTCGCCGGCGACGAGATCATCACCATCGCCGGTGAAGTTCCGCGCGACGTGATCCGATGGCAGATCCTCACCGACGACCCCACCGTCGAGTTGGCGGTGCAACGTGACGGCGACCGCTTCGAGGTCACCATCGAGAAGTCGCCGGGGGAACCGTTGGGCGCCGAAGTCCACGCCGCGATCTTCGACAAGGTCCAGACGTGCGACAACCACTGTGAGTTCTGCTTCATCCATCAGCTGCCGCGCGGGATGCGACGGTCGCTGTACCTCAAGGACGACGACTATCGCCTGTCGTTCCTGTACGGGAACTTCACCACCCTCACCCGCTTCACCGAACTCGACCTGGAGCGGGTCATCACCGAACGGCTCAGCCCGCTCAATGTGTCGATCCACGCCACCAACCCCGACATCCGCGCCGACATCTTGAAGAATCGGCGAGGTGCGGTCTCGCTGCGATGGCTGCGTGCCCTACTCGATCACGGGATCGAGGTGCACGGTCAGATCGTGGTGTGCCCTGGTGTGAACGACGCCGATGTGCTCGATGACACCCTCGCCGGCGTCCTCGAACGTTTCCCCGATCTCGCCAGCGTGGCGGTGGTACCCCTCGGCATCTCCAAGTTCTCGAAGCAAGCCCGCATGCGCGAACACACGCTCGCGGAGGCCCAGCGGGTCGTGGCCTTGATCGAACAGTGGCAGGCGATCTTTCTCGACTGTGTCGGCCATCGCATGGTCTTTGCCGCCGACGAGTACTACCTGATGGCCCAGCAGCCGTTCCCGGCCGCCGAGACGTACGGCGGTTTCGACATGCACGAAGACGGCATCGGCATGGCCCGCACCATCGAACTCGAGTTCCACGACGACGCCATCACCGAACCGACGGGACCTCGAGCCGGGTTCTTTGCCTGGGTCGACGGTGCGCCGGCGGACGGGTACCGGGCACCTCGCCACGGGTCGCCCGCCCAGGTGGTGGCGCAGCGCGATGGCGGAGGTGTCGCGACGCCCGTTTCGTTGAGCCCGCGCAAAAGCGCGCCGATCGGGGTGCTGACCGGCACCCTCGGCGCGGCGGTGATCGAGCCGCTCATCGTGGCGAGCGGCCGCGACGACGCCCGGGTCATTGCGGTGCCAAATGACTACTTCGGCGGCAACATCGGCGTCACCGGCTTGATGGTCGGCGAGGACGTGGCGCGGGTGCTCGCCACAGAACCCGAGGGGCACCGGTATCTTCTCCCCGATGTCTGCTTGAGCCGGGGGGTCTTCCTCGACGGCATGAGCGTGTCCGATCTGCCCCGCCCGGTCGAGGTCATCTCCACCGACGGCGCTGCCCTCCGTCTCGCATTGGAGTCGTCATGAGCTTGCCCGTCGTCGCGATCGTCGGCCGCCCCAACGTGGGGAAGTCCACCATGGTCAACCGCATCATCGGGCGACGCGAGGCGATCGTGGAAGAGCGCCCCGGCGTCACCCGGGATCGCAAGGCGGTGGACGCCGAGTGGCAGGGTCACCATTTCACCCTGCTCGACACGGGCGGCTGGATGGCCGACGGCGACGCACTCGACGACAAGGTCTCGCAACAGTCCGAGCAGGCGATGCAAGACGCCGAGGTTGTGCTGCTCGTCGTCGACTCGACCGTCGGCGTCACCCCGGAAGACGAACGGGTTGCCTTGCTGCTGCGGCGCATCGACACGCCGGTCTTGATCATCGCCAACAAGGTCGACGATGCGTCACACGAGTCGGCGATCTGGGAGTTCATGGGTCTCGGACTCGGCGAACCGTTCCCGGTCAGCGCACTGCACGGCAAGGGCACGGGCGATCTGCTCGATGCCCTCATCGACCATCTGCCCGAGGGCAGCGACGCGGAGCCTTCTGACCCCCGCGGTGACGACCCGGAGCTGTTTTCGGTGTCGCTGGTCGGGCGTCCCAATGTCGGCAAATCGACGCTGTTCAACCGACTGATCGGCGAGGAGCGTGCCGTCGTGCACGACCGTCCGGGCACCACCCGCGACGCGATCGACACCATCGTCGAAACCGACACCGGGCCGATCCGCTTCGTCGACACTGCAGGTATGCGCCGCAAGGCGAAGATCGACGAAGACACCGAGTACTACTCGCTGGTACGAGCGCTCAAAGCCGTCGACGAGTCCGATGTCGCTCTCCTCGTCATCGACGCCACGATCGGCGTTACCCATCAAGATCAGCGGCTCGCCGAGCGAGTCGACGGAGCCGGCTGCCCGATCGTGGTTCTGCTCAACAAGTGGGAACTGCTCTCGACCGAGCAGCGCGAGAAGATCAGCGACGACGTCGAGCGCAAACTGGGGTTTCTCGGCAGTCCTCCGGTGCTTCGCATCTCTGCGCTCAGCGGCAAGGGCGTCAACCGGCTCTGGCCTGAGCTGCAGGAGGCGGTGGGGGACTACCGGACCCGAATTCCCACCCGCGATGTGAACAAGTCGATCCGGGCCGCCCAGTCGGCCCAGCCGGCGCCCCAGGGCGCTCGCGTGTTGTACGCCACCCAGGGCGCGACCGACCCTCCGACATTCACCTTGTTTGTGAACCGAGAAGTGCCGAAGACGTACCTGCGGTATCTCGAGCGGAGGTTGCGAGAGGACTTCGATCTTGGTTCGACGCCCATCAAGCTCCGGGTCAGAAAACGCAACGACTGAGCTGACCCCGCTACCCTTGGCACACCCATCTCTGAGGAGGACCCCTCGGTGATCACCTACCTGCTCTTCGGCGCCGCTCTCATCTGTTCGTTGGCGGCCATGGTTTATGTGCGGTCGGCTCGGCTGCGGCTGCGAGTCGTGCACCTGATCGACGACGATGAACGCGATGTCGAGGCCCACTCGTTGGCGTTCTCGGCGTACCGCAAGGAAGCCCACTCGGCGATCGTCTACGGCATGGCGGCGGCCTCGCTCGTCACCGTGGCGGTCGCCGACAACACCGACCTGGTTGCCGTGTTCGCCGTGCTTGCCGTCCCCGCACTCGCCTCGCTGTGGTGGGCCCGGCTTTCGGTGCGTGAAGCCCGCATGGCCCGCAACCGTTGGGACATCGAACGTCGAGCCGGTGAAGCGCTGGAGCAGGAGCAGTTGGCGCCCAAGGCGTGGGCGGCTCGTCTTGCCCCCGAAGAGGTTCCGGACTTCTCCGGCTTCGAGATCGGCCGTGTGTATCAGGCCGGTTCGGGTCTGATGGCGGGCGACTTCTTCGATGTGCACCGGGTCGGACCGACTCGGGTTGCGGCGGTGATCGGCGATGTTGCCGGTCACGGCATCGAGTCTTCGATCACGGCGTTCCAGGCCAAGTATTTGTTGCGGGTCTTTCTCCGCCAGTTCCGCGACCCGGCCCAGGCATTTGAGGAGCTGAACGAACAGCTGGCCGCCGGTGATCGCCACGAGGAGTTCATCTCGTGTGCCGTGGTCGTCTTCGACACCGAAGCCGGCACGCTGCGGTACGCCTCGGCCGGCCATCCACCGTTCTTTCTGTTCCAAGAAGAGGGTGTCCTGCCGCTCCGATCGACCGGGCCGCTGCTCATGCTCGACCCGAAAGCCCAATACTTCTCTCGAGAGATCTCGATGGAATCGGGCGATCTGGTCGTCATGTACACCGATGGACTGGCCGAAGCCCGGGCCGGCGGCGCGCTGTTCGGCGAAGACCGCATCATCAAGGCCGCAGAGCGAGAACTTGCCGCACCGCCCGACGTGCTGTGCAAGGCGCTGCTCGACGCAGCCAAGGACCACGCCGGCGGAATCATCGACGACGACACCGCCATCATGGCGATCCGCAAGGACTGACACGTCGCACCAGCCGTGATGCCGCGGCGCGCAATGGGTCCTCTAGCCTCGTCGTGTGCCTTGGTGCGAGCCGTGCGAGAGGAACTTCACCCCGACGTCGGTTGGCGCCGACGGCGCCTGCCCTGATTGCGGTATCCAGCTCGAGGGCACGCCGGGCGTCGACCATGAGCCGCCCAAAGCGCCGTGGCACTTCTGGGTGGGGGTCGTGGCCGCGGGCGGCTATCTCGTGTGGCGAGCCTTCGAAGGACTGCTGTTGCTGTTCTGATCGCCGGCACTCCCGGCCCCGGGGCTCAGCCCGGGCCGTGTTTCGTCTTGTGGCGGTGATCGGCTCGACACAACGGCTGCGCGTTGTGGGCGGCGGTGACGCCGTGGTCGTCCCACTCGACGACATGGTCGACTTCGCAGCGTGATGCGGGCACCTCGCACCCTTCGGCTGCGCAGGTTCGGGCGGCATGGATGATCGCTTGGCGCAGTGGACCGGTGAAGAGTCGCACCGCCCGGCCATAGTCGAGCACGTGGGACGGTGACCGGTAGATCAGCCGGCGGACATCGCCGTGAAGCGCTGCTCGGGAGACGGCGGTCGGCTCGACGATGGTGCCACTGGCCAGCTCGTGCATGCGGGTGGTGCCGAGCGGCTCGGGCTCGTCGACTCCGATGAGTCGGGCCAGCTCACGGTTGAACGTGTCGGGATCGGTGTGGATCACGATCAGCGGTAGCGGGCGCTTGCCATCCGCCGGTGCGGTTATCGCTCGATGGGCCATCTCGACCAGGGCTGCTGCGCTGCGCTGGCCTGCGGTACGGGGCATGTCGGCCGGCACGGCATCAGGTCCGACCTGTTCCTTCGTTGCTCGCCACTCGTCGGCGAACAGGTCGTTTTCGATGCGGCGGAGTGCCTCGCTGAATGCCTCGAATCCGACCGGGCCGAGCCGCCCCTCGATGTGGCCCGTGCCGTCGAACCCCTGGGTGACGCTTAGCCGGGCTTTGGCCTCGTCGGAGTCGAGTGCATTGGGGTCGCCCGGGTCGGGACTCTCGTCATCGTCGGCGAGCGACTCCCAGTAGGCGATCGCCGTGAGCCAGTCTCGCCAGCGCAACGTCTTCGCTTGATCGACGAGCAGCGCTTCACTCTCCGCAAACGCGGCCCGCTTGGCCGCGACCCGAAGCCGGAGCGCATGGGCCGTCGTCAACGAGCCGTCCGCAAGGGCAGCCCAGGTGATGGGCATGCCTCGTACGGCACGGCCGAGCGAGACCGCCTGGCGAGCTGCGTGCATCGGCATCTTCGCCGTTTCGCGCACACCGGTCGCAGCCGACGGGTGGCCGTAGCCCGACCAGTCGTGGTGACGGTCGTAGGCATCGACGACCGCACCCTTCAGCGCCATCATCTGCGACTCGAGTCGGGCGACTGCGGCGAGTGCCTGTCGGCGATCGCGAGGTGTACACGCGTTGAAATCGACCTTCACCGCAACATCCATTGCGTCGCTCAGATCGGTCAACTCCGCCACCGCCATACCCCGAACCTAACGAGGGGGTATGACAGTGGCGGAGCCGGGAGATCAGCCGACGGGTGCTGGCGGCGGTGGCGGAAGGACCGACTCAACCGGTTCGCGCGACTCGAAGCGATTTGGGAACCCAAACAGGCGACGGAACCAGTTCACCACGGTGGCAAGGGCCAAATAGAGGGCTGGGAAGGCCGTCACGACCAAGAACGTCGAGCTGAGCAAGCCACCGATCAGCACGAAGCACAGCGCTTCCCAGAATGGATCAGCGAGCGCCAACGGCAACAGCCCGGCGACGGTGGTGACCGTCGTGACGAGCAACGGGCGGAATCGCTGCTCGACGGCGATAGCGATGCCGTCACCGGGTGACGCGCCGGCTTGGCGAGCCTGGTTGGCCGCATCGACGAGCAGGATCGTGTTGTTGATGGCCACACCGATGAGAGCAATGAAGCCCACCATCACGAAGAAGCTCAGTGGGTTGTCGCTCAGATCGAGCAGCGTGAACACGCCAAAGAAGCCGAACGGCACCGCGATGAAGATCAAGATCGGCTGCACGATCGCCCGGAACTGGATGATCAAGAACAGCAGCGTGAGAATCAGCGCCACGATCAGGGCCACGCCGAGCGCAGCGAAGTCGTCCTGGTTGTCCGATTCGAGCCCGAAGTCGAAACCCAGCGCGTCCGCTGCGAGACCACGTTCCTCGAGATCCACGCCCGGGTACCGCTCGATGAGGAGCGCCTCGGTCGCCTCGAGATTGGCGGTCGTGTCGTCGGTGTCGAAACCTGCGGCGACCTCGACGAGGAGCTGCCCGTCGACCCGCCAGGCCTGGCCCGCGCTCGCCACGAACGCCGCAGTCACCGTGGTGGTATCGCCGCTGGTCTTGTCGAGCACCGTGCCCGGAAGCTCGGATGCGATTTCCTGAGCCAGTGCGAGCGCAGCGGCTTCCTGCCCCGGCTCGATGGCGATCTGGGTCGTGAACGGGAAGTCCGAAACTGGAGGCCCGTTGCTCACCGGGATCGAGCCGACGCGAACGCCGGGAAGTTCCGCCGTCGCTTCCTCGATGCGGTCCGAGTACGTCGGCGACGTTGTGCCGCGGTCGCTGAATGGGATCAACTCAACGAACGCAAACGACGAGCGCTGCGTGCCGGCGATCACCTGATAGCGATCGAGGTCTTCTCCGAGCACGTCGACAATGATCGCATCGAGTTCTTCTTGGATTGCCCGGGCATCCTCGATCGATGTGCCGGCGTCGAAGTCGGCCGTGACCTGGAGCTGGTTGGAGTCCTTGGTCGGGGGGAAGATGTTGAACCCGACCCGGCCGGCGGCTTGAAGCCCGAGGACGATCAACACGAAGGCGCCGAGCACGACGCCGACACCGACCGCCCAACCCGCGGGACCGTTGCCGGACTGGAACCGAGCGAGCGAGCCGAGACCGCTGCTGACGGCACGCTGAGGCCGAACGAGCGGGCCCTGCGCGTTGCCGCTGAGGATGAAGACTCGGCCGAGCGCTGGGATCACGGTGACCGACAGCACGAACGAGAGCGCCAGCGTGACGATCACGGTGATCGGGATCGGTCTGATGAACTCGCCGAGAATGCCGGTGACGAACGCCATCGGCGCGAAGACGGTCAGTGTCGACAGGGTGCCGGCGAAGGACGCCGCGCCGACTCGGTCGAGCGCCCGGCGCACAATGCCCAGGCTGGCTTCTTCGTCGCTGCCGTCTTCGCCGTCGCGGCTGGAGTCGATCGACTCGCTGATCACGATCGCATCGTCGACCAAGAGGCCGAGGGTGAGGACGAGCGCGAAGAACGTGATCGTGTTGAGCGTGTAGCCGATCGCCCACAGGCCGATCATCGTCACCAGCATCACGGTCGCCATGAAGACGGCCGTGACCAGCGCGGTGCGCCAGCCGATGAGCAGGTAGCTCACCACAGCCACGGCGAGCAGGCCGAACAGCAAGTTGCTGGTGAGGTTGCTGAGCTGGGCGCGTACGTCGCTGGCGAAGTCGGCGCCGATCACGGCGCGATACGCCGGGTCGAGGCCATCGATGCCTTGATCGAGTCGCTCCTGGATCTGGTCGCTGAAGTCGAGCACGTCGGCGTCCGCGTCGAGGTTGCGGGTGATACCGATCAGCACGGATTCAGTGCCGGCCGTGTCGCCTTGCTCGGCGTAGCGGGTGAAGTCGGTGCGTCGAATCTCGTTTGAGTTCGTCGACGGGTCGAACGACTCGGTCAAGAGGTCGAGCGCTTCGGCGTCGGTCACCGTGCTCAGCGGCCGCAGCGCCTCGGCGGCGATCTCCGCCTGAGCCTCGAGTTCTTCTGGCGTTGCGTCGTTCGGTCCAATGACGGTGACGATCAGGTCGTAGTTCTCGAGGAACTTGGTGGCGTCGACCGGATCGATCGCGATCGTCACGCCCTCGGGGAGGGTCGGCGCCGTGGCCGCGTTCAGCGCCGCGACTCCATCGGCTGACGAGAACGTGGTCTCGAACTCGAACACCGCAGCGAACCCGTCCGGCCGGCTGAAGGTCGAGACGCCTTCGACGCCTTCGATGTCTTTGAACGCTTCGAAGACGGGAGCGGCGAGCTCTTCGTCGACGCGCAGCTCGTCGTCGACGAACCAGTTGGCGCTGACGACGGCGATCGGCACGTTGACCGGCGGGAACCCTTCACGGTCGAGGGCGACCACGAAGGCGTAGATGCCGGTAGCGAGCAGGACGAGCCAGGCAATCACCGTGACGCGGGATCGGCGAGCCGCGGCGAGGGCCGGGCGCGTGATCAACTTCGGTCGATCGGTGGTTGCCCCGGGGGTGGGGGAACCATTCACCCGGGAAACGGTAGTTGTACGCGCCGGCGTTCGTCGTCATTCGCGGGGAGGACATCTGTCACGGCATGTCTCCTCACCGAGAACGACCGCTGATTCTGGGTGGGACCGGCGCCGAGTGTCCGGTACGATCCACCCCTCACACGGGCTGTGGCGCAGCTTGGTTAGCGCGTCGGTCTGGGGGACCGAAGGTCGGAGGTTCAAATCCTCTCAGCCCGACCACA
>JBCCYT010000169.1:0-9375 GCA_039188975.1 Actinomycetota bacterium
AACTTCACGAAGTTGGTCGCCTCGCTGAAGCCCAGCTCGTGGGCGACCGCGGCGGCGGTGACGCCGTCATCGGTCAAGCGACGTCTGGCTTCCAGCGCAACCCGTTGATCGACGAGCTCCTTTGCTGTCATGCCGACGGCTTCCTGGCAGGCGCGCGTGATCGTTCGCTCGCTGTAACCGATCGCTGCCGCGTGTCGGCCGATCGACCGATCGAGATGACCGGCCTCCAACCGCTCGATCAACGCAAGGTACGCAGGAGGCCCGACGCTCGACGGCTGCGCACAGGCCGCAACCTCTGCAATCAGCAGATCACGCAGGCCGGCTACGACTCGCCGGTCCGGTTCCGCACGCAGCCGCTGCTGCACGAAGTCGAGCGTCAAGCCGATGGCATCGAACGTCGTCGACGACAAGTCGACGGCAGCGGTCGAGCCCGCCCGACCCAGCGGCTCAGCCCAGGGGCCGTCCGTGAAGAACGCAATCCGGGTGTCGCTCCCAGCCAACGACCAACGGTGGGCTTGACCGGGCCGAAGGTGCAACAGGGAGCCGCGCTCGAGTCGTACCGGCCGAAAGTCGACATCGTGGGTACCGGCGCTCAACGCGAGCTGCACGACGTGGAACGTCAGTCTCCGGTACGGCACCAGCGCCTCGATGTCGTAGCGGGCCATCAAGGCCTTCGAGGTGGTGATTTCGAGCGTCTGGCCAGGGGTCGCCGGTCGGTATTCGACCGGCCGCACATTCGTCACGTGTCCATTTTTGACCATGTCGTGGCGGTTGCCAACCTCGCCTTGTGCGCTGGCTCGTCAGATCCTGTGGGCATGAACACCAAGCTTGACAACGCTCGCGGCCTCTACACCATGGGCATCATCGATGGCCGTCCCGAGGAGGCGATGGCTACCTTCACCGGCGCTCGTTACGACCAGCACTCGACCGGGGTCCCGGATCAACAAGACGGCTTCATCGCGTTCTTCACCGAGTTCCTCGAACGCAACCCCAAGCGTGACATCGAGATCAAACGTGGCTTGGTCGACGGCAATTTCGTCTTCCTCCACGTCCACCAGAACCTCAACGACGGAGAGGCGCAGTGGGTCACGATGGACATCCTCGAAACCGACGACGACGACAAGATGGTCGAGCACTGGGACGTCATCGCGGCATACAACGAAACAAACCCATCTGGCCGATCGAACATCGACGGCCCGACCGAGGTGACCGACCTCGACAAGACCGACGAAAACAAGGCGCTTGTTCGCGAACTGATGACCGAGCTGTTGATGCGGGGCGGCGACCTCTCGAAGCTCGATCAGTTCATCGCGGAGGACTACATCCAGCACAACCCCGATGCCCCCGATGGACGAGCCACGTTCCAGGCGTTGCTCGAGAGCCCCGATCGACCGCTCTGGTATGACGAGATCGTCCTGCTCGTCGGTGAAGGCAACTTTGTCGCCACGCTCAGTCGCGCCCACTGGGAGGAGGTCGAGTACGCCCAGATGGACCTCTTCCGCATCGAGGACGGTCTCGTGGTCGAGCACTGGGACGCCGCCGAACCGGTCCCGACCGGACCGCAACCCAACCGCGGCAAGTTCTGACTCGGTGCGTCGTTGACGTACCCCGGGCGATCAGGGTTCACTTGGCTGTCCCTCATCGCCCAGGAGCGTGCTGGTGCCAAAGCGAGATGCCACATTGCACGACGTTGCCAAACTCGTCGGCGTGTCACCGCGCACGGTGTCGAGAGTGGTCAACAACGAAGGCGGCTTCTCGGCCAAGACCGAAACTCGGGTGCGGACGGCGATCGCCGAGCTTGGCTACCGTCCGAATCTGCTCGCCCGTGGCCTGATCCGCGGTCGGAGTTCGACCATCGCGCTCGTCGGGCCGACGATGACCGACCCGTTCTTCCCGGAGCTCGCCGAGGGCGTGCAACGGGCGGCGTCAGACCACGACCTCACCTTGTTCATGGCCAGTACCGCCGACGACGGCGCCGAACAGGGTCGCATGCTGGAGACGCTGGCGTCCTATGTGATCGAGGGCGCGATCGTGTTCCCCGTGGACGACACCGACGAGCAGCTCGAGGCGCTCGCCCGCTCGGGTCTGCATCTCGTGACGATCGACCGAGCGCACGGCGTGCCGGGGGCACCGAACATCAAGTCCGACATCGAAGCCGGCGCACGGCGAGCGACGCAGCATCTGCTCGATCGCGGATGCGAACACATCGCCTTTCTCGACGGCAGCCAAACCCTCACCGGCCGACGACGAGCCGGTTATGACGCTGTCACCGGCGGGGACGGCGTGACGACCGCTCGGGTCGACAACACCGCGGAGGGCGGGATGCGGGCGATGTCGCGAATTCTCGACATGGCACCCAGCATCGATGGCGTCTTCGCGTACAACGACATGATGGCGATCGGTGCGCTGCGCGTGCTGGCTGAGCGAGGCTTGCGCGTCCCTGACGATGTTGCTGTCGTCGGCTTCGACGACATCTCGGTGTCGTCGATGCTCTACCCGGCGCTCACGACCGTTCGTCTCGACCAGGCTCGTATCGGCCGCGAGGCGGTGGATCAGATCGTGGCGCTGACCAACGGTGAGCCGGTTGCTCCCGAGACACTGATCCCCGTCGAACTCGTGGTCCGCGAGTCAGCCTGACCTCACCGGGTTTGCGTGGTTGCCGTCAGTCGACGAGGTCGATCGCTGAGGCGATCGTGATGATCGCGTCGAGATCGGCGATCGGCGCGTCGGGGTTGGCAACACCGCCTGCGACCACATAGCGATCCTGATCGGACCCTTCGAACCACCACGCCCCGGCGATGACGCCGGGTTCGGAGCCGCCTTTGAATCGGATCGTCGGCCAGCGTTCCCGGTCGAACGGGATACCGGGGCCGGAGTTGATCTCGAGCGCGTCCGCGACTGGTTCCAAACCAGGCGTGTCCGCCAGTTGGCTGAGATACACCAACGTGAGGCAGAGGTCGCGGGCCGTCGCAAACCACTCGAGGTCGAGGTCTCGCGGTTCGGTGATCGACACCCCGTCCGCGTTGGTGCCGGCTGCCAACTCTGTGGGCGACACATCGCCATTCGCCCATGGCAGCACCTGCCGGTCCAGTTCAGCAAGCAAGGCTCGGCGTCCCGCCTCGTCGAGGGCCCGATAGTCGTCACTGTTTGGTGGGTCGGCGATGAACTTGAGCGCGAACAGGTTCGATGTCGACAACAACGGTGAGTTCGCGCTCGGGTCGGCGATGCCGATCCGTTCGATCGTCTGCTCGATCGCTTCTCGACCGAGCCGGTCGATCAGGTGATCCGTTGCGGTGTTGTCCGAGATCGAGATCATCACCGCGGCGAGCCGGCGAAGCGTCACCTCGGTGCCGGTCTCCAATGCAAAGATCTCGCCGTCCGGGCTGCTTCGCAGCTCGTCGGTGACCAGCATCGTTTCGTCCCAGCTGGCCCGACCTTCGTCGATCTCGTGGGCGAGCGCGGCGAGCACCCAAAGCTTGAACGTCGAGCCCAGGACGATCGGCGAATCGGTACGCACCTCATGAACCGCTCGGCAGTCGCCATCGGAGACGTCGTACAGGCCCACCGACGACTCGGGACCGAGATTGGTGAGCTGTTGATCGATCTCCTCGATCGTCACCTCGAACGGGAACGTGGTCTCGATCGGCGAAACCAGGAGACCATCGATGCGGTGGGGTGCGTCGGCCTCGACGACGATCTGCAAGGCCAACTGTTGTCCGTCGGCTCCGATCAAGACGCCCTCGCCGGAAAGCCCATCGGCGCTGGAGTCGAAGCGTTCGAACGAGAACGGCGCTTCCGCAAGGGCGAGGATGGACGGCACGACCGCGGTCAACTGTTCCGCCGGGACCTGCGCCAAGAAGAAGGGGCTGAACCGCTGCTCGATGTCGTCGACCGGGAAGGCACCGTCGTTGAGCGCCGCAACGAACCAGTCCGCCTGGTCGAGTGCGGGACCGACTGTCGAACGCATCGCTTCCGGTGCGCCTGTTGTCGTCGGCGCCCTGGTCGTGCTCGGGGCTTGGGTCGAGCTCGGTGCGGCGTCGGCCGCCAGGTCGGAAGCCGACGATTCGTCCAGGCCCACCTCGTCGACTCCACTGCGACAGGCACTTGCGAAGGCGGCACCCAGGAGAAGGAACGCCACGAGCCGCAGCAAGCGGGTGGCGCCGATCCCCGCCCGGCCGCCGGTCCGGGTTGTTCGATGCACTCCGCAAGCATTGCACACCGTCGATCACCGGATCGCTCGTCGCCCCGACGGGGGATGACGTCTCCCCTGGGGCTCAGTCGTCGGGGTCGAAGTAGCGCTGCCAGGCGGACGCGCGGGTGACACCCAGAGCCTGCGCAATGTCGACCCACGACCTCCCGTCAGCCCGCCACTGAGCGACGAGCTTTCGGCGTTGCTCATCGAGTTCGTCCATCAACCAGGTGACGTCCATCAGCCGAAGCAGCGGCCCCGCGAGGGCATCACCTGATCGAGGGAGGCGGAGCACGGCGAGCACGTCGGTCTCGCGGTCGGCGACGAGCGCGCCTTCCAGCGAGTTCAAGACTCGTTGACCCCACTGATGGATGTTGAGGCGAGGCGTCAAGCGCTTCCGACCGATCAATCGATCAGGACACGTACGGGCCAATGAGCGTCTCGATCTCTTCGCCCCCAGCGTCGAATGTCACGATTCGATCGACTCTGCGCAGATCGATGCGCTCGTTGAACCCGTTCGACTCGTCCGGAATGGCGACCATCGAGAGGCCGACGGGGAGGCCGTGCTCGATGGTCGATCGGAATCCCCGCCGGGCAGCAACGCCATCGACGTAGACATCGAACCAAGCAACGTCGTCGCGGACCAGGAACGCCGCCAGCACACCGTCTTCGGGTTTGTCGGTGACCACACCATCGACGTAGCGCAACGACGAACCGCGCAGATCGAGCTCGATGCAGCAGCGCAGGACCGGAATGCTCTCGTCCGTCGGTGAGCGTGGTGGTGAGCTCATCGACAGCGCCGCAAATGAGCCGCTCGGCCCCGCGACGTGCATCGTGTAGAGATCATCGGCCCAAACGGTGCGATCGAGAAAGGTCGCCGACCCGTCATCGACCACGATGGCGGATACCGGCAAGTTCGGGTCTGCAACCATCTCCCATCTGCCCCCGCGGGCCTGATCGGACTCGCCCAGCACCTCGAGCGGTCCACTGACCCGCACGACAAGCCCATCGATGAGGCGCGCAACACTCCCATCGTCGAACGTTTGCCAGTCGCCGTTGGCCGGAAGATCGTGGCCATCGAACGACGTGATCTCGCCGAATGTTGACCGATCGGTGGTCATGATCTGGGCCTCGGCACGGCTTTGTTCCTCGTGCACGACCACCATGCGGAACAGCTCGTTCTCCCAGGCGTATGCGACCGTCCAACCGGACGGGAGCGACTGCGGAAGAAACCACGCAAGCGGCACGTCATCGCTGGGAGCCGACAGCCCCGTCGTCGACGTCGACGGGCCTGCGCCGCGGCCGACCAGCGCGACGATCAGGAGCACGGCAGCCGCGCCGACAAGCACGCCGAGCCACCGATGAGACCGTCCGGAGTCTTCCTCGACGTCCATTGCGCGCGCAGAGACGGGCACCAACCCGGGCGCAGGTGGTGATGCATCGAGCGCGTCGAGCAACGCTGACCGATGACGAGCGATGACCTCCGCGGACGGGATCGGTTCGGGGGGCCTGGCTGCTTCGATGATGTTGTTGTCGATCATGGCTGCGCCTCCGTTTCGTGCCTCCGTGCTCGGTCGGCATCGACCAGGGCCCGAAGGCGAGTGCGGGCACGAGAGAGCCGCGATCGCACCGTGCCGAGTGGAACGCCGAGTGCCGTCGCTGCGTCGATGTAGGAGAGCCCCTCCCACGCAATCAGGACGAGAACCTCGAAGTCCCGTTCATCGAGAAGATAGATCGCCCGACGGACCTCGGCGATGTGTTGCTCCAGCTCATCGGCCTCATCGATCAGCACTGTCGCATCGAGATCGGCTGACGCATCGGCGATGCGGGCGTGGGCCCGTTCCGCACGCCCCGCGCGGCGGGCGGCCGAACGCATGGTGTTGGTTGCGATGCCGTACAGCCAGGCTCGGACGTTTCCTTTGCTGGCATCGAAACGATCTCGACCGACGAACGCCTGCACGAACACATCGCCAGCGAGATCGTCTGCGATGTCCGGCCCCCACGACCGGGCGATGTAGCGCCAGATCACACCGTGGTACCGATCGAAGACGTCGGTGAAACGGCTCGGGTCATCAATCGACGCAGCGATTGCCTCGGCGGACGGGTCCATGCTCAGTTCTTTGCCGATGGGACCGCCCGGTTCCCAGATTCACACGTTGATGACCAACGCTGAAAAACAGACGGGCCTAGGCCGGCCCGCTGAAGATGAAGGTGTTGTCCTTGTCTTCGGCCCACGCCGCGGTGAGCTCGGGGTCGGCGTAGGAGGTCTGCTCGGCCGGAACCTCGAGCCCGTCATAGGCGGCGATCTCCGCCCGGGCGACAACCATCCAGTGGACCTCGTCGGGGCCATCGGCGAGACGAAGCGTGCGCTGGCCGGCGTACATGCCGGCGAGGGGCGTCCACTGTGAGACGCCGGTGGCGCCATGCATCTGAATCGCCTGGTCGATGATTTGGCAGACTCGCTCGGGAACGAGCGCCTTGACCGCTGAGATCCAGATCCGGGCTTCCTGGTTGCCGAGCGTGTCCATTGCCTTCGCGGCCCGCAGCACCATCATCCGCATCGATTCGATCTCGACTCGGGCTCGGGCGACGATCTCCATGTTGCCGCCGAGGCGGATCAACGGCTTGCCGAAACCTTCACGGGTGGCGCCGCGGCGCACCATCAGATCGAGCGCCTTCTCGGCCGCGCCGATGGAGCGCATGCAGTGGTGAATCCGGCCGGGGCCGAGTCGCAGCTGGCTGATCTCGAATCCTCGGCCCTCGCCGAGCAGCATGTTCTCGGCCGGCACGCGAACGTCATCGAAACGAATGTGCATGTGGCCGTGCGGGGCATCGTCTTGACCGAACACATGCATCGGCCCGAGGATCTGCACGCCGGGCGTGTCGATCGGCACGAGGATCTGGGACTGCTTGCGATGCGGCGGCCCGTCGGGGCTGGTCTGCACCATCACGATCATGATCTTGCAGCGCGGATCGCCGGCACCGGAGATGTAGTACTTCTCACCGTTGATGACGTACTCGTCGCCGTCGCGCACGGCTTTGGTGCGGATGTTCTTGGCATCCGACGACGGGAGACCGGGTTCGGTCATGGCGTAGGCGGAACGGATCTTGCCTTCGAGGAGCGGTTCGAGCCACTCCTGCTTCTGGGCGTCGGTGCCGACCCGTTCGAGCACTTCCATGTTGCCGGTGTCGGGGGCGGAGCAGTTGAGCGACTCCGAACCGAGCGGGTACTTGCCGAGCTCGACGGCGAGGTATGCGTAGTCGAGGTTGGTGAGGCCCTGCCCGGTGTCGGGGAGGAAAAAGTTCCACAGCCCTTCGGCCTTGGCCTGATCCTTCGCCTCTTCGAGAAGTTCGAGCTGACGTTCGGTGTAGCCCCACCGGTTCATCGGGTCGGCTTCTTTGAAGAACTGCTGCTGCATCGGGTCGACGACCCGCTCCAGGAAATCGACGACCTGGTCGTAGAAGGGGCGGGCCTCCTCCGACATGCGCAGATCGAAATCGTCGGGCGAACTCTTCAAACCGGTGGGCATCGGACATCCTCCGTTGGCGAACCCGGTCATCGTGCCACGCGGATCGGGACCGAAACCAACCCCGCGGCGACAACCACGAGGGTACGTTCCATCGTGTGGCCCAGGACGCAACCGATCTGATCCAACAAGCCAGAGCCCTTGGCGCCGTCCAGCGGTGGGATGAGGCCCGCGACGCCGCGCAGGCGGCGCTCGCCCTCGACCCAGAGTCAGTGCCTGCATACCGGTTGCTCGCTGGCGCGCAGCTGTACGGCGGCAACCCCGAAGCGGCGACCGAAACGGTCGCCGCCGGGCTCCGCCTCGCTCCCGACGATGCCCGACTTCATCTCACCGGGGCGTCGGCGTACTACGAGCTGCGGCGTTGCACCGAAGCGATCGATCACGCCCACGTCACGATGCGGATCGCTCCCAACCACCCCGACGCGTATGTCGTAGCGGCGCTCGCACGAATCCGCGCGGGAACGCCCGATGACCTCGATCACGCAGCCGAGGAGATCCGGATTGCGCGGCAGCTCGCTCCTTCCTGGGCGGAGGTCTTCATCACTCAGGGGTATCTCCATCTCGCCCGTGACGAACGCAGGCTGGCGCGTGATTGCGCGACCGAAGCCCTCCGACTCGAACCCGACAGTCAGCGAGGACAGTTACTGCTCGCCGATGTCGAAGCGGCCGATGCCAGATCTGGGACGGCCATCGATCTGCTCACCGCTGCGCTTCGGCTCGACCCCGACAACGAAGCAGCTCGGAAGCGGCTCGACGGTCTGATCCTCGAGGCGATGGTGGGGCTGGCGTGGCTCGCCTTCGCCTTGGTCGCGATCGGCCTGTTCATCGTCGCGTTCGCCGGAGCCGGCGAGGGTTCCTGACATGCACGTCTTGGGCTTTTGGATCTTTGTCGGAATCGTCACCCGCATCGGACAGTCGGCGCGCTTGTTGGTCTCCCTGGCGAGAGACCGTGACCGGTCGCGGGCACTGCCATGGCGTTACATCCGACGGCGGATCCGTACTGATCCCGGGTGTGTCGCGGCGATTGTATCGATCACGGTCTCACTCGTGCTGGTGCCATCATTCGCCCTGGCTGGCTGGCTCGGGGCTGAGATCCCATGGACACTTGCCGTGGTGTACGCCGGGTGGGGGATCGCCGGCATCGTCATGTTGTCGGCACGGTATCGGCGAGGCTGAGACCACTCCAGCCCTCAGTCGTAGTTTGCCCAGACCCGTTGTGCGGTGCCGTCGACGGTGATCGAACCTCCGTAGGGCACGATCCATTGAGGTCGGGTGTGACCGAAGGGGACGCCGCCGCAGATCACGGCGTGCGGGTTGTATCGCTCGACTTCGTTCACGACGGTCTCGAATTGTGCTGCCCGCAGCGCCGCTCGCTCCGTCCTCGGCGGTTGACGTTCGAAATCCATGGTGGGTGGTCGGGCGGCGAGCACCGCCGACAGCGGTTCGAGCAGGCCCCGCTCCCCCATCGAACGCAGGATCCAACCGACCTCGCGAGTGGGGATGAGCTCCTCGCTCGTCTCGATAAGGAGGACAGCACCGTCGAGATCGGCGGGATCGATGTCGACCCGACCGGCGGCGAGCATCCATTGCAGGACTTCGATGCATCCGCCCCAGGTGGGGCCGGTGACCGAAACGGCCGGCCCCGCCCATCGCCACGGT
>JBCCYT010000170.1:0-9366 GCA_039188975.1 Actinomycetota bacterium
ACGGGAAGGTTTGGCACCTCGATGTCGGCTCATCGCATCCTGGGGCTGAAGCAGGTCCCAAGGGTTGGGCTGTTCGCCCATTAAAGCGGTACGCGAGCTGGGTTTAGAACGTCGTGAGACAGTTCGGTCCCTATCCTCTGCAGCCGGAAGAGATTTGAGGAAAGCTGTCCCTAGTACGAGAGGACCGGGATGGACGTAGCTCTCGTGTGCCAGTTGTTCTGCCAAGAGCATGGCTGGTTAGCGACCTACGGTAGGGATAACCGCTGAAAGCATCTAAGCGGGAAGCCTGTTCCAAGATGAGATCTCTCACCGGGTTAACCGGGTAAGGCCCGTGGAAGACCACCACGTTGATAGGCCGGAAGTGTAAGCGCAGCAATGCGTTCAGCTGACCGGTACTAACCGGCCGAGGGCTTGGTTTCACCATTTCACCTGGTGTCGATCCGGGTGTTCGTGCTCGCTATGGAGTTCTTGAGAAGTTCGTTCTCGTCTCCGACCCGCCGTCTCGGCCGGTCGGAAGTCTGCCGTATGGCAGCGACAACACAGTTTCGGTGGCGATAGCGGAAGGGTCATACCCGTTCCCATTCCGAACACGGAAGTCAAGCCTTCCAGCGCCGATGGTACTTGGGACGAGTGTCCCTGGGAGAGTAGGACGCCGCCGGATTTCTCACACTGAGCCCCGCCTTGCGCGGGGCTCAGGTCGTTTTGGGCCCCCGCCTTGTGCGGGGGCCCAGTTCGTTTTGCGCCAGGCCAACGCAAGGCACGGCGGCGCGGCTCATGGTGGCGAACGAGCGGTAGGCTCGGCGGCTATGTCGAATGACGGATCGCGCCCACGCAGAGGCGGAGATGGGCCCCGTAAGCCTTCCGGTGGCGCCAAGAAGCGTGCGTCGGGCCCCCGGAGCGGTGCGTCTCGTGGCGATGGCCCGGCCCGCTCGGGCCCGGGGCGTGGTGGCGGTGCCAAGAAGGCATCGAAGCGTTCGGGACGGCCCCCGGCCGGTGGCCGCAGCGGTGCCCGCGAGAGCGGTCGTGGCCGCAGTCAAGATCGGCGATCCACGCGGCCTCCGCAGCGGAGCGACGACAGAGACCGAGGTCAGCGGCGACCCGAAGGTGATGCAGGGCGCGATCGTGATGGTCGGCGCGAAGACCGAGATCTCGCCGGCCCCGCCTCATGGGGGCGTATCGCTCGGCGTGGCGCAGGAAACATGGAGTACGACGACCCGGAGACGGTGGCGCGCCGTGAGGAGCGCCGAAACCGCCCGCGATCGACAGGGCCCGAGGAATCCGAACCCGAGCGGCGCCCCCGACCGTCGGGCTCCCGGCCATCTACCGCCGATCTCGAGCGGGTGGCTGCGCAGGCGGTGCGTCGTGGTCGCGGCGCGCTCGAGCCGCGAGAGCGGCGCCGCCTCCCGGCTCGACCCCACGCAGTCAAGGAGCCGGCTGTGTCATTGCGAAAGTTGGTCGGGGACCCGCGAGCAAAGACATTGACGCGGCGGTTGAACGAAGGGGCGAAAGCGTTCGAGGCGGAACGCTTCGGCGATGCGCGGACCCAACTCACGCCGATCGTGAAAGAGGCTCCTGAGCTTCCAGAGGGCCGGGAGCTGATGGGGCTCACGCTCTACCGCCTGGGGAAGTGGAAAGAGGCGATCGAGCACCTGGAGTCGTTCCGCGACCTGTCGGGCTCGACCGAGCAGCATCCGGTGTTGGCCGACTGCCATCGCGCCCTGGAGCACTGGGCCGATGTGGACGTGCTGTGGGAGGAGCTCGGCGACGCATCGCCGAGCGCGGAGTTGGTCGTCGAGGGGCGCATCGTGGTGGCAGGCGCGAAAGCGGACCAAGGTGACCTGACGTCGGCGATTCGCCTGTTGGAACAGAATTGGCGGCCCCCAAAGCGTCCACAACCTCATCACCTACGCCGGGCATATGCGCTCGCCGATCTCTATGACCGAGCGGGACGAGCGCCGCGCGCCCGCGAGCTGTTCTCCTGGGTTGCCGGCCACGCCCCCGACCTCGCCGACGTGCGTGCTCGTGTGAAGGCGCTTGGATAGGCGCTGCTGTCACACCCGGTTGCTACCGTTCTCCGATCGACTTCCCCCCGTTCTCGCATGTGCGACGCACTGGGCGTCGCAATCAGGAGTCGATCAATGAAACCGAATCCAAGCAACGTCGTTGTCTTGCACGGCGCGCTCTCGAGTGAGCCCCGTCGCCAAACGCTCCCGTCAGGCGACCTTCTCGTCAGCTACGAGGTCACCACGCCCGGGACCAACGGGCGGGTTGGCGTCCCGGTTGTGTCGTTCTCACCGACGCGCCCACCAGCGGTTGGCAAGGGTGACCCTGTCGTCGTCGTGGGTTCCGTTCGCCGTCGTTTCTTTCGAGCGGAAGGACGGTCTACCAGCCGAACCGAAGTGGTCGCCGAGGTCGTGGCCCGGCCCGGGAGCCGAACCGCTGAGCGTCTGCTCAAGGCCGCGGCAGATGCTGTGGCCGGCGACTCGGCCTGACGGCCGCGGTCGCTAGCGCCCAGAGGGTTCACTCACGCCCAGGCGTGCTGCGGGTTAGGGTCCTGAGACTCCAACCGCAGACAGGGAGCAACCGAGTGACCGACACCGTTGATCGATCCGACCACGTTCGTGAGGTTGAGCGAATCGTCATTCGCTTTGCAGGCGACTCCGGCGACGGCATGCAGCTGACCGGTGACCGGTTCACATCGGCCAGTGCGTTGTTCGGGAACGACCTGGCGACGCTGCCGGAGTTTCCTGCTGAGATTCGGGCCCCAGCCGGCACCCTCGCCGGCGTTTCCGCCTTTCAGATCCACATCTCTGATCACGACATCACGACGCCGGGAGATGCACCGAACGTGCTCGTGGCGATGAACCCGGCCGCCCTGAAAGCAGACATCGACAAGCTGGAAGCGGGTGGGACGGTCATCGTCAACCAGGACGCGTTCGAGGAGCGCAACCTCGCCAAAGCCGGTTACACGGGCAACCCGTTAGACGACGGGTCACTCGACGGGTACGCCGTCATCACCGCGCCGATGACCTCGCTGACCAAGGAGGCATGTAAAGACCTCGGGGTGAAGCCTCGCGACGCCGAACGGTCGAAGAACTTCTTTGCGCTCGGCTTGGTGTCATGGCTGTACTCGCGCCCAGAGGAACCCACGATGTTGTGGATCCGCGAGAAGTTCAAAGGCCGGGACTTGGTCATCGCTGCCAATGAGGCGGCGTACAGGGCAGGCAATGCCTTTGGTGAGACGGCGGAACTGTCGGCGAGTCGGCTGACGGTCCGGCCAGCAGAGCTACCCGCGGGCACCTACACGAACATCAACGGAAATACGGCACTCAGTTGGGGTCTCATCGCCGCCAGCCAGCAGGCTGGCCTGCCCTTGTTCCTCGGTTCCTACCCGATCACCCCGGCGAGCGACATCTTGCACGAGCTGTCGAAGCACAAGAACTTCGGCGTCCGTACCTTTCAAGCCGAGGACGAGATTGCAGCAGTCGGGTCTGCGCTTGGTGCCAGCTACGGCGGTCACATCGGTATCACCACGACCAGTGGACCCGGGGTCGCGCTCAAAGGCGAGACCCTGGGATTGGCCGTCAGCCTCGAATTGCCGCTCGTGGTGATCGACATCCAACGTGGTGGCCCATCCACGGGTTTGCCGACCAAGACCGAGGCTGCCGATTTGATGATGGCGATGTATGGGCGCCACGGGGAGGCTCCGATGCCGATCGTTGCGGCGAGCTCGCCCTCTGACTGCTTCGACGCTGCGATCGAGGCGGTGCGCATCGCCGTCGAGTATCGAACACCGGTCATGTTGCTGAGTGACGGCTACCTCGCAAATGGAACCGAACCGTGGCGGTTGCCCGATGTCGAGACGCTTTCCTCCATCACTGCGGACGTTGCGTCCGAGCCCAACGGACTCGATAGCGAGGGGCGCGAGGTGTACTGGCCGTACACCCGCAACGACGATCTGGCCCGACCGTGGGCGATCCCTGGCACCGAGGGGTTGATGCACCGCATCGGTGGCATCGAGAAACAGGACGGCACCGGCAACATCAGCTATGCGCCGGACAATCATGCGTTCATGGTTCAGCTTCGCGAGGAGCGGATTCTCAAGATTGCCGAGAAGCTGCCACCGCTCGAGGTGAACGGCGACCCTGATGCGGACACCCTCGTCGTCGGCTGGGGCTCCACCTGGGGAGCCATCAGCAGTGCCGTTGGGCGGATGCGGTCAAGCGGGCGGCAGGTCGCGAGCGTCCATCTTCGTCACCTGCACCCGTTTGCCCCGAACCTGGGCGACGTGCTCTCCCGCTACGACCATGTCGTTGTGCCAGAGATGAACCTCGGACAGCTGACCAAGCTGTTGCGGGCCGAGTTTCTCGTCGACGCAAAAGCCATTGCCAAGGTGTCGGGTCAGCCGTTCACTGCGGCCGAACTTGTCACCAAGATCACGGAGGTCACCCGATGAGTGCCATTCCCGTCACGACGAAGAAGGACTGGTCGAGCGATCAGGAGGTCCGGTGGTGCCCGGGCTGCGGTGACTACTCGATTCTCACCGCGATGCAGCTGCTCATGCCGGAACTCGAGGTTCGCCGAGAGGACACGGTCTTCATTTCCGGAATCGGGTGCGCCGCCCGATTCCCGTACTACATGAACACCTACGGCATGCACTCGATCCACGGTCGATCGCCAGCGATCGCGACCGGCTTGGCGATGGCGCGTCCCGATCTCGACGTGTGGGTCGTGGGCGGCGATGGCGACATGTTGTCGATCGGCGGGAACCACTTGATCCATGCACTCCGTCGAAACATCAACCTGACCATCTTGTTGTTCAACAATCAGATCTATGGCCTGACGAAGGGGCAGTACTCGCCAACGAGCGAGATCGGCAAGATCACAAAGTCGACGCCCATGGGTTCGATCGATCAGCCGTTCAATCCGATCTCTGTCGCGCTTGGCGCCGAGGCCACATTCGTCGCTCGGACTCACGACATGGATCGTGGTCACATGCAGGAGATGTTCCGCCGAGCTCATGCGCACCAGGGAAGCGCGATCGTCGAAGTCTTCCAGAACTGCAACGTCTTCAACGACGGTGCATTCAACGCCATCACCAAGAAGGATGTCAGGGATGCGATGCTGATCAATCTTGTCCACGGCGAACCGGTGCGTTTCGGTGTAGACGGCGAGCGTGGCGTCATTCTCGACAACGGCGTGGCACGACTTGTCGACGTCGATGCGGTTGGGGTCGACCAGCTCCACGTGCATGACGAAACGGCGCCAGACCCATCGGTGGCGTTTGCGATCAGCCGCTTGGCTGCCGATCGCGAGTCACCGACCCCGGTCGGCGTTTTTCGCTCGGTCCGCCGAGGCGAGTACGGAGCGTCCGTGAGCGCCCAGATCGCTGCCGCTCAAGAACAACGCGGCCCTGGTGACCTCCACGGGTTGTTGCGGAGTCTTCCGACCTGGGACGTCCGCTGACCGGATGGGCGCTTGACCTCGACGGGGTCATCTGGCGCGGCACCGAGACCATTCCTGGATCGCCAGAGGCGGTGGCTGCACTGCGTCGCGCCGGTGTGCCGATCGCCTTCGTCACCAACTCTGCGCAGCGGACACCGAGCCAGGTCGCGGCGAAGCTTGCCTCCCACGGCATCCCCGATGCCCTCGACGAGGTCATCACCGCCGCGATGGCGGCGGCAACGATGGTTGAGCGAGGTGATCGCGTCCTTGCCGTCGGTTCAGATGGCGTCCGCGAGGCGCTCATCGAGGTAGGCGCAGAACTGGTCGATCATGGCCGAGTCGATGCGGTGGTCATGGGGATCGACCTCCAGTTCAGCTACGACACCATGACGCGGGCGATGCGGGCCATCGACGCTGGGGCCCGTTTCATCGCGACCAACACCGACGCGACCTTCCCTGCGGCCGATGGCGTGGTTCCCGGCAATGGTGCATTGGTTGCTTCGGTCGCCACCGCAACCGGCCGCCAACCTGAGGTCGCCGGAAAACCCCATGAGCCCATCGCTGCGCTGGTTCGCGACCGCCTGGGCTCCGACGGGTTGATGGTGGGTGACCGACCGGAGACCGACGGCCTCTTCGCCAGATCGGTGGGGTACCGGTTTGGTCTCGTCTTCAGTGGTGTGACCCGGCCCGACGACCTGCCCGTCGACCCGGCCCCCGAACGGACAGCGGCCGATCTCGCCACTATGGTCAGGGACGCGCTCACGGCCTGACTCGGCGAATTTGGCCGCTCGGCGCAGCAGAAGCTGGTTCGCTCACCGCTCTGGGTGATCACATGGCGAGAGGGTACGCTCGAACCGATGCGGAGGACTCAGAAGCCCGTTGTCGGCGCGATGGTGTCGTTCGTTGTCCTTCTCATGGGCGTCGCTGCGTTTCAAGTCGACAATCGTGTCGTCTCAAGCGCGGAGAGCACCGTGTCGTCGCTTTGGCTCCCTGCCCCGACCACAGGGGAGATTGTCGAAATCGACCCGTTGACCGGCGATGTCATGAGCCGGGTCGAGGTGAGTGCGGAAGGGGCTGACCTCCAGGTGGCGGCGATGGAGACCGGTGTCGTCGTTGTCGACCGGTCCGATGGTGTCGTCAGCTTGGTGGATCCGGCACTTCACCAGGTCACTCGCACCCGTTTCGCTACGGGAGCGATCGCACAGGTCGACCTTGCGAGCACCGGCGTCGTGGTGGGAACCGCCGTCGGTGTTGGCGTAATCGATCTCGAGGTTCGCACCGAGATACGGGGGTCGACGAGCCAAGCCCCGACCAGCGTTGCCGCCAACGGCACGGGCGCCGCTGCTGTCGTCGACGATGAGATCATCCTGCTGAGCGCGGAGGGGGTGACGATTCGGACGGGCGAGGAAGCCGAACGGACGCTTCGCGCGGGAGCCCAGGCGCTCTTTGTTCGCGGTCGAGACGTCGTTGACGAGTCCGGCACGGTCGTGAGCTGTCTGCCACAGGAACTCGGGCCCGACGCCGCAATCACCGGCTCCCCCGAAGGTCTGGTTGCCGCAACCGGCGAGCAATCGGTCTACATCGCCGATACCGAGATCGGAAGCTGTAGCGAGGTCCTCCTGGGTGCAGAGCCCGGGGGCTTGGGCGAACCAGTGATCGCCGGCCAGTTCGTGTACATCCCGGAGAACGCCGCTGGCACCGTGCATGTGGTCGACACACGAGCCGAGCGGGCAACGGCCTATCCGGTAGCCCGAGGGGCTGAAGATCTTCGACTCATCACCAATGGCGACCTCGTTGCCGTCTACGACCAGGGATCTTCGTTTGTTGCGCTGGTGAACCCCAACGGCATCGATCGGGTTCTTGACAGCTCGTCCAATGCCGGCCTCGGGTTCGACGCTGTTCTCGGCGATGACGGTGCTGCAGCTCTGGACGGAAGCCAAGTTGAGGGTGCGGTCAGCCAGGTTTCGTCGTTGGAGACCGCGGTGCTCGCGGCCGAGCTGCGCCGCTCGAGCTTCGACGATGAACCGGCGGAAGAAGAGCTCGAGTCGGATTCGAATACAGCCGAAGCGAGCCTCGTTGCCAACTTCGCGTTCAGCGCCAGCACGGTCGTCGTCGGGGAGACGGTGCAGTTTGTCGATGAGTCGGTTGGCGGACCGGTCGTTTGGCTGTGGGACTTCGGTGACGGCACAACCGCGATTGGTCCGACGGTCGAAAAGGCCTGGCTCCAGCCCGGCACGTACCCCGTGACACTCACGGTTGCGGTCGGTCAACTCGAAGACTCGGTCAGTTTCGCAATCACGGTCGTGGCCGAAGACGTCGAGGTGCCACCAAACGCCGATTTCCAGGCGACGAGCCAGGTCGTCAGCGTTGGCTCGCCGGTTTCGTTCCTCGATCGCAGCACAGGGGATCCGACCGCATGGTTCTGGGAGTTCGGTGACGGGGCCACCGCAAGCGGACCAAATGTCGAACACACGTGGTCGAGCCCCGGCACCTACATCGTTGCGCTGACCGTTTCCAATGGGTTGGGGGCCGACACCGCACAGCTGATCATCGAGGTCGTCGCCGACCTCGAGCCTCCGGTCGTCGAGGCCTCGATCGTGAGCACGACGTTCGAGGTCGGCGCGCCGATTGGCTTTGTGGCGACATCGACGACCGACGAGGCCACCTTTTCGTGGTCCTTTGGTGACGGCGGCGTCGCTACCGGTCCGGAGGTGACACACGTCTTCGCCGACCCGGGCGAGTATCTCGTCCAGGTCGTTGGCGCAAATGATGCGGGCGAAGACACCGTGCTGCTGTCGGTCACCATTGTCGAGGCCACCGTGGCTCCCGTCGCTCGCATCGGACCGCTGCCAACGGTCATCGAAGTAGAGGACCAGGTCACCTTGGTCAGCCAGTCGCTCAACGCCCCGGACTCGTTGACCTGGTCGTTTGGGGATGGGGCCACCGACCAGGGTGAAACGGTCAGCCATGCCTGGCAAACGCCCGGTACCTACCTGGTCACGCTCACCGCCCAAAACGATGCAGGCGCCGACAGCACAACGGTTGCGGTCGACGTCGTCGAGCAACTCCCGCCACCGATTGCCGTCATCAGCGCGTTCGACCCGAGCCCCTGGGTTGGCGATCCCGTCGTCTTCGGGGATGGGTCGATCAATGCGGAGACGTGGTTGTGGGACTTCGGTGACGGCACCACCTCGGCCGCGCAGAACACGGTCCATACCTTCGCGACGACCGATCCGGCGACGGTGACGCTCGCGGTGACCAATCGCAATGGGTCCGACAGCACCTCGGTCGTGGTCACCCCTCGCCTCCAGCCAATCGCTCAATTCTCGTTTGCTCCAGGTGCGATCACGGCCGGCGATCTCGTTGGCTTTGTCGACCAGTCGGCAAACGCAGTGTCGTGGTCATGGGACTTTGGCGATGGTTCGACCGCGACGGTCGCAAGCCCGAGCCACGCGTTCGCGGCTGCCGGCACCTACACCGTCACGCTCACGATCCGTACGGCCGCAGGGGACGCTGACTCTGCGAGCCAAACCCTGGTGGTGGATCCCGCCCCACCGATACCTGTTCTCGCGCTCGGCGCTGGCTCTGGATCGACCGGTGTCCCGCTTGTCGTCGATGTCACGCCTTCGGCGGCGTCCGGGCCAATCCTCACCTATGAGATCGACTTCGGTGATGGCACGACCACCAGCAACGCCTCCGGCGACTTTGCCCACACCTACGCCGGGCCTGGAGTGTACACGGTGCAAACCCGAGCCGTCGGGCCGCTCGCGACCAGCGCGTGGATGTCGGCGGAGTACACGGTCATCGATGCGCCCGTCGTTTCGATCGTCGGTGGCCTCACCGGGCCGAGCGTCGCTGACCTTTCATCGGTGTCGGCACCGTCATCGGGTCCGGTGGTCGCATGGAAGTGGACGGTGAGCA
>JBCCYT010000171.1:0-9275 GCA_039188975.1 Actinomycetota bacterium
ATGCACACATCGAGCACATAGTGGGCAACGTGAGCATGGGACTCGAGCCCAATCCTCTCGAAGACATCGAAACCGTGCGTCAAACCCCCAAAGGCTTCGACACACCGGACGACCGTGTCATCTTGGGCCGATTGGAAGGCAGACTTCGCCTCGTCCGGGGTGACTCCCTCTGGCTCGTCCTCGTCCGCTGGCTGCTCCTCGGGCTCGCCGTCGTCCTCGTCCGTTGGCTCCTCCTCGGGCTCGCCGTCGTCCTCACCCGCACCCGCGACGTCGCTGGCATCGTCATGGTCGTCCACTGCATCGCCGGGGTCGTCGTCGCTGCTCCCGCAGGCCGCTGCGACGACTGCGAAGCACACCAACAGCGCCAAGAGCCGCTTCGTCCACGTCACGTTCATTTCTCGTACTCCTTCATCGCCACCGGTACCCCGCCGGCGACAGTCTTACGCAACCGCGCCCCTCGCGCAGCTGGTCGCCATAAGGAGCGACGCAGCCGCGACTTGATACATCGAACGTGAACATTCGATCTCGACGATGATGGCAGGATGAACTTCGCCGGACCCGAGTTATTGGCGCTGGCAAACAGCGAACCGGCTCGCGCCCTCACCGTCTGCCAGGAGCTCCTCGCTGGCACCTTGTCGGCAGCCGACCGGTCGATCGTGTTGCGGGCGAAAGGACTCGCCCTTCGAGAAGGCGAAAGCCTCGACGACGCGCACCGCACACTCTCCGAAGCGGTCGACACCGCCCGCCAGGCCGAGCGAGCCGACCTCGCTGGGCTTGCGCTCGTGTCCCTTGCTGCGGTCGATGTACGGCGCGGCGACCTGGAACTCGCTCGATCACATCTCGGCGACGCTGACCCGCTGCTCACTGGAACCGACCGCATCGAACTGCACTTCCAAGGCGCCGTCGTCGCGAGCTACGCCGGCGACTATCGATCGGCACGTTCGTCGTACACCGACGCAATCGAGCAATACCGCGCCGAGGGCGACGAGATCTCCCACGCTGACGCACTCATGAACCGTGCGCTCACGCACGCATACAGCGGAGACATCGAGGATGCGATCACCGACCTCGGTGTCGCCCGCACGATCTTCGACGATCACAATGTGCTCGAAGGGGTTGCCCTGTGTGACCACAACGAAGCCTGGATGCACAGCTTGCGAGGTGCTGCCGTCACCTCGATGATCGGGTTCGACGCTGCGCAACGGAAGCTCACCGCGATTGGGTACAAAGACGCCTCGCTCGACGCCGATCGGTGCGAGGTTCTCCTCGGCCTCGGGCGAGCGCGTGAAGCGCTCGAAGTTGTCGAGCTCGCACTCGGCGATCTCGACGCCGATGGCTATGCCGTCGACGCAGCATCCCTCCAGCTCGTCGCCGGGCGGGCCGCGCTGATGCTCGGCCAGTCAACGACCGGTATCGGTTGGCTTCGAGCCGCGTTGGCCGTCTTCACTGCGGCTGGGCATCGGTCACGAAGCGCCGAGACCGAGCTCCACATCCTCCTCGGTGAGCTCCAACAGGACGGACCGAGTGATCACCTGTTGCATCAGGCTCGGGCCCTTCGGCAGCGAGTGTCTGAAGCAGGCCTCGACGAGCACATGGTGCGGGCCAGCCTGGTTGTCGCCGCCGTCCTTCTGGAAGCCGAACAGCCCAACGAAGCGCTCGCGATCCTTCGGCCGTTGGAAACCGACTTCCTCGATCGAGGCGACCGCGCCGAACTGATCCGGCTCACCGCCGCCGCGCTGCGCTCCATCGGCGAGCCCGAGGCTGCGGTTGCAGCGACCAGCGACGGCCTCAATCAGCTGCTCGACCTCGAACCCGGTGTTCGGACCACCGAGATCGCAGCGAGCATGACCGTGCTCACCGCGCCGATCGACGCGCTCCGCGTGGAAGCACTCATCGACCTGGAGCGCTGGGATGCCCTCGGGACCATGCGGTCTCAACCGTTCACCGGTGCGCACACGCCACCCCCGGCGCCTGAGTTCCAGATGCTCGCCCAACACCGTGCGCTTGCCACCGCCATCTCGATGGGTGGATCCGACGCCGAAGCGGCCCGAACAACGCAGCGACAACTCGAGCACGAACTCCGGCGCCGACGTATGGCTCGAGTCACGAACGATTCGGCCCCCGACCCGACCGGCAAACCGATGCGGGCTGACCTTGTTCTGCGGGACGGCATGTCGCGGAGTCTGGTGGTCGATACCAACCGCGATGACGCGCCGCTCGTCATCGACCGGGAATCGTTGGTCAGCATCATCCGCCACCTGTCGCTCGCCCTCGAACTCGCCATCAACGGGACGAGCGACGCCTGGAACCAACGTGTCGACGATCTCTCCGAACGGCTCGACAAGATCCTCGGCCGACCCGGACAAGGCAACCTCGACGTCGTGACGATCCACCTCGACGCGACGCTGCCCGCAATCCCTTGGTCGCTCCTGCCCTCCATGACCGGTCAAACGTGGGTCCAGGTCGGGCACGCTCCTCGTGACTCGAAGAGCGGCACCGCGCACGGGTCCCTCCTGGTTGCCGGCCCTCGTCTCACCAGCAGCCAGGACGAAGTCGCGTCACTGCACGACCTTGTCGAAGGAGCAACAACGGCCGGACCAGACGCAACCGTCAACGACGTGCTTGCCGCGATGAACGATCGGTCGGTGGTCCACATCGCCGCTCACGCTTCACTCGACAGCGACAACCCCTCATTCAGCTCGATTGAACTCGCCGATGGCGCCATGACGCTGCACGATCTCGAACGCCTCACCCACCCGCCGGCTCTCGTCGTGCTCGCAACCTGCGTCGGCGCGCGGGGTGTCCCCGTCGGCTCGACAACCGTGGGCTTCAGCAACGCACTTCTCGACCTCGGTATTGGGGCCGTCGTCGGCTCATGTTGTCGACTACCCGACGACAACACCACGACCTCGGTGATGCGGCGACTCCACGTCAACGACGTTCGCAACAACCCCGGCCAGGCCATCCAGACCACGATCGCTCAGAGCTCAGCGGCGAGAGAGAACCTGATCGCCCGCAGTTTGGTGTGCGCTACTGCAGCTGATCCCCACGCCACCACGGCGTGACGATGGATGACCCATCGACGTCGACCCGAAGCCGCCACCAACCGACGGGCACGTCGAAGGCTGCCCCGCCGACCGCGTCGAGACCCGCATCGATGTCGTCCATCGGTGTCTCGATCACAACGGCGTCCGGCACCCCCGGTGCAAGGGCGATCTCACCACGCTCGCCATCGAGCTGCACAACCAGCGCGTGCCCCGAAATGGCGAACTCCACGGTTCGCACCTCGGTTGAAGAACGGGTGGCTCCCGACGCCAAGGCGCTATCGGTGATCAGCTCAGCCAACTCGGCCTCGGCGGAGATCAACCGATGAACGCTCCGGGCAAAGCCGACCTGCACATCGGGAACCTCGCTTCGCCCGGCGCGACGAAGGAGATCCATGAGTTCGTCGTCGTCAGGCACCGTCATACGTCACTCCAAAGGCCCTGGACGGCCGGATCGGCGCGCAGCTGCGCGAGGCACCGGCTGCGTGTCGGGCCGATCGCACCGACTGGCATGTCGAGATCCGCACTGATGGAGTCATAGGAGACGTCCGGCACGAAGAACAGCATCCAGAGCAGCTCGCGGCAGCGGTCGCCGAGTCGACGCAACGCATCGAGCAACAAGCGATCCGTCGATGCGGAGACCACCTCGTCGGGCGGGCCCGGATCGAGCGAACCAATGTCTTCGGACGGCGGCTCGACCGAACGATCGGCGAGTTGGCGAAGCCGGAGCGCCTCCCGACGTGCGGTCGTGCGGATCCAGCCCGGCACCGCTTCGGGTTCGCTGATGCGATCACGATGCTCGACGAGACGAAGCCATACGTGCTGAAAGACATCAGCCGTCTCCGCTTCCGACAACGCGTACGCCCTCCCCGCAGCCCAAATGGCCGGGCTCATCCGGTCGACGAGCTCGTTCCATGCCGCGCTGTCTCCCGTCCGTGCCGCCTCGAAGAGCTGGCCTGCTGACCGCGGTTCCATCGCTGACCACGGTAGCGGTTGCGTTCGCCCCGATTGAGACCATGCCTGGAGGAGGGATGCGGACGCCGACCGATACAAGATGGCGCGAGATGTTGCGATGGGACGTTCGAGTATGAGGCGTTCTGCCCCCGCCTGGCCGACACTTCGGTGAAGCCGCCCACCGGCGCTACCGTTGCGGGCTGTGCACCTCTTCGACACGGCTCGCGGCGACGTTGTCCCATTCGAACCCGGGCCCGAGGTCTTGATGTATGTCTGCGGCATCACGCCGTACGACTCCACCCACCTCGGCCACGCCAACACGTACCTCACATATGACCTGCTGATCCGTCGGCTCGAGGACCTCGGCCACACGGTGAAGCTGGTGCGAAACATCACCGACGTCGACGATTCGATCCTGCCGAAGGCTCGCGAACTCGGCATCGACTTCCTCGAACTCGCCGCCAAAGAGACCGCCCGGTTTCATCGCGACATGGTCGTGCTCAACACCCGCCCGGTGTTCAACGAGCCCCACGCCACCAAGTGGATCGATGAGATGGTGGGTTTCATCGAGCAACTCGAGGCGAAGGGCCACACCTATGCGGTCGATGGCACGGTCTTCTTCGACGTCGCCACGTTCCCTGATTTTGGTGCGTTGTCGGGCTACGACGAAACAACGATGATCCGCTACGCCGCGGAACGAGGAGGAAATCCGGACGATCCGCGGCTCCGGAACCCACTTGACTTCATTCTGTGGCAGCCCTCGCTTCCCGACGAACCGGCATGGCCGTCACCGTGGGGGCCTGGTCGACCGGGATGGCACATCGAATGCTCTGCGATGTCTCGGGGGGTGGTTGGCCCAACGCTCGATCTCCACGGTGGCGGCAGCGACCTGATCTTTCCCCACCACGAGTGCAGCAAGGCACAAAGTGAGGCCGCCAACGGTGTTCCCTTCGCCAACCACTGGATGCACGCGGGCATGGTTGCCTACGAGGGCACGAAGATGTCGAAGTCACTCGGCAATCTCGTCTTCGTGAGCGAGCTGATCAAAGAGGCCGACCCTCGCGCTATCCGGATTGCGCTGATGCGGCACCACTACCGCTCGGAGTGGGAGTGGTTCGACAGCGACATCGATACCGGCTCAGAGATGCTCGAGCGGCTCCATCGGGCGCGCCACGCGTCAGGTGGACCAGACCCCGCGCCCTATGCCGAACGCGTGCGGGCCGCGCTCGACGCCGACCTCGATGCACCAACCGCCCTCGCCGTCCTGCTCGAACTCGCCGAGGCGATACTCGAAGGCGGGGACAACCCCGCGGCGCCTACCCTTCTGGGTGAGCTCGGCTCGCTCGTCGGCATCGAACTCGATGCTGCGCCTGCGCCGATCGGCTGACCCTTCCCCCACCCAGAAAGACCGCACCGTGATCCGCCTCTACGACACGCTCACCGGCGACGTCCGTCCACTCGCGCAACGCGATGAGGGCAAGGTCTCGTTGTATGCGTGCGGGCCGACGGTGTATGACCACCCGCATCTCGGACACGCGCGACAGGCGATGACCTACGACTTCATGCGGCGCTACTTCGAGTGGAAGGGCCTCGAGGTCCACCACGTCGCCAACGTCACCGACATCGACGACAAGATCATCGCCCGGGCTCAGCGGGAGGGCTCCACCGAGCCGGAGATCGCAGCGGAGTGGAAAGCGGTCTACGACCGAGCGATCTTCGGGCGGCTCAACATGCTCGAACCTCACGACCGGCCCCATGCCACCGAGTACGTCGCGGAGATGATCAAGTTCATCGAAGGCCTGATCGACAATGACACGGCCTACGCCAACGACTCCGGCGTCTATCTGCGGGTGCACACGGTCGACGGCTATGGCGACCTCGTCCATCGCTCGCTCGACGATCTTCGAGAGGGTGCCGGCGCCCGCGTCGAGGTCGATGACAACAAAGAAGACCCGCTCGACTTTGCGCTCTGGAAAGCCGCGAAGCCCGGTGAGCCCGTGTGGCCATCGCCATGGGGAGATGGTCGGCCCGGGTGGCACATCGAGTGCGTTGCCATGAGCTTGTCGATCCTCGGAGAGGGGTTCGACCTCCATGGCGGTGGCACCGATCTCGTGTTCCCGCACCACACCAACGAGCGCGCGGAAGCAATCGCTGCTGGATGCTGCTTTGCGAACCACTGGGCGCACAATGCGATGCTCAACATCGGCGGCGAGAAGATGTCGAAGTCGCTCGGCAACTTCACCACGATCGAATCACTCCTCGATCAAGATCGCGACAACGCCAGGGCGCTGCGGCTGTCACTGCTACAGACCCACTACCGCAAGGTGATGGAGCTCAACGACGACGTCATGGCTCAGGCCCGGGAGGGTGTGAAGCGCCTCGATGCAATGGCTCGAAAAGCGACCGGCGCAGGGGTTCCGCTCGACAGTGCTGAGCGGGACGCCGATGCGATCGCCGCGTTCACTTCGGCGATGGACGACGACCTCGGCACGCCAGAGGGTGTCGCCACCATGTTCGAGACGATTCGTCGAGCCAACGCCGCACTCGATGCGGGCGGAGGCTCGGCTGCCGCGCTGGTTGCGACGGCGATCGATCTCGCCGGGGCGATGGGGCTCACGGTGGGCAACGACGAGGGTGATGGGGACGGCGACGCCGAAATCGAGGCGCTGGTGGCCGCACGCACCGCAGCGCGGGCGGCCAAGGACTTCGCGGAAGCGGATCGCCTTCGCGACGAACTCGCGTCGATGGGCATCGTCGTCGAGGACACTCCGACCGGCCCCGTCTGGCACCGGTCCTGAAGCCGCCTCGATCGAAGTTTCGCGGCTGATCAGGCAGCGAGTGCCGGGATGCGGCGTCGCGCCTCGTCGAGCAGTCCGGCGGGGAGCACGAGGACATCCGCAGGGCAGGCGATATGGGTCGCGGCGCTGCGAGGACCCACGACGAGCCCCGCAACTCCCTGATCGAGTCCGATGTAGGCGAATCGGTTCGACCGTAACGTCGTATCGGTGACGACGAGTTCGTCGGCGGCGGCCGCCAGCCACGCCGCTGCGTGCTGGCTGGGCTGCAACCAGCTCGCCTCGATGCGTCGGACTTTCGGGTCGATGGTTTTCATGGGGTCTTCCCTTCGGGTCACATGTTTGCGTTAGTTGACCGGTCGTCTAGCCAGCCTGACGAAGACGTGCATGCGGGCGGTCTCACTGCAGCACGAGCTCGGCCAGGCGGCCGAGCCGGCCGAGCGGGGCGGGGTCCTGTTGGGCTTTGGCCATCACCATCAACCCCTCCATGACGGCGAGGATGTCGGCCGCCGCCTGCGTCGGGTCGAGGTCGGCTCGGACGTTCCCCGCTGCTTTCCCAGTAGCAATGGCGGCCTCAATGATCGACGCCATCTCCGCAAAGATCTCCTCGATCTTTGCTCGAACGCCATCGTCGTGGGCGGAGAGTTCGACCGCGAAGTTGCCGAATCGACAGCCAGCGATCACCCCGACCTCGTCTCGCCCGACCCGTAAATGGTCAGCCAACAGCTCGCCATAGTGAGCGATCGATTCCGCCGCGGTTCGAGCATCATCGCCAAACGCCGTGGCGAACACCGCCCGACGGGTACGACGCCACGACGCATCGAGCATCTCGATCGCAAGGTCCTGTTTGGACGCGAAGAAGTGGTAGAAGCTGCCCTTTTGCACACCGGCTTCTCGACACAGCTCAGCGACCCCGACCGCCTCGTAGCTTCTCGCATACATCAGGCGATGGGCTGCGGTCAGGAGCCGTTGCTTGGGGTCAATGTCTGTGTCGACCGACATGAGTGCACCAGAATTCAGACATGAGAGCAGCGTAGTTGACCGACCGTCTAGTCGTCAAGCTGGCTCTCCCTCTGGCATGGTTCTGCCATGGCGATTCTCGAACCGGTTCCACTCGACGAGCTCCCCCCGCTACCGACGCAACCGGCCGGAGTCCCGTGGCCGACCAAGGAGTGGCCGACCGGCTCATTGCCGGATCACGTCGACCCGGGAGAACTCGAGGCGATCCTGGCCCGAGCGTTCGGGGATGATCCCGACCCGGGCTTCGGTGCGTCCTATGCGGGAGTCATCGTTCACGAGGGTCGCATCGTCGCCGAACGCTACGGGCCCGACATCACGCCAGAGACACCGTTGCTCTCGTGGTCGATGGCGAAGAGCGTGACCCATTCCCTCACCGGCATCCTGGTCGAGCAGGGACGCCTCGAACTCGACGCGCCGGCACCCGTCGCGGCCTGGCGCCATGACGACGACGACCCTCGCAGCCGCATCACCCTGCGCCATCTGTTGCGCATGGCCGATGGTCTCGACTTCAACGAGGAATACACACTCGACGAAGGCAGTGATGCGAGCGGCCCCGACGACCCCGGCTGGAGCCATTGCATCGACATGTTGTTCGGGTCGGGCGCCGCCGACGTCGCCGGCTACACAGCTCGGCGACCGGCACGGCACGAGCCGGGTGCCGTTTTCAACTACTCGTCAGGCACGTCGAACATCGTGGCCCGCATCATCGGCGACCTGATCGGCGGGCCCGACGCCATGCGAGCGTGGATGGACGATGCGCTGTTCGGCCCGATCGGGATCCGCACAGCCGAACCAACCTTTGACGATGCGGGGACCTTCGTCGGTTCGTCGTACCTCCACATGACCGCCCGCGACTGGGCTCGGTACGGCTTACTCAACCTACGCGGAGGCGAATGGGACGGGCGCCAGGTTCTGCCGACCGATTGGGTCGAGGACTGCCGCCGGGCATGGGCGGTTGATGACGAAGGCAACCACTACGGCACCCATTGGTGGGTGCACGACGATGGACGCGGCACCTTCTTTTGTTCCGGCTTCGAGCTGCAACGGGTCGTCTGTGTACCCACCAGCGACCTCGTGATCATCCGGCTGGGCAAGACGCCTCAGCAGGACTACGAGACACCGAAGCAATGGGTCGACGACATCATCGACCTTTTCGACCGTCCGTCGGGCTGACCCTCACCCAAACGGACGCGGGATCGAGCCATCGACCAGCCGAACCCCCCAAATCACCACGAGAAGGACGAGGTTCGGAACTGCGATCCGAGCGAGCACGCGCCGCAGACGTTGCGTCCGCATGCCCCGGGCCGCTGCGGCGACGACACCACCGATCACGAGCGCCTGCGCGGCCCCCAACACCACCCATGGATGGTGTGCCCACGCCCCGCCGATGTCCCCGAGCACCAGCCGGCGGGTCGCCCTGGTTGCACCACAACCAGGGCAGTAGCCACCGGTACAGCGACGA
>JBCCYT010000172.1:0-9142 GCA_039188975.1 Actinomycetota bacterium
CGCCGCTCGGTCGAAACGATCGGCGGCGATTGGCCTGGTGAGACCACCCCGACTCCTCCCATTGCGGACGAGGCGATCAGCGTGTCCGATGCCGACGACGAAGTTCGGCACGCACTGCGGTTGGTCATCGACGCGGCTCGATCCGGTACCCCGTTGGGGCGGGTCGCCGTGCTCTACGGCAACCGCGACCCATACGCTCGGCTCGTTGGCGATGCGTTCGACGCGGCCGGCATTCCCTGGTTCGGCACGTCGGTTCGCACCGCTGAGAGCTCACTGCTCGGACGATCCTTGCTCGCCCTGCTCGCCCTGCTCGACCGCGACCTCTCGCGACAAGACATCGCAGCCTGGCTGGCGGGAGCGCCGGTTCGCGGTGCCGACAACCGCCCGGCCCCGGTGGCCGCATGGGAGCGGGCGTCGCGAGCCGCTGGTGTCGTTGCCGGACTCGACCAGTGGCAGAGCCGGCTGGCCCGCTACGCCGACGACCTCGATGCCGACGCCGCTCAAGCCGAACGCGACGACGAGAACGAATGGCGTGCGGAACGACTCCGACGCGATGCCACCAGTGCCCGGGAGCTCTCCGCCTTCGTCGTCGCGCTCGATGCGGCGCTGCGACCGGGCGGTCATGGCGCAACCTGGTCGGGGTTGGCGCGATGGTGCCGGTCGCTGGTTCGCACCTATCTCGGCGGCGAAACCCTCCGAGGCGACTGGCCTGTCGAAGAACAGGCTGCCGGTCAACGCATCGATGCTGCGATCGACCGGCTCGGCGATCTCGACGGCATCGACCCCGACCCGTCACCGATCGCCTTTCGCCGGGCCCTCGAACTCCAGCTGGCCGACGATCTCGGTCGCCACGGAACCTTCGGCAACGGGGTGCTGGTCGGTCCCGTCCATGGAGGGATCGGTCTCGAACTCGATCAGATGATCGTGCTGGGCATGGCGGAGGGATCGTTCCCAGCTCGACGACGAGACGACCCGCTCCTGCCCGATCGGGTCCGAGCCGTCATCGGCCCCGACCTTCCCCAACGAAGCGACCGCGTCGACGATGACCACCGGGCCCTTCTTGCCGTCATGGCTGCCGCTGAACGGGTGACCTTCACCTTTCCTCGGGGCGACCTCCGTCGCAGCGCGGAGCGGGCGCCGTCGCGATGGCTGCTCGACAGCATCGAAGCTCGCGACGACGTGCGGCCCTCGGGCGAAGAACTCGCAGCTCTGACCGGCGATTGGGTCCGCGAAGTGCCGTCGTTTGTCGCAGGGCTGCGTTCGACCAGCTTTCCGGGATCGGTGCAGGAGTATGACGTGCGGGCGCTGCTCGACCACACCGAAGCCGGCCATGATTTTGCGTCGTCGCCGATCCCCCGGCTGCGCGCTGAGGTCGGGCGGGGGTCGGATCTGCTCCGAGGTCGGTTGTCGACGGCCTACACCCGCTTCGATGGCAACCTTGCCACCGATGGCGACCTACGAGGCGTTGCGCTGCCTGACCCCACCGCCAAGGGGCACGTCACCTCAGCCACCCGCCTCGAGGCGTGGGCCGTGTGTCCGCACGCGTATTTCGTTCGCTATGTGCTGGGTGTCGTGGCGGTCGAGGATCCTGAAGAGCAATATCGGATTTCCCCGCTCACACGCGGCTCGTTGATTCACGACACGCTCGACGCGTGGGTTGCCGAAGCGATTGCGGCGGAGACGGTGCCGCCGAACGGTGGACCGTGGTCGGGGGCGGCTCTCGACCGTTTGCGGGCGATCGCCTCGGTCGAAGCCGAACGTTTGCAAAGCCGAGGGCTGGTGGGGCGTCGGGTCTACTGGGGTCGCGATCTCCAGGTGATGATGCGTGACCTCGAGACGTTCGCGGTGATGGATCGCAGCCAACGAGTCGCCCACGGAAGTCGACCGATTGCGACCGAATTGCCGTTCGGCATGCCGGGCTCGTCCAACCCGGCGGTTGCCTTGTCCCTTCCCGACGGTCGGGTGGTCACCGTGCGAGGAGCGATCGACCGGGTCGACGAGACGCACGACGGTTCGCTGGTCGTCGTCGACTACAAGACCGGTTCGACCCGCGGGTACGACGGCATCAGTGCCGAAGACCCAACGCCGGGCGGCACCCATCTTCAGCTCGGGTTGTACACGGCGGCGGCCCGCCAAATTCTCGGGCGGCCAGAGGCGGCCGGTGTCGGGCAGTACTGGTTTGTGACGGCCAAAGGAGGTTTTCAACCGGTGGGGTACACCGTCACCCCAGAAATCGAGACGGCGGTGATGGCCACGGTTGCGGAGATCGTCGATGGGATCGCAACCGGCCACTATCCAGCTCATCCGGCGGTACCGGCGTTTCGCCCTTGGATCGACTGTGTGGTGTGTGAGCCGGACGGTCTGGGGTTGTCGCACCAGTACGCCGATTGGCGCCGGTTGCAGGTGCATCCGGACCTGGCGGCGTACGTCGAACTCACCGGAGGCGATCGTGGCTGATCACCGACCCGAGGACACCGCTGATCAGCGGATGCCGGTGGATCAGGCCCATCGTGACCGGATTCGTGGGGTTCGCGATGTGAACCAGTTCGTGGAGGCGGGGGCCGGGTCGGGGAAGACGCGAGCGCTGGTGGACCGGGTCGAGGCGTTGGTGCTTGACGATGCGATCCCGCTCGAGGCGATCGCAGCGATCACGTTCACCGAGAAGGCGGCGGCGGAGCTGCGAGATCGGATCCGGCAACGTTTCGAGTCGGCGGCTCGGGGTGGCGACGAACGGCGAGCAGCGATGGCTCGGGGGGCGTTGTTACAGCTCGACGGCGCAGCGATCGGGACGTTGCACAGCTTTGCCCAGCGCATCCTCGGCGAGCATCCGGTCGAGGCAGGTTTGCCACCGGGCGTCGACGTGTTGGATGAGATCGGGAGCCAGGTCGAGTTCGAGCAGCGGTGGCGCCTCTTTCTCGATGCGTTGCTCGACGACGAATCGATGGCGACGACTCTGTTGTATCTGGAGGCCGCCGGGATTCGGCTCGACGCGCTTCGTGCGTTGGCGTTGCAGATGGCCGCCAACTGGGACCTGGTCGAGGAGCGACTTCGGTTCGACACGCCTCCGCCACCGGCCTTTGACCGGACCTCACTCCTTCGCCAGATCGATGCCGTCTACGAGATGCGGCAGTACGCCGATCCCGATGCCGATGACTCGTTGCTGCGCCGTTTCCCGGACCTGTGGGAAAACCGAGAAGCACTGACGGCGGCGGTGGACGATGTCGATGCAATGGCGACCGCGGCCGCGATGAGTAGTAGCGGCCGGCCACCTCGCGCCATCAAGGTTGGCCGTTCCGGCAACAAGGACAACTGGCGGATTCCGGTCACGGAGGTCCGAGATGCGTTCAAGGACCTGCTGACGGCGTGCGACGACGCCGTTGCGCGCGTGACGACGGGTGCGCTCGCCCACATGGCGTCGCGACTTGGCCGCTTCGTCCTCGAAACCGCGGAAGAACGCCGCGAGGTTGGTCGGCTGGAGTTCCACGATCTGTTGGTGCGGGCTCGCCGACTGCTTCGTCACCCTGCGCATGGGGCTGAGGTTCGGGCGAGTCTCGGTTCGCGCTATCCGCGTCTCTTGCTCGACGAGTTTCAAGACACCGACCCGATTCAGATCGAGCTCGCCGTGCTGATTGCGGCGTCGACCGATGATGTGCAGGGCAAGGCCTGGCACGAAATCCCGACTCGGCCGGGCAGCTTGTTCTTGGTGGGCGACCCCAAACAGTCGATCTATCGGTTCCGGCGGGCCGACATCGCCACCTTCCTCACGGCCCGGCACCACATCACCGATCGTCCGGCATTGACGGTGAACTTCCGAACGACCGAGCCGATCATCGCGTGGATCAACCATGTGTTTGCCGCCTTGATCCAGGCCGAACCGGGGAGCCAGCCCGAGTACGTGGCGCTGAGCGCCCATCGGGAGGAAGCGGCGCCGGTGGGTCCGGCGGTCGCGGTGTTGGGGGCGGAACCGCTGGCGGGCGAACTCAACGCCGAGCAGCTGCGGGGGGTCGAGAGCCGAGAGGTAGCGGCCGCGATTTCTGAGCTCCTGTACGGAGACGAGCCGTGGGCAGTGGCCGACGATGATGGTCGGTGGCGGACGGTTCGAGCCAACGACGTGTGTGTCTTGTTGCCGGCTCGCACGAGCCTGGCATCGCTCGAAGCCGAACTCGATGCCGCCGGGGTGCCGTACCGGGCGGAGACGTCGTCGCTGGTCTATGCGTCTCGAGAGGTTCGCGAGGTGCTGCTGGCACTGACCGCGGTTGCCGACCCGACCGATGAGCTTGCAACCGTCACCGCCCTTCGGTCGTTCGTCTATGGGTGCGGCGACGACGATCTCGCGCATTGGCGACTCGGTGTCGGCGGTCGATTCTCCATCCGCGCGACGGTTCCCGAGGGCACGGACGAGCACCCGGTTGCGGATGGGCTCCGGCACCTCCAAACCCTGCACGAGGCTCGGTTGTGGTCCACTCCGGCTGAGCTGCTCGACCGCATCATCCGTGAACGCGGTGTGCTCGAAACGGCGATCGCCACCGGCGCACCGCGCGATGTGTGGCGACGGCTGCGTTTCGTCATCGACCAGGCTCGGGCGTGGGTCGATGCCGGGGGTGTCGATCTTCGGGCTTACCTCCAGTGGGCTCGTCTACAGGGCGCCGACAATGCCCGGGTGTCAGAAACGGTGCTGCCGGAAACCGACGACGACAGCGTGCGCATCATGACGATCCACGGCTCGAAGGGGCTGGAGTTCCCGGTCACCGTGCTCGCCGGCATGACGACCCGCATCAGCCGACCGGCGCGAGGCCCAAGCATCGCGTTCCCTCCGACCGGTGACCCGGTGTTACGCCTCTCGAGCGAGGTCACATCAGAGGGCTACGACGCGTGGAAACCCATCGATGATCAGATGGACGAACACGAGCGGCTGCGCCTGCTGTACGTCGCCGCAACTCGGGCCAGAGACCACCTCGTCGTCTGTCTGCACCGAACCCAGTCCAAGGCGCGCACCGGCGCGTCGGTGGTCGCTGACCCCGCGCTGACGACCAACGCAAGCGTTTCGTTCGAACCGGTTCGGGGGCCGCGCCGGACCCCATCCACCCCGGAACCAGCGCCGATCCCCGATCGCCAGGAATGGCTCGACAACCGAACGGCGGCACTCGCCGCCGCGTCGGCTCGAACCGTGGTTGCCGCGACGACGCTCGCTCGTGAGGCGGCGGAACAAGACGATCCCGGGTTGGAGAAGCGGCCCCGGGATCTCGATCTTCCGCCATGGCAGAAGGGCCGCTACGGCACCGCAGTGGGTCGGGCGGTGCACGGGGTGTTGCAGCTCGTCGACCTGGCGACCGGCGCCGGGCTCGCCGATGCCGCTGCGGCCCAAGCGGCGGCGGAGGGTGTTGCGAACCGTCAGGCCGTCGTCGAACAGCTCGCGCGCCATGCGCTCGATGCATCGGTCACCCGAGAAGCGGCCGCTGGTGATGTCTGGCGCGAGCTCTGGGTCGCCGCGCCGATCGGCGAGCACCTCGTCGAGGGCTATGTCGATTTGCTGTATCGCACGCTCGGCGGTCTCGTCGTCGTCGACTGGAAAACCGACCATGTCGATGACGATGCGGCGGTGGCGGCCAAGGTCGCCCGGTATCGCCTCCAAGGCGCGGCCTACGCGGCCGCGGTCGAAGCCGCCACCGGAGAGCCCGTGCATCGCATGGTCTTCGTCTTCCTCGGCCACGACGGCGCGATTGAGGCCGACCTCCCCGATCTGCGAGCTGCGATCGACGAGGTGCGGACCTCCACTGGGGCATTGGCCGCCGCATCAGCGACGGCGTTCGACATCGACTGAGCAACCGTCGATCACCGCTCGCTCGACAGCCGCTAGACCAGAGGCATGCGAATGGCGTTCTACGGCACGCTCCGCCCTGGCGGCAGCAACCACTACGAGGTCCGTTCGATTGCGGGCACCTGGCACGAAGCCACCGTCAACGGTTGGGTGTACGACATCACGTGGGGGCCCGCCGACGGCTATCCGGGCATCTCGCTCGATGCCGCAGCACCCGCGACTGCGGTCGACGTGCTCGAGAGCGACGATCTCGAGAAGCACCTGCACCGCATCGATGACTTCGAAGGGCCCGGGTACAAGCGCGTCGAAACTGACGTCACCTTGGCCGACGGTTCCGTCGCAACCGCCTGGATCTACGAGGCTGACCCGGAAGCATGAGGCAGCTCGCGGTGGTCCTGTGCACCGCGCTCGTCGCCCTCAGCGTCGCCACCTCGACCATCAGCGCAGCAGAGTCCGGGTTCAGCGATGTCGACCCTGCCCGCTACGACGCCGAAGCCATCGCCTGGGCCCGCGATGGCGGCATCGTGAGCGGCTACACCGACGCCTGCTTCGGCCCGGACTGGACGGCAACGCGGGCAGAAGTCATCGTGATGCTCCACCGCTTCTTCGGCTCACCGCCGACGGACGGCGCCCATCCCTTCGTTGACGTCGCCGCCGCCTGGCAAAAAGACGCTGTCCGATGGGCGTGGCAGAACGGCATTGCTGCGGGCGTCAGCGCAGATCACTTCGACCCGTTTGCTCAGGCCACACGAGGCGAGATCGCTGCGTTCATGTGGCGAGCGGCAGGGTCACCGGCCGCCGCGCCCGGGCCGTTCGTCGATGTGATGCGGTCCTGGCAGGTCGAGCCGATCGGCTGGCTCGCCGCCGAAGGCATCGCGGCGGGCCGCACACTCGACCGGTTCGACCCGGATGCATCGGTGACGCGCGGCGAGTTGGCGACCTTTCTGTGGCGGTGGGACGGACGGCCGTCAACGACGGTGCTCGGCTCGGGTGAACCGGCGAACTGTCACGTCGACACCGGCCGGTGTAGCGACGTGTTTCCAAGCCGGGTGGTCGAGGCATGGGAGGCCGCCTACCCCGATGTGGTATTCACCGCAGCGGTGCACGACACCCGGACCGGCTGTCGTTACCACCTCCATGAGGGAACGGTCGTCACGACGGCAAGCGTCATCAAGGCACAGGTGCTCGCGGGCGTCCTCCTGCAGGCGCAGAACGGTGAACGGGCGCTGACCGACGCCGAAGATGCGAACGTCGAACTGATGATGCACTACAGCCACAACAGCCCTCCGACCTCAGAGCTGTACGTCCAGGTGGGCGGGGCGGCGGGAATGGAGGCGCTCGACGCCGCCTTCGGGGTGCCCGGCACGACCCATACGGCTCGTTACGGCGCGACCCTGTCGACCGCAGACGACCGAACGACGTTGGTCCGTCAGCTCTTGATCGGTGGAGGCCCGCTTTCGGACGAGCGGGTCGCAGAAGCATGGGCATGGATGGCCGGTGTCAGCGACGCCCAGTCGTGGGGCGTCAGCGCAGGCCTTCCTGCCGACCATGCGTTCGCGTTGAAGAACGGCTTCTACCCGATGGCCGGTCGTGGCTGGCGCCTCGGTTCGAGCGGCGTCGTACGAGATGACGACGGCGGTGCGTACGCGGTGACGATCATGTCCGAGCACAATCCGACCGAAACAGCCGGGATCGACCTGGTCGAGTTGATCGCCCGCCACATCAACGGTGAGCTGACCGCAGGCCCATCAAGCCCGCAGCGCTCATCGTTGGTGACCTGCATCGAGCCGGCCGGCGGTACGTCGTGGACGGTGGCCGCAGCCATGCTCGGCGACGTCGACGAGTCGACCCTGCGCCTGCTCAACGGCGGCGAAGCCGCCGTGCTGGCCGGTCAGCGAGTCTGTCGCCCCTGAGCCACCGGTTCTTCGGGGAGGAACCACGCCGCCACCGCCCCGAGCAGGGCAACGACCGCCGCGAGCGCGAACACCAGCGTGAACGAATCCCGCCAGTCCGCGATCGCGCCACCGATCTGAGGCGAGACCGCCTGGGCAATCCCGAACGCGAGGGTGGTTGCGCTGAAGACCGGGCCGAACGCCCGCTCGTCGGTGTGGGCCACAACATGGGCGATGATCGTCGCCGGGATCCCGCTGAACATCACACCCACCAGCACGGTCGATGCGAGCACGATGACGAGCTGGCCGCTCAGGATCCCGACGGACGCGACCGCCCAGGCGACGAACGCCAGCACCATGGTGGGGCGACGTCCGAACCGGTCCGAGATCGAACCGATGATCAGCCCGCCGAGTACGACCGCAAAACCGATGGCGGTGAAGGCGAGCGCGGCGCGGCTCGATGTCCAGCCGGCATCGTCTTCGAGGCGGGCGACGGTGAAGCTGATGACGAGGATGTAGCTGAACCCGTACGCCGAGTACGCCCCGGTGAGCGCCTTCCACCCGTGGACCTGCCGCAGCGCACCGAACCCACCAAAGCCGCCCGAAACGGAGGGACGCTCGCCTTGGCTTCGCAGCACGGTGTAGGCCGCGATGATCACCGCGACGGCGATACCGAGTTCGATGCGGTACAGGGTCTGCCACACGTCCTGATCGCCGCCACGAAGCCACGCAGCCATCCGTCCGGCGAACACGATGCCGATCCCGATGCCGACCCCGGCGATCCCGGTGGCAAACCCTCGACGCTCGGGCGGGAACTGCCGCGCCGCGATGCCGGGCACCGGCACCCAGATGATGGCCCCACCGAGCCCCATGATCACGAGGGCTACGGCGAGCACAACGGGTTCGGTGGTGAACGACGCCAACGCCAAGCCTGATGTCGACAGCACGAGCCCGATCTTCACGAGACCGACCAGCGATGACCGAGAGGCAAGCCACGCGACAACAATCGTGCCGACGAGATACGCACCGACGTTGAGCGAGCCGAAGAGTCCGGCCGCAGTGTTCGACCCGTTCAGGAGTTCGTCACGTGCTTCGGGGAGCACCACGCCCCACGTGAAGCGGCCGAAGGCCTGCGCCACCATGGCCGACGCCAACACGACGATGAGGGTGAGCAGTCGACGTTCCGCAGCGGGCACTCGGCGACGGTAGCGGTCTCGGCCGCCGACGACCGAACCGTCAGAGCGGGCGAGGGTCGCCGGGTCGTTGTTGGCCGCTGAACACGACCGCGACCCGTTCGCCGGTGAAATCGGGTCGCACGTCGCGCTGCACGGCCAGAATGCCGCCGAGACCCGACGCACCCGTGGGGCAAACCGGCATGTCGGTGTGGGCATGAGCGAGCATGTGGGCGATGCGGAAGTCGCTGTCGGCCGCC
>JBCCYT010000173.1:0-9102 GCA_039188975.1 Actinomycetota bacterium
ACCTCGGCCCCTACCTCGTTGCCGACATCTGGGCCTACGCTTCGGGCCATGTCGACCTGGTGGATCAACGGTGCGCTGGTTCCTGCGGAGCGGGCCTCGATTCCGATCACCGACCACGGGATCACGGTCGGCGATGGCTGTTTCGAGACCACGCCGATCGTGCGAGGTACACCGTTCGCGATGCGGCGCCACCTGGCTCGGCTCCGCCGCAGCCTCACGGGTCTGGGCATCGACCTGCCGACGACCGACGACGAGCTGCGCGACGCCTGTCAGCAGGTCGCCGACGCCAACCCGGATGCGTCGATCATCCGGTTGACCATCACGGCTGGCACCGGCCCGCTCGGGTCGGGGCGAGGCGACGGCTCCCCCAACGTCATCGTCGGCGCCGCGCCGAGCCGCGGATGGGACCCGACGACAGCGGTCGTGACCGTGCCATGGCCCCGAAACGAACGGGGTGCGCTTGCCGGGATCAAGTCCACCAGTTACGCCGAGAACGTCGTTGCGCTTGCGTATGCGAAGGAGCGGGGCGCGTCGGAAGCGATCTTTCCGAACACGGTCGGACAGCTCTGCGAAGGAACCGGGACGAACATCGTGATCGAGCACGAGGGTCGGTTGGTCACCCCTCCCCTGGCGAGTGGCTGCCTTGCTGGTGTCACCCGCGCCTTGGTCATCGAGTCGAGTGGCGTCGAGGAGCTCGACACACCGATCGAGATCCTCGAAACCACGAGCGAGGCATTTCTCACGTCGTCGACTCGGGATGTGATGCCGATCCACCGCATCGACGACCGCAGCGTCGCGCCCGGTCCACTCACCGCGGCTGCCGCCGCGGCCTTCGCGGCCGTCGTGGCGACGGACGTCGACCCATAGGGATTCGCACGTTCTTACGAGGCTCTTGCTGTCTCCTCTTACAACGGGTGTTGCACGAATGACCTGTCAAGAGGAGTTCCGATGGCCATCTCTACTCGGATCATGATCGTGGTTGCGTCGATTGCTCTGCTCGCCTCGGCGTGTGGCAGCGGTGACGAGGCCGAAGCCAGCACCTCCGAGTTCAGCGGCGTCGCCACCTTGAGCGATCTCGATGAAGGCTCTACGGAGGACATCGGGACTGAACTCGAAGCCGACGAAGCAGCACTCGCCTTCTCTGCGTGCATGCGCGACGAGGGACTCGACTTCCCAGACATCGGTGTCGATGCCGAGGGAAACCTGAACCTGCGCGAGGCCTTCGCCGAGTCCGGCGTGACGCCGGGGAGCGACGGGTTCCGGGCAGGTATGGAGATATGCGGCGACATCCTCGCCTCGGCCGGGTTCGGTGGTGGTCGGGCCGCGCTGGCCGACAACCCCGAGATTCAAGACGCCTCCGTTGAGTTCTCCGAGTGTCTGCGCGACGCCGGCTACGACGTTGGGGACCTCACGCTCGGCGGGCCCCGCCAGGGCCAGGCACAGGGCGACGGTCAGGCTCGGGGTCAGGGCCAGGGCCAGAGCGGATTCGGCGACCGGGACGCACGGATCGCCCAACAGCTCGGGCTCGACATCGACGACCCAGCGGTCGCGGCGACGATCGACGAGTGCATGCCGATTCTCGACACCGCCCTTGCGAACGCCGGCGTCGGCCAACCGTGAGGGCACCGACTCCTGACGAACCCCACCCCGTGCTGGTCTTCCCGAAGACCCGGAGGTGGCCCGCCGCCCTGGCCGGTGTGGCGGTGGGTGTCGCCGCCACGATCGGCGCGACGACACTCCTCGTCGTCGATGACGAGGAGCAAGACGCCACAGCCGATCAGGTCGAGGCTGAACTCGTCACCGCCCCGATCGAAGTCCGGGACCTGATCGAAGAGGTCGAGTGGACGGGCGATCTCGGCTACGGCACGGCTGTCGACGTCGCCGCGCCGCTCGGCGGCACCGTCACGGCGACGACCGAACTCGGTGACGTCTTGCGCCGGGGGGACACAGTGGTCGAAATCGACCAGCAGCCCGTGGTGCTGCTCTACGGCCCGATCCCAGCGTGGCGAGACCTCGACGACAACCTCGAGGGACCCGACGTACAGCAGCTGGAAGCGAACCTCGTTGCCCTCGGCTACGACCCGGAGGGTCTCGTCACGGTCGACGAGGACTTCACCGCGGCAACCAAGAACATGGTCGAGCGGTGGCAAGACGACCTCGGCCTCGAAGCGACGGGCGTGGTCGCTCAGGGCGATGTCCTCGTCGTCGACGGACCGGTGTCGGTCACCACCGCACCACGAGTCGGCGATCCCGCTCGGCAAGGAGAGGTGTTGGGCAGCGTGTCGGCCCGGGCCGTGGTGACCGACGTCATCGCACCGCAGATCGGCACGGTCGAGGCGGTGATCGACATCGGCACGCCGGTCGAGCACGGCACCCCGCTCTACACGGTCGACGGGGTCGAGGTGTGGGCCATCACCGAGTTCTCAGAACCCGAGGGCGCCAACGACGAGGAGCGAAACTTCGTCCTCGTCGATCCCGGCCAGCAGATCTCCTCGGTTGCGATCGCCATCGGTGATGTGATCGCCGATACCACGCCGATCATGACCCTCGAGACGCAGACGCTCTCGGTCGTCGTGCCCGTCGGACTCGACTCGGTCGAGGACTGGTCGGTCGGCCAAGCGGTGACCGTGGCACTGCCCGACGCCAGCGAGGTCGCGGGCGAAGTCGTCGTGGTCGGTACCGTCGCCCAGGGTGGTGGGCAAGGCCAGCAGCCGACGGTCGACGTCGTGATCGAATTGTTCGAGCTCGTCGATGACGACCTCCCGGCTTCGGAGGTGACCGTCACCGTCGCTGGTGAGTCGATCTTCGGAGCGGTCGTGGCGCCGACGCGTGCGCTCGTGACACTGGCCGAGGGTGGCTTCGCCCTCGAGAAAGTTCTTGACGACGACACGACGGTGTTGGTCGGGGTCGAGACAGGGACTTTCGACGACGGCGTCGTCGAAATCGAATCGTCCCAGCTCGCCCCGGGCGACCGGGTGGTGGTCCCTCGATGACCGAAGCGACTGTGGCGCCCGCGGCACTCGAACTACGCAGCATCACCAAGCAGTACCCCGGCACCCCTCCGGTCACGGCCCTCGGGGGCGTGAACCTCCGGATCGAGCACGGCGAACTCGCTGCGATCGTCGGGCCGTCCGGTTCGGGCAAGTCGACAATGCTCCATGTGATGGGCACCCTCGATCGCCCCACGGCGGGTTCGGTGTTCATCGATGGTCATGACCTCTCTCGGATGAGCGACCGACGACTGTCGGCCGTTCGTGCTCGATTGATCGGGTTCGTTTTCCAGCAGTTCTTCTTGATCGATGGCATGACCACCGTCGACAACGTCGCCAACGGATTGCTTTACTCCGGCACAAACCCGAACGAACGCCGACAACGGGCGGCCGAGGCGCTCGTGCGGGTCGGACTCGCACACCGCCTGACCCATCTTCCCAACCAGCTCTCGGGTGGAGAGCGCCAGCGGGTCGCGATCGCACGAGCGGTCGTTCATCGGCCGGCGATCGTCCTAGCGGATGAACCGACGGGCAACCTCGACTCCCGTTCGAGCGAGTCGATCATGGAGCTCATTCACGATCTCCATTCCGAGGGGACAACGATCGTCGTCATCACTCACGACCACGATGTCGCAGCGGCGCTCCCTCGCCAGATCGCGGTTCGCGACGGTTCGATCGAGGCCGACACGGGCACACCCCTGTCGATCGGCATCTCGGCATGATCGGGCGGCGGGCGATGACCGGCGACCGGCTCCCGAACTCCAAGCTGCGTCTCGGCGATGTGTTCTCCGTCGGGTCGTCGGGGCTCCGGACCCGCAAGATGCGAACTGCATTGTCGGCCCTTGGGGTCACGATCGGAATCGCTGCGATGGTCGGCGTGCTGGGCCTTTCGGAATCGAGTCGAGCCGATCTCAACAGCCAGATCGAAGCGCTTGGCACCAACTTGCTGACCGTGTCCAACAGTGGCGGTTTCGGCGGAGGCGACGGTGAGTTGCCCGACGACGCGGTGGCGAAGATCTCCCGGATCGGTCCGGTCCAAGAAGTGGCGGACGTCGTCGAGGTCGACGCAACGGTCTTGCGAAACGACGTCGTCAACGAGAATCAGACCGGGGGGATCACCGTCGCCGCAGCCGACCTCGCCCTGCTCGACACGCTCAATGGCGAGGTTGCCGAAGGGGTGTGGCTCAACCCCGCCTCCGCTGAGTTCACGAACGTCGTGCTCGGTGCAGTAACCGCGGAGCGGCTCGGGATCACCGAGGTCGACCGCGGCGTGCAGGTGTACCTCGGCGACGTGTGGTTCACCGTCGTCGGCATCCTCGAAGCCTTCCCGCTCGCCGCCGACCTCGACCGGTCTGCACTGATCGGCCAGCCCGTCGCTGCGACCCTCTTCGAGACCGAACCGAACCCGTCGATCATCTATCTCCGCACCAACTCGTCGTCGATCGATGCTGTCCGCAGCGTGATCCCGTCGACGGTCGATCCGGCCGAGCCCGACGAGGTGTCGGTGAGTCGACCGTCGGAGATCCTTGAAGCCGAGGAGGCGGCGGACAGCGCGTTCACGAACTTGTTCCTCGGCCTCGGGGCGGTCGCCTTGCTCGTCGGTGGGATCGGCATCGCGAACGTGATGGTGATCGCCGTTATCGAGCGCCGCAACGAGATCGGTCTGCGGCGGGCGCTCGGGGGGACTCGAGCGCACATTCGGCGGCAGTTCCTCGCCGAGGCGCTGTTCTTGAGTTCGCTCGGCGGGTTGGCCGGGGTGGCGCTCGGTGCCGCGGTCACCTACGGCTACGCCAACTACCAGGAGTGGGAGGTCGTGATCCCAGCGGAAGCCGTCGTGGGTGGTTTCACCGCTGCCGTCGTCATCGGCGCGATCGCCGGTCTCTATCCCGCGATGCGGGCTGCTCGGCTCGCTCCTACCGAAGCACTGAGGTCAGCATGAGGATCCCGCGCCCGTCCGGCCGCATGACCCGTTTCGTCGTTGTTGGCGTGACCGTTGCACTCGTGGGATTCCTGTACGACCCTCGCGACCTGTGGGACTCCGATGAAGCCGTCGTCGAGATCGTGCTGCGCGACACGGCCACGATCGAGCTCACGACCCTGTCGACCGACTTTGACGCAGAGGGCACCCTTGCCTACCGAGACGGCACGACGGCCTATGTGCTCGCCCCACCCGGCGAGGAGATCGTCACCAGCTCCGGAACCGGACGCGGTGCGGTCACCCAGGTGACTGTCACGCCCGCCAGCATGGTCGTGACGGACCTCGTCGAAGAGGGAAGCGTCGTTGAGCAGGGCGACGTCCTTTGGCGGCTCGGTAACGAGCCAACCGTGATGCTGTACGGCGACGCACCGTCGTATCGCGACCTCGAAGAGGGAATCGAGGGCGCGGACGTCCTCGCGCTCGAAACCGCACTGGTCGCGTTGGGCTACGACCCCGATGGGACCGTGACGATCGATCAGAAGTTCACCGCCCGCACCGAGGACATGGTCGCACGCTGGCAGACCGACATCGGGGCCGAGGTCGATGGTGTCGTCCATCACGGCTCGGTCGTCGTCGTCTCCGGCCCGAGCCGGGTCGGTGACACCACCCTCACCGTCGGCGCGATCGCGATCGATGGGCAAGCGGCTTTTGATCTGCGCAGCCTCGAGACTCACGTGAACTTCGCCGTGCTCCCGTCGGACCGAGAAACCCTCCAGGTCGGCGACACGGTGTCTGTGCGGGCGAACGGAACGAGCGTCGAGGCGACGGTCGACTCGACAACCATCACCGACGACGGTGGCGCCATCGTGACCGCCACACCCGCCGACACGGTCGAGATCACCTCCGATGAGGTGCCAGCCGATATCGGTTGGACCATCGAACTCGCCGCCGACGTCGTCACGGTACCCGCCGAGTCGATCGTGCGAACCGACGATCAGCGAACGTGGGTTGAGGTCCGTGACAGTGATGGTGTCGAGACGTGGGTGGAGGTCGAGGTGGGCCGGGTGAGCGGCGGCCGAATCGAGGTGACGGGAGGTCTGGTGATCGGCGGTCGCGTGATCGCACCCTGACCTACCAGGCGATCGGCTGTCGGTCCCGGAAGAACCCGCCGGTCGGCCCGTTGTCGGGAAGCGTTGCGGCCCACACGACGCCCGCGGCGCCGTCGGCGACCGGCCGGCCACCTCCGCCTCCCATGTCGGTGGCGACCCAGCCTGGACAGACAGCGTTGATCACGACATCGGGGTTTTCGCTCGCCCACATCTGGGTGAGGGCGTTGAGGCTTACCTTCGAGAGGCGGTAGGCCGGCAGGAAACCACCCATCTCGTCCATCGCCCCCGCACCGGATGAGACGTTCACGATCCGTCCTGCGTCGCTCGCGGTGACCGAGGGCAGCAGCGCAACGGTGAGCTGCCACGTGCCGAACAGGTTGGTTTCGAGCGCTTCACGAACGACGCCGAAGTCCGGGTCCGAGGCTTGCTGCCAGGTGTCGTAGGTGATGGCGGCGTTGTTGATCAGCACGTCGAGTCCCCCGATCTCGCTGCGGATCTCATCGACAGCGCGATGGATCGACCCGGCATCGGCAAGGTCGAGCGACACGATGGTTGCTCGACCGCCAAACGCGGCGATGTCGGCCGCAACGGGAGCAGCCGACTGCGGCGTCCGGCAGCCGAGCAGGACGTGGTGACCAAGCCGAGCGAGCTGGATGGCGACTTCTTGGCCGATGCCTCGGTTGGCGCCGGTGACGAGTGAGACGGTCATGGCACCGTGCTACCCGATGATCGAGCCGATGTCGGGTCAGTGGCTGATCTCGCGTTCGGGCGAGCCCAACCCCGGGGTGCCGGCGTAGGCGGGCAGTGCGGTCTGACCGCCGAGGTGGGCGTAGAGCACACGGGATCCGGGCGGGATCTCGCCGGAGCGAATCATGCCGATCAGGCCCGCCATCGACTTTCCCTCGTACACCGGGTCGGTGAGCATGCCTTCTTGGCGGGCGGCGAGGTGGATGGCCTCGATGGTGCCGGCGTCGGGCAGACCGTAGGCGGGTCCTTCGTAGCCGGGGATGACCATGATCTCGTCGCTGCGGAGGTCGCGCCCGACACCAATCATGTCGGCGGTTCGGGTAGCGATGCGGGTGACCTGGTCGATCGTTTGGTCGAGCGTGCCGGAGGCGTCGATGCCGATGACGGTGCGGTCGTCTCGATCTTCGAGCGCGAACCCGGCCACCATCCCGGCATGGGTGGAGCCGGTCACGGTGCACACGATGACGTGGTCGAAGAAGATGTCGCGTTCTGCCTCCTGCGCGGCGACCTCTCGCGCCCAGTTGGCGAACCCATGTCCGCCGAGTGGGTGGTCTGAAGCGCCGGCCGGGATCGGATAGGGCGTGCCCCCTGCCTCGACGACGGAGTCGAGTGCTCGCTGCCAGGAGTCACGAAAACCGATGTCGAACCCGGCCGGGTCGACCCTCGGGTCGCCGCCCATGATGCGGGTCAGTTGGATGTTGCCGACCTTGTCGTAGGCCATGTCGGGGTAGTCGACCCAGCCCTCTTGCACGGTGACCGCCTTGAGGCCGAGGTGGCAGGCAACGCCGGTGACCTGACGGGTGTGGTTGGACTGGATTCCGCCGATCGAGACGAGCGTGTCGCAGCCCTGGGCGATGGCGTCGGCCGCCAGGTACTCGAGCTTGCGAACCTTGTTGCCACCGAACGCAATGCCGCTGTTGCAATCTTCTCGTTTCGCCCAGATCTCGACCTCGCCTCCGAGCGCGTCGCTCAGCCGAGGGAGCGGGTGGATGGGCGAGGGTCCGAAGAGCAGGTCGACGCGGGCGTAGTCATCAAGCGTGGGCATGGCGAACAGATAATCGTATACGATATTGCCATGTCAACATCCGCACAGGTCGAGGCCGCCATCGTGGAGCGACTGCTCGACGGTCGGTATGGCCCCGGCGACTGGATCCGCCAGGATGCGCTCGCAGCCGAGCTGGATGTGAGCAAGATTCCCGTACGGGAGGCGCTCCATCGCCTCGCGGGCGAGGGGATGCTCCGGTTCGAAACCAATCGGGGCGTGCGAGTTCCCGAACTCGATGCTCGAACCGCGCGGGAGGTCTTCGCCCTTCGTCAGGGTGTGGAGCGGGCCTTGTTGGATGCTGCGATCGGCAAGCACTCGATCGTCGACCTCGCCGAGGCCCAGCACGCACTCGAACGAGTTGACGTGTCGCCCACCGCAGCAAACTGGGCCTTTCATGCTGCGCTCTACCGGCCCGCCGGTTGGGAGCGGGGCCTGCGGATTGCACACTCGCTTCACGCAACGGTGGCGGGCTACGTCGTGCGCTATCTCCGCGATCTGCACGGCGATGATGACTCAGGACAGGAACACCGCACCCTGCTTGACTGTTGTCGTGAACAGGATCGAGACGGGGCGCAACGCGTGCTCGGTCATCACCTCACCACCGCCGCCGACGCGCTCATCGAACAGCTGGAGCTCCTTGATGTCCCCCACGAACCCTTCGTCCCCTGATCCGCTTTCACCGGAGGATCTCGCAACCCTTCGCGAGATCGAGCGCCGAGTGTTGTGGTTGGCAGTGCGGATGGTCGATCACGCCAACCGGCGAGAAGGTGGCGAGGTGAAGGTCGGCGGCCATCAGGCGTCATGTGCGTCGATGGTGTCGATCATGACGGCGTTGTGGTTCGCGCACATCGGCGGCGAAGACAAGGTTGCGGTGAAGCCGCATGCGTCACCGCTGTACCACGCCATCAAGTATCTGACCGGTGAGCTCGACGGCTCGTACCTGACGACCTTGCGCAAGCGCGGGGGCCTCCAGGCGTATCCGTCGCGCACGAAGGATCCCGACGTCGCTGACTTCTCGACCGGCTCGGTCGGGCTCGGCGCCGTTGCTCCCCTGTTCTCGGCTGCCACGCGACGGTTTGTCGATGCGCACTTCGACACGCAAGGGCCTGCCCGGTTCATCGCCACTGTCGGCGATGCGGAACTCGACGAGGGCAACGTGTGGGAGGCGATCGCGGATCCTGCGACCCAGGGCCTGGCGAACGTGACGCTGGTCGTCGATCTCAACCGGCAGAGTCTCGACCGGGTCGTCCCCGACATTCAGGCCCACCGCCTGCAGTCGTTCTTTGCCGATGC
>JBCCYT010000174.1:0-9062 GCA_039188975.1 Actinomycetota bacterium
TCACGACGAGCCAGGACGAGGGTCCGTTCAGCGATGACCCGGCCCGGGCCGAAGTCGGCTCCAGCCTGTACGACCGGCAGCACGGTCGAGCCGACACCGAGCTCGACCATCGTGCGCAGCACCTCCGGCTGATTGGACTCTGCGACGATCGTCGTCGGTGCCCCGAGGCGTTGCAGTGCTTCCTCCGCGATGGCACGCGTGTGGGAGCCCTCGGCGAACAGCACCCACGGACCCCACGCCTCGGTCGAGCGAGGAAGACCGCGCGTCGGTGTGAACACGGCAAGCGGCTCGTCGAGCAGTGGTTCGGTCCGAACCCCCCGGCGCGCTCGGCCCTCGACCACGACGGCCAGGTCGATCGATCCGGCCTCCAGTTCGTCGAGAAGTTCGCCGGACGGGGCCACGCGCAAGGTCAGGTGAAGGTCGGCGTGATCGGCCCGAAAGCGGCGAAGGACATCGGGGTAGTGCCCGACGGCCGCCGCGTCGATCATGCCGACGCGCAGTTCACCGGCCCGCCCGGTGCGGGTGCGTTCGGCCCAGTCGGCGAGGTCGCCGGTGAGCGCAACGACCTGGCGGGCGTGGGCGAGCACGGGCTCGGCGGTGGCCCGAAGCGTCCTCCGCCGACCCTCACGGTCAAAGAGCGGCACGCCCACGCGTCGTTCGAGCTCACTGAGACCCTGCGAGAGCGCCGACGGCGACACACCGACGGTCGCCGCGGCCTCCGCCCACGACGGCTCGGTCGAGACGGCGACGAGATACTCGAGCTGGCGGATCGAGAGGTCGGGCAAGGCGGCAGCCACCCGTACACAATAGTTCAGTCTTGCTTCACTTAAGCTCCAGGTTGATGAACATTGCTTATGGTCACCCGCATGACGAAGAACATCTCCCCCGCAACCGGCAAGCTCGGTGTGCTGACGCCCGGACTCGGTGCCGTCGCCTCGACCTTCATCGCCGGTGTCCTGTCCGCTCGCCAGACCGGCGTCGCCCCACTCGGGTCGGTCTCCCAGATGGCCCACATCCGACTCGGTACCCGTGAAGAGGGCCGCAACCCGCTCATCAAGGACTTCGCACCCCTTGCCTCGCTCGATGACATCGTCTTCGGCGGCTGGGACCCGATCTCAGCCAACGCGCTCGAAGCGGCCCGCACCTGCGGGGTGCTCGAAGAGAAGGACCTCTCCCCCATCGCCCAGGAGCTCGAGGGTGTCGTCGCCATGGACGCCGTCTTCGACCAGAAGTGGGTCAGCCGCCTCGAAGGCACCCGCGTCAAGAGCGAGACCAACAAGTGGGATCAGGCCATGGCCCTCATGGCCGACATCGAGAACTTCCGCACCGAGAACGACTGTGACCGGCTCGTCATGGTCTGGTGCGGCTCGACCGAGGCGTTCCAGGAGCCGTCGGCTGTCCATGAGACCGTTGCCGCCTTCGAGCAGGGCCTCAAAGACAACGACGACAACATCTCGCCGTCGCAGATCTATGTGTACGCCGCCCTCCAGAGCGACGTGCCCTTCGCCAACGGCGCCCCCAACCTGTCGACCGACCTGCCGTGCATGCAGGAACTGTCACGCACCCGGGGCGTGCCGATCGCCGGCAAGGACTTCAAGACCGGCCAGACCCTCATGAAGACGCTTCTCGCCCCCGGCCTCAAGGCCCGCATGCTCGGTCTCCGTGGCTGGTACTCGACCAACATTCTCGGCAACCGCGACGGCGAGGTGCTCGACGCTCCGGAGAACTTCAAGACCAAGGAAGAGTCGAAGCTGGGCGTGCTCCACAAGATCCTCGAGCCCGAGGTTTACCCGGAGCTGTATGGCAACGTCGACCATGTCGTGCGAATCAACTACTACCCGCCGCGCGGCGACAACAAGGAAGGCTGGGACGCCGTCGACATCTTCGGGTGGATGGGGTACCCGATGCAGATCAAGATCGACTTCTTGTGCCGCGACTCGATCCTCGCTGCGCCGATCGTGCTCGATCTTGCGTTGTTCATGGATCTTGCCCACCGGGCGGGTGAGTCAGGTGTGCAGGAGTGGCTGAGCTTCTATCTGAAGGCGCCGCAGGCTGCCGGCGACAACCCCGCCGAGCAGGATCTCTTCATTCAGCAGACCAAGCTGAAGAACACGCTGCGGGAGTGGATGGGCGAACGACCCGTTACGCACAGCGAGGCCGGCTGAGCCCGGCCGACCCAACAGGTAGCGAGGCCGGCTGAGCCCGGCCGACCCAACAAGCAGCGAGGCCGGCTGAGCCCGGCCGACCCAGCAAGAGCGAGGCCGGCTGAGCCAACCAGTCGAGTCCCCTCCGGGTGGGGTTCGGGGGCCGCGCGGGCTCCCCGACCCCTCCTCGGGGTCAGTCGGCGGCCATCTCGCGTAGGGCCGGGAGCACGTCTCGGCCGAGAAGTTCGATCGTGGCGACCGTGTCGACGGATGCGACTTGCAGCGAGATGTACGACGCTCCGATGTCGGTGACGAGGGGGCGGTAGGCATCGATGATCTCATCGGCGTTGCGCACGACGGTGTAGCTGCCGATCACATCGGCGCGGTCCATCTGATCGGCTCGTTCGCGCAGGACAGCGGGGTCGACCGCTTCGAGGCGGCCTTCGGCCCGCATGCCTCGCATGGGTGCAACGGCTTGCCAGGCATCGGCATCGTTCTCGGCAAGGACGAGCCATCGGGTCGCCATGACCGTCGGGTCAGGGTTTCCCGCCTCGGCTGCCGATGCGCGGAACGGCTCGATGACGCGTTCGAGCGCGACCTCGGGGTCCTTCACGGATGTGATGAGACCGCCAGCGTTGGTGCCGGCGAAGGTCGCCGATTTCGGACCACCGGCGCCGAGTAGCACGGGCACGGGCGAGACGGGCGGGCTGTAGAGCTTGGCCTTGTCGACCGTGTAGTGCTCGCCGGCGTAATCGACCTTCTCACCGGCGAGGAGGCGCTGCATGATCTCCAGCGCTTCACCCATACGGCTGATGCGTTCGGCGTAGCCCGGGAAGGCGTAGCCCATCGGTCCCGAGTTGATGTTCTCACCGGTGCCGACGCCGAGAAAGAACCGACCTCCGGAGAGCCGGTCGATCGTGGCGGCGGCCTGCGCGATGAGCGCCGGGTGGTAGTGAAAGATCGGGCAGGTCACCGACGTTGCCAGTTCGACGGTCGAGGTCCGAGCGGCGACGGCACCGAACCAGGACCACACGAATCCCGAGGCCGACACGTCGTCGACCCACGGATGGAAATGGTCCGAACCAAACACGGCGTCGAAGCCGACCTGTTCGGCGAGGACGGCCTGATCGACCAGCTCCTCGGGTTGTACTGCTTCATGAAAGGCGAGCCATCCGAACTTCACCGTGACCTCCTGGGGGTAGAGGCCGGGGCTGCGTCCCGACAGGTCTCACGCTAGCAATGTCGGTCCGCGCAACCGGTGGTCACCGGCGTGGTGGGAGCCGGGATTGGTCAGCGTCCGGTCAGCCAGGTGGCGGGGTGCTGGTCGGCGGGGAAGATCCGTTCCTGCCAGCGCTGCATCCCACCGATCCAGCGGTCGACGTCCTCGCCCTTGCGGCGGTAGTACTCGCCAACTTCGGGATGAGGCAGCACATGGAAGCGTTCGTCGCGCAATGCCTCGATGACGACGTCGACGGCATCCTCGGCGCTCAGGTGGCCATCGGCCCCGGCGACATCGGTGGCGGCCGCTTGCAGCTCGGCAGCATCGGGGCTGTTGACGACGATGTTGGTGTCGACCGCTTGCGGGCACAGGACCGACACCTTGATTCCCTGGTGCCCGTGGGTGATCGCAATCCACTCGGCAAGGGCAACCGCAGCGTGTTTGGTGACGGCGTAGTGGAGCGACCCGAATTGTGAGAGCAACCCGGCAGCCGACGCAGTGTTCAACAGGTAGCCGCGACCGCGATCAGCCATGTGCGGGATGACGGCACGAGCCGCATACAGGTGAGCAAGGACGTGGACCTCCCACATCCGGTTGAGATCGTCGACCGGTGCCTCCAACCCACCCAACGTGACGTATCCGGCGTTCGAAACAAACAGGTCGATCGGACCGACGTCGCGCTCGACCGAGGTGACGAGCTCGGCGATCGCTGCCTCGTCGGTGACGTCGACCGCAGCGGCGGTCCCGCCGACAGCCGAGGCGACCTCGTTGGCTCCACGTTCGTCACGGTCGACGACCACGACGTGCGCCGCGCCATCGGCGTGGGCGCGCTCAGCGAGCGCCTTTCCGATCCCGCTTGCCCCACCGGTGATGACGACGACCTTGTCGCTGAGTTCCATCCCCGGACCGTACTCGTGGACGAGTTGGCCGTCAGACCGAGGCAGGCTCCCGGCGCCACAGCTCGGGGTAGAGCGGACCGCCAACCCGATCACCGGGGGTGAGCCCGTGCTCGGTCATGACTGCGGAGTGGTCGGGGTCCATGCCTTCGGGTCGGAAGTTGATGCGGACGTCGTCGCCGAGCCACTGGGTGTTGAACACCTTCAGGCCGCGGTCGTCGCGCAGCAGCCCGGAGCCGCCGTGGATCATGCGAGCGTTGAAGATCGCCACATCGCCGGGTTCCATGTCCCAGCTGAGGATCTCGTAGTCGTCTCGGTTTCCCTCGATGTCGGGGAACGGCACCAGGTCATCGTCGATGTCGTCGTAGGTGACCTGGTCGCGTTCGTCGCCGGTCAAGGCGCCGAAGTTGGTTTGGGCGTACCGCACATCCCATGCGTGGGAGCCCTTCACGAACTCGAGCGCGCTCCGCTTCTCGACCGGGACGAGCGGCATCCAGGCCGAGCAGGTGTTGAACCCCTCGACCGACCAGTACGGCTCGTCTTGGTGGAACGGCGTGCGGAACTGGCTTCCGGTCGACCGGGTGAAGATCGCGTCGAAGAAGAAGTTGACGGCTGCAACATCCATCACTCGGCCGGCGATTTCAGCCATCGGTGAGTTCTCCACGAAGTCGCAATACTCCGGGATCGCCTGCCACACCTGCGAGTCGTAGAACGTGACCCGGCCGTGCTCGTCTTTGTTCCAGACTCGCCCGCGCGGTGACGGCTCGGCGACATTGCGTTCGAGGCCGGCGGTGAGTTTGGCGATCCAGTCCGGGTTGATGACCTGCCGCAGGCAGACGACGCCATCGGTGGCGAAGTCGACGATGTGCTGATGGGTGATGACCTCGGAGAGATCTCGTTCAGCGTTGGACACGGGGCACCCCCTTCGGGCTGGATCGGTGATCGGCGAACACTAGATGCCAAACCGGCGTGAGGAAATGCTTCAGCCGGACGAAAACGCGGCGTCGATCGCCCGGAGCGCAGCCCCCCAGCTCCGGTTGGCCGGATCGATGACGTCGAAGTGGTCGACGCTGTCGAACACGATGATGTCGGCACCCGACCGATCGGCGTAGGGGGTGACAAGCGCGGCCGGGACGATGTCGTCAGCATCGCCCTGCAGGATCAACTGCGGCACCTTGATCGGAAGCCGCCGGACCGGGTCGGCTCGATCGTACGCCTCGGGGATGTCGTCGGGGGTTCCACCCATGAGATCGACGACCGCCCCGCTGCTCAGGCCAATCGACGCACCGAGGTCAGCGACGGGCGCCTGCCCGACCACCAGCTTGGGGATGACGACGGGGTCGTCGCGTTGCCCAACCCACAGGGCGAGATGCCCGCCGGCCGAATGGCCGACGACCGCAACCCGCTCCAGGTCGAGGGGTGCATCGACTCGAGCCAACGCATCGATCGCGGCAGCGACATCATCGAGGGTCGCCGGGTAACCCCCACCGGGATCACCGACTCGTCGGTATTCGATGTTCCAGGTGGCGTACCCCTTGCCGCGGGCATCGGCCGCTTGGGGGTCAGCGAGCGAAAGGTCATACGCGTTTCGCCAGAAGCCGCCATGGATGAAAACGATGACCGGGTGGGGGCCATGACCAAACCACCACGGATCAGGGATCGCCAGCTCTGCGAACTGTTGTGGGGCCTCGCCGTATCGAACGGTGCCGCCGTCGTCGATGGCGAGCACGTCCGAGGCCGGCTCATCATCGGCGGCCGTCACGTCTCCGAGGCCTGCTCGGTCTCGATGACGCCAGCCTCGAGCAGCGCGTCGATCTCGTCGTTGCGGTAGCCGAGCTCTGCGCACACCGCCAGCGTGTGCTCACCGAGAGCCGGAGCGGGGCGGATGTCAGCGATCGGCATGCCTGTCGATCGGAAGCCGGGACCTTCGAACGCCATGCCGCCGATGGGCGGCTGCTGGAGTTCGACGATGAACCCGCGGGCCCGAAAGTGTGGGTCGTCGAACTGGCCGGCAGAGTTGTGCATCGGGCCGGCGGGGACGTTTGCGGCGAGGCAGGCATCGACCACCTCGTTGACCGTTCGTTGTTTGGTCCACGCCTCGATGAGCGCATCGATCTCACCTTCGCGGGCTTGCCGACCGGCCAGCACCGCCAGGTCATCGGTCATGGCCCACTCGGGCGACCCAATGACCTCGACAAAGGCGCGCCATTCGGCGTCGCTGCGCGTACAGATCGCCACCCACGAGTCCGGTGCCGAACACGGGAACAGGCCCCATGGCGTCCCCCGATCGCTGTGGTTGCCTCTGGCCTGCACCGACCCGGGATCGATCGACTCCTTCGCAAGCAGATCAGCCATGACGTTCACAACCTGTTCGACCTGACAGACCTCGACGTGAAACCCCTGGTCGCCGTGCCGTTTCCGGCCCAACACACCGGCCAGCGCCGTGACCGCACCGGTACGCCCGGCGAAGTGGTCGGGGAAGATCGACATCGACCCGGCCGGGGCGTCGTCGCCTTCGTAGTTCCACAGGTGCGTCATGCCGCCCGTGACTTGGGTGTTCGGGCCGTACCCGGACCAGTGGCTCCAGGGTCCACGAGAACCCATGAGCTGGCTCGACATCATCACCAAGCCGTCGTTTTCTGCCGACAGGTCGGCATAGCCGATTCCCATCTGGTCCATGATCCCAGTCGAGTTGTTCTCGATCGCGATGTCGGACTCGGCCGCCAGTCGCTTCAACAACGTCAGGCCGTCGGGGGACTTCGCGTCGACCCCGAGACTTCGCTTGCTGCGACTCGACGAGGCGAAACTCGGCGACATCTCGCCGCCCAACACGACCCGGATGAAGTCGGGATAGGACCGCGATTCGATCTTGATCACATCGGCGCCGTACTCGGCCAACATGCGGCCGCACTCGACACCGACTCCCCCGTGTCCGAAATCCATGACCTTCAGCCCGGCGAGAGGCGGGTCATCGCCCGACAGCGGTGTCTGGGGCGCCGGCCGAGCGTCCCCGAGCGCGGCAAAGACGGCGTCGGTGTCAGCGCCCAGCTCGGGCGGTGGGCCGACGGGTCCGACCCGTTCGCCGTCGATCTCGAAGAAGCCCGACGCCAGCATCATCTCCGTACCATCGCCGACGGGCACCCGATCGAAGCTGCCCCGGGCCTCGAAGTGCGGGTTCACCAGCACGTCGTCGGGCTTCAGGATCGGGGTGCACACGATCCCGCGGTCCTGACATGCCTCCGCGACCTCCAGCATCGTCATCGACGCAAAGAGCTCGGTGTACAGCGGGTTCAGCACCGCATCGGCGATGCCGAAGCGACCCATGAACGTCTCGTACTCCGGATCTTGCAAATAGTCGGGCTCGCCCAGCCATGCCCGCATCGCCTTCCAGTGCCGCTCCGCGATGATCACCAGACGGACGTAGCCGTCCTTGCACGGCAGGATCGTGTAGACCGGGCCCGGGCCGATCCGGCTGTCGAGACTCGGCATCCCTGCGTCGTTCGATCGAGTCCAGTTCGACAGCGACCAATCCGCAATCTGGGCGCACGCCTCGTTCACCGACAGGTCGATGACCTGACCGGCGCCGGTCTCGGCCTGCTGCAACAACGCACACTCGATGGCAAAGACGGCGTGCATCGACGCCGTGTCGTCGGCGATGTTGCCCGGCGGAAGCAACGGCTCTCGATCGGGCACGCCGGCCTTGAATGCCATCCCACCGGTCGCATCGAGCACGGCGCACGGCACATCGCGACCGGCGTAGGGACCGGTGCGACCGTAGGCCGTGATCGAACACACGATCAGATGCGGGTGGCGAGCGGCGAGATCGTCGGCGTCGAGTCCGCTGTCAGCCCACGAACCCGGCTCGGCTGAGTCGATGACGACATCGCTGTGGGCCAACAACTCGTGGAGCCGCACCCGATCCGGGTCCTGGCTGAGGTCGAGCGCAACGCCGCGTTTGCCGGCATTGCGGAACGTGAAGAACAGCGACTGCGCACCGGCGAGCGGAGGCATCTGGCGAGCCGGCGACCCTTCCGAGGGCTCGACCCGCAGCACCTCCGCACCGAGATCGGCGAGCAACCGACCGGCCAACTCCCCTCGTTCGATCGTGAGATCGACGACACGGATTCCCTGCAGCGGACGGCGAACCATGGCCGGACACTAGAGGGACGACACATGCTGCGTCAGAACGACGACAAACGGCCGTGACGCCTGGCCCTGCCCGAGACCCCAGGTTGGCCCGTTCGGTACAATCACCGATGTGGGGACGAGCACCGGCGAACGGCGAGAACGGGCGGCCGATGGGCTCATCTCGTTCGTGCCGCGGCTCGCCGTCGAGCTCGCCACCGAACCCGGCAATCGACACGTGGCGGTCGCCGGCTCGATGCTGTCGGCCGACATCTCTGGCTTCACGGCGCTCTCGGAACGTCTGGCCGCCAAGGGCAAGGCCGGGGCCGAGGAAATCACCGAACTGATCAATGTCTGTTTCGACGCTCTGATCGGCGAGGCGTACGCCCAGAACGGCGAAATCCTCAAATTCGGCGGTGATGCCATCCTCGTCATGTTCCGAGGTGACGATCACGAGCGACGCTGCGTGACCGCAGCCCTCGCAATGCAGAGAACGCTGCACAGCTTGCCCGGTGCAAAGAGGGCCAGTCTGACGATGACGGTCGGCGCCCACACTGGCGTCTTCGACGCCTTCCTCGTCGGTTCGGGGTATCGAGAGCTGATCGTCACCGGCGCCGAGGCCACCCACGTCATCGCGCTCGAAGGTGCAGCGGAGAAGGGCGAAACGCTCGTTTCTGA
>JBCCYT010000175.1:0-9009 GCA_039188975.1 Actinomycetota bacterium
GCAACCCGGCTCTACACCGAGCGTGCCGCGCTGCGCTACGACGGTCTGAGCCGGGGTGTTCGCATGGCCGACGTCATCGAGCTCACCCACCCGAAGCCGCGTGATGCCCGTCAGAGCGCGCTCTTCGCGTGGCTACTCGATCGTCGTCACCACGACGATGCCGTCGCCGACCCCGACCAGCTTCCGACGCTTGCCGCGTCGGAGCAGCTGACGCAGGTTCCGGCCGAAGAGCGCCGAGCGTTGCTCGACGAGCGAGGCTCACGAGCACTGGCTGATGCCGGTACGTCGTGGGAGCGGCTGTCGGGTTGGCTGCCGGGCGGTATGGATGCAGCGGCGTGGGAGACGGTGATCCCGTCGATGGGTGTCATGGCGCTCATCCGTAACCTCCGCAACTTCGACGAGCGAGGCATCGGCGATGCTGCGATCGAGACGGTGCTGGAGCGGATCACCGACGCCGACGAGGTCGCCAAGGCTCGCCTCTTCCCGTATCACGTGTGGGCGGCGTACAAGCACGCCCCGTCGGACGACTGGAAGCGGGCGCTCGGCCGCACGCTCGACCTGACGGCCAGCAACGTCCCGTCACTCGATCGGACCCTCGTGGTGGTCGACATGTCGGGCTCGATGCAGGCGCCGGTGTCGAACCGTTCGGCGATGAGCCGAGTCGAGGTGGCCGCCGTCATGGCAGCGATTACCGCAGTGAAGTCGGCGAGCGCAGACGTCGTCATCTTCGGCCACACCAACCGGGCCGTGCGCATCCGCAGGGGAGCGTCGGTGCTCGGCGTCGTGGCCGATTTGGTGTCGATGATCGGCCAGGTCGGTCACGCAACGTATGGCCACACGGCCATTGCCGCGCACTACACCCCCCGACGTCACGACCGAGTCGTGATGTTCACCGACGATCAGCAGCACGACTCGGGTTCGGTGAACCTGGATCATGTGCCGCTGATCTACACGGTCGACCTGGCCGGCTACCGGCCCCGGTCGACGCCGAGCGGCGGACAGGGTCGCTACACACTGGCGGGCTTCTCCGACGCCACGTTCAGCTTGATGCGGACGCTCGAGCAGGGACGTGACGCGGACTGGCCGTTCTAGCGACCCAGCGGAATCGAAGCCGGGAGTGGGGACTGCACCTCGCTCCCGGCTTCGTCGCGCTCGTTCATCCGATGGCGCCTCGCCGTTCCCGGCGGCGCAGTGCTCGAAGCGTTTCGGCGTTGGCGTAGCCGACTCGCATGGCGATGTCGCTCGTGCTGAGGTCGGTCGTCGCGGCGAGATGGCGGGCCCGTTCGAGACGGATTCGCTGCACGAACCCGAGCGGGCTCAGGTTGAGTGCGGTGCGAATGCGGCGCTCCAAGGTTCGTCGGCTCGTGCCGATCGCGTTGGCGACCAAGGTGGTGTCGAACGGATCGTCCAGGTGGGCTCGGACGTGGCGCTCGAAGTCGATGATGATCGGATCCGTGTGCTCGAGATGTTCATAGGCCACGAACGCGGCTTGCGACGGCCGTTCGTCGATCAGCAACAGATTGCCGACGTGATGCGCGAGCCCGGGGCTGATCGATCGAATCACTGACAGGGCAAGGTCGATGTGGGCGAACGCGGCACCGGCGGTCATGACGTTGGCGTCGGCGACCACCATCGCGTCGAGATCGAGATCGATGGCGGGATAGCGCTGGCGAAACTCCGGCCCGAGGAACCAGCTCGTCGTTGCTCGTCGGCCGTCGATCAAGCCCGTCTCGGCGAGCGCAAAGACGCCAGTGCATGCGGCGGCGACCCGGGTGGCTGCCGGGTCGACCGAGGAGAGTGCCTTGATGACGGACCGGCCGGTGCGCCCATCGAGAACGGCACGGGTGTCCTCGCCGTTCAGGGTCCCGAGCGCAGGCACGATCACGATGTCGGCGTCGCCCACGTCGCGGAGGGCACGGTCGGCACGGAGCGTCATCGAGGTCGTCGTCTCGACCCGTTTGGTCGGGGCGGTGATGACGAGGTCGATCGGTTCGATCCCAGGGTCGACGTCGGATCGGACGTCATGGGCGACCCGCACGATGTCGATGATGGAAGCCACCGCGGAACCGAAACATCCGTTCTGCACGAGCAGTTCGATACGCATGGCGCAAATGATGGCATACCTGGCGTATACGCCACTCCCATGGCCGGGTCGTTCTTCGTACGGTGGTGATCACCAGCCCGGGAGAAACGCTTCCGGCAGAACAAGAAAGACCACCATCATGAACACCGCAACCCTTCCCTACGCCTTCGTCGCCAAGATCACCGCCGCAGATGGCGCCGCCGATGAACTCGCTACGCTGATGGCCGGCGCGGTCGAACTCGCCAACGATGAAGCTGGCACGATCGTCTGGTTCGCGGCTCGCACCGACGAGAACACCTTCTGGGTCTTCGATGCCTTTGCCGACACTGAGGCCCGCGACGCGCACGCCAATGGTCAGATCGTCGCTGCGCTCATGGCGAACGAACACCTGCTCGGAGCTGCTCCCGAGATCCTCCCCGCCGACGTGCTGGCCCAGAAGCTGCCGTGAGTCGGTGTTGCGGTGGTGTCAGGCGGGTATCTGCTGCGTGATGCAGTGGATCCCGCCGCCACCGAGGGCGAGGATCTCGCCGATCTCCAGGCCGAACGTCTCTCGACCGGGGAACTGTGCAGCGATGAGCGCCACCATGTCATCGTCAGCCGGATGACCGCAGGTCGGCACGACGACGAAGCCATTCCCGACATAGAAGTTGAGATACGGGACGGTCACCCGTTCGTCGTCGCGTTCGCGGAACGGCAGGACCGGCACCTCGACGATCTCGATCGCCCGGCCGTGGGCATCGATCCATCCGTCGGCCACCCGCCGGTTGACGTTCATGCGGATGTGGTCCGCCTCGGCTGGGTCGTCGCATCCCTGGACGATCAGACGGCCCGGTGCAGCGAAGGCGGCGACATTGTCGACGTGGCCGTCGGTGTCGGCGTCGAGGGCGAGGCCGAACGGAAGCCACAAGATGGCGTCGGCGCCGAGCGAGGACTGCAGCGTTGACGTGATCTCGGTCTGCGTCATCGACGGGTTGCGGTTTGGGTGCAGCAGGCACTCGACGGTTGTGGCAAACGAGCCTTCGCCATCGGTGGTGATCGAGCCTCCCTCGAAGACGAGATCGACGTCATGCACCGGGTGGCCGGCGTGGTCGGCCCATCGGCGAGCGATCGCCGCGTCGTCGGTCCAGGGCGGATACTTGCCGCCCCAGCCGTTGAACGTGAAGTCGACCGCACGTCGCTCGCCAGCGCTGTCTCGGACATAGATCGGCCCGGTGTCCCGGAACCACGAATCGTCGATGGGAAGTTCGACCACGTCGATCCCACTGCCGCACTGGTCAGCCGCATCTTCGGCAAGGCCGGGCGGGGCGATCATCGTCACCGGCTCGAACCGAGCGATCGCCTGGGCGAGCGTTGCATGGGCGCCACGGGCTTCGTTCATCCTCGCGCCTGGGTAGAGGTCGCCACGGCACGGCCAGCAGATCACGGTGCGTTCGTGGGGCTCGAACTCCCCGGCCATCCGCATGCGATCAGAGGTCGCCGTGACGGCGACCGGTCGACCCGTCGAGGGTCAACAGCGGCCCGTAGAGGTCAGGGCGCCGGTCACGGAACAGCCCCCACGAGTGCCGCATCTCGGCGAGTTCGTCTCGGTCGAATGAGGCGGTCAACACCGCTTCGTCGACACGGCCCGCTTCGGCGACCTTCGCACCGGTCGGGTCGGTGATGAACGACGAGCCGTAGAACGTGATCTCTCGTTGCCCGAGCGTGCTGTCACCCCTGCCGACCTCTCGGCCGAAGCGATTCGATGCAACCAGCGGTGTGAGGTTGGCGCCCGAATGGCCTTGCATCACCCGCTGCCAATGGCCGGAGGAATCCCATGCCGGGTCGGGTGGTTCAGTGCCGATGGCGGTCGGGTAGAAGAGGAACTCGGCCCCCTGGAGGGCCATGGCCCGCGCCGCCTCCGGAAACCACTGATCCCAGCAGATGGCGACCCCGATCGTGCCGAAGCGGGTTGACCACACACGAAAGCCCGTGTCGCCGGGATTGAAGTAGTACTTCTCGGTGTAGCCCGGCCCGTCAGGGATGTGGCTCTTGCGGTAGGTGCCGAGCACCGTGCCGTCTGCGTCGATGATCGCGACGGTGTTGAACGTCGCCTGGCCCGCCTGCTCGTAGACACTGATCGGCAAGACGATCTCGAGCTCACGAGCGATGGCTCGAAAGTGCTCGATCGTCGAGTGCGCCTCGATCGGCCGCGCACGGGCGAAATGCTCCGGCAGTTGGTCGATGCAGAAGTAGGGGCCCTCGAAGAGTTCGGGGATCAACACGATGTTGGCGCCGGCATCGACGGCCTGGCGAACGAGCCGCTCCGCCGTCGCCACATTGTCGTCGACCGATTCGGTCATCGCCATCTGCACCGCAGCCAACGTCGTCGTCATCGGGTCAGCGTACGTCTCCTACGGCTGCGATTGCCGAGGAAGGGCTGGCCGGTTCCCAGCCGGGCTTGTTCCACAGGCGACGAAGACGGGTTCGCCAGGTTCGATCACGGCGGAGGTCGCGCAGCAGCACTCGGATCTGGGAGAACTGGATGTCGATCGGGTTGGACGACTCGATCTGTGTGGTGAGGCCGTATTCAGGCCGGTTCGTCTCGGCGCGGAACGTGCCGAAGAGTCGGTCCCAGATGATGAGGATGGCGCCGTAGTTGACATCGAGGTAGTGCTCGTCGGCACCGTGGTGGGCTCGGTGGTGCGATGGTGTGTTGAAGATTGCCTCGAACCACCGCGGCAGCGTTGTGATGGTTTCGGTGTGCAGCCAGGTCTGGTAGCCGATGACGACGGCGGTCGCAGCGAACACCATGGCGGGGGAGAAGCCGATCAGGACGAGCGGAAGGCTGAAGCCGGTCGTGATCAGGCCGTCGAAGATGCCGAGCCGCAGAGTCGTGGTCTGGTCGTAGTCGGGGGAGCTGTGGTGGACGGAGTGCCACAGATCCCACGGCAGTCGATGCTCGTGTTCGAAGCGGTGCTCGAGGTAGTAGATGAGATCGGCGAGCACGATTGCGAGCAGGGCAGTTCCGATGTTGGTCGGGATTGACCAGGGCAGTGCGCCACTGATCGCCGTGAAGATCGGAAGCCACACGGCAATGCCAATTGCGGCCGCGGGCAGGAAGAGGAGGAAGGCGCCGACATTGCCGAGCATCTCCTTGATGCGAGGCCAATGGAGCAGACCTCGCCGGCGAAGCCACACGAGCTCGATGAGCACGATCGGTACGAACAACAACTCGAAGGACTCGGCCAGTGACTGCAGAATGTCGGTCATGAACCCAAGATAGGAGTCACTCCGATAGTCGTCATCATTCTCAAGTAGGATCTTGCTACCGTTTCGTGATGCGATCACTTCGGGAGCGCAATCGCCTCAACGCCATGCGAACCACCCAGCGAGCAGCCCTCGACCTGTTCGAGGCTGATGGGTTCGACGCCGTGACCGTGGCCGCCATCGCCGACGCCGTGGGCATGGCGGCGTCGACCATCTATCGCCACTTCGATACCAAAGAGGCGATCATCTTGTGGGACGAGCACGACGAGGACCTCGATCATGCGTTCCTCGCCGCGTTCTCCAACCATCCGCCCCTGCAAGCGCTGCGGTGGGTCTTCGTCGATGAGCTCGGGCCTCGCTACGACGACGACCTCGAATTTCAGCTCCGACGGGTCACCTACATCTACGCCACCGAGGCCGTCCATCTCGCCGCCGGGGAAGCGACCTATCGCGACACCGCTGACCTCGCCGAGGCGCTCGAACAGGTGCTGAGCAAGAAGAACCGCTCCGCCGCCCCGATCCTCGCCGGCGCGGCGATGGCCGCGCTCGACGCCGCCTTCGATCGATGGCAACACACAGGTGGGGCAACGTCGCTCGGGGTGCTCATCGGCGAGGCGTTCGACGTGCTTGTCGGGCTCGACGAACTCCGATGAGTCTCGCCGCTCTGGTTCGTCGGTTCCCGTGGCGAGTTGGCGCCACGGTCGCGCTGGTGCTCATCGAGGCGGTCATCGAGCTGCTCTTGCCGCTCTTTCTCGGGCTTGCGATCAACGATCTGCTCGCCGACCGCTACGGCGGGCTCGTCGCGCTCGGGGTTCTGGGTGTGGCCGCGCTCGTCATCGGAAGTGCGCGCCGCTTCGTCGACACCCGTACCTACGCCGGGATGTACGAGATCATCGCAGCGGAGATGGTCGAGGGCGAACAGGCCCGGGGCACGGCGACAACCAGGATTGCCGCCCGCACCACGCTTCTGGGCGAGTTCGTGGAGTTTCTCGAGGACTCGATGCCGCAGATCGTCAATGCCGTCATCGGCACGGTCGGCATCCTTCTCATCATCGGTGGGCTCAACGTCAACGTGCTCTTCGCCTGCCTCGGGTTGTTCGCCTTGCTGATCGTGACCTACTGGGCATCGGCTCGACGGAACTTCAACCTCAATCGCGGCTACAACGACGAACTCGAACAGCAGGTCGCCGCGATCGAGAGCGGCGACCGTGATCGAATTGGGCGGCACTTCCGGACCCTCATGCGCTGGAACCGACAGCTGTCCGACCTGGAGACACTCAACTATGTCGTGATCTGGCTCGGGGTGATTGCGTTGCTCATCTACGCACCGATCGAGGTGATCGAACCGGGTGAGACCGAGTACGGCTTCGCGTTCTCCACCATCTTGTACGTCTTCCAGTACATCGAGGCGGTCGTGATGCTGCCGCTGTTCATCCAGCAGCTGATCCGACTGCAGGAGATCGCCGGGCGGTTGAGCGACACTGCCGACACGTGAGGCCGGTCAGCGTTTCTTCCCGGCCGCCGCACGCTTCTTGGGCACCGTCTTGTCGGCGACACGCTTGACCGGTTTGGCTTCGGCCGCGATCCGTTTCTTGGTGGCCGCCCATGCGCAGATCGGGCACTGCGTCATGTCGTGGTTGCGGGCCGGGCAGTACTCGCGGCCAAAGAAGATGATCTGGAGATGCCGACGGTTCCAGGTCTCCTCCGGAAACACGGCTTTGAGGTCCCGCTCGGTTCGTTCGACGGTGGTGGCGTTGGAGAGACCCCAGCGGTCGGCGAGCCGATGAATGTGGGTGTCGACGGGAAACGACGGCACCCCGAACGACTGGGCCATCACCACGCTGGCGGTCTTGTGGCCAACGCCGGCGAGCGACTCGAGAAACTCCCAGTCGGCGATGACCTCACCGGGGCCGTCGAGGATTTGATGCGCCATCGTCGACAGGTTCTTCGCCTTCGTCGGGGCGAGGCCAACCTGTCGGATGTAGCCCAGGATCTCGTCGGGCGGCAGCGCTGCCATCTCTTCAGGTGTGCTGGCGGCTGCAAACAGCGCAGGCGTAACCTCGTTGACCTTCTTGTCGGTGGTCTGGGCCGAGAGCGCCACGGCGACCAGCAAGGTGTACGGGTCGGTGTGGTCGAGAGGTATCGGCGGCTCGGGGTAGAGGTCGTCGAGGATCTCGCCGATCCGGTCGGCCTTGTCAGCGCGGCGCATGGTCGCCGACGTTACCGGTCGGGTGTGTCAACCGAGACGGCCAGGTCGACGGCGACTCCCCAGTGGTCCGATGCGATCACACCGTCCACCTCGTCCATCCCGAATCGTCGAGCGGAGACCGGGTTGCCATTCGGCCGCTGTCGTGGCCACGAGACCATCACATAGTCGAGCCGCCGTTCGGGCCAGGCCGAGTCGTTCACGTAGGGGTTGTCGTCGGAATACGTCTCGCCGGGACCGTCGCCGACCATCTCCCACGCATCGGTGAAGACCAACCCTGCCTGTGCAGGTGCGGCTCGGCCGGTCATTCGGCGGATTTCGTCGCTGTCGGGCACGGCGTTGAGGTCGCCGACCAGCACGGGCGGAAGCGTCGGGTTGTGGCCCACTCGGCGTCGTTCGTCGACCCAGGCGGCGATCTCGTCGAGTTGGCGAGATCGCATGGCACTGTGATCGAAGCCGTGGGAGAGGTGGGTGCAGAACACATCCCATCTTCCGTGGGGCGTGTCGAGCAACGCCCACAGCACGGTGCGGTGCTTGGGCTTGTCGCCGACGTCGAGGTATCGCCAGTCGCTCTCGAGGATCGGCCAGCGCGAGGCGATTGCGTTGTTGATCGAGAACTGATCGTCGTCGCCGGTGGGAGAGGTGACGATCTCGCGGTCGAGTTCGCGGCGAAGCCAGGCAGGCTGGTTCGGTTCGCGAGAACACACCTCTTGAAGGCCGATGACGTCGGGATCCAGTCGTCGGAGGGTGTCGAGCAGGGCTGGCGTTCGGGCGTCGAGATCGCCGTGCCGCCACCAGAGATTCCAGGTCGCCAGGCGAATGGTCGTGCTCACGACGGCTGAGCGTAGTCGCCCACCCCGGAACCGAGACGTGCGCCCGGAGCGTGCTGAACCTCGGTCATTTCGACCGCGGAGCGTGGTGCTCATGGCGAGAGACAGGCGTCTCGCGTAGGGTGAGAAGGCGCACGTGAGACACGTGTCGTAGCTGAAGCGTTCGGGCGGGCGCTTCCTCCTAACGGCGATCGAGCCAAAGGACTGGTTATGCCCAATCTCATCGATCTCACCACCCAAGAGTGCCCGCCCGTCGCGCTCATCGACATCGGCAGCCTCATCGATGCCCTGCCCGACACCACATCGGTTGAGCGGGATGCGCTCATCGACGTGCTCGGACGCGAAGGGCTGAGTACATCCGACCAGTCGATCGAGTCGATCGTCGAAGCGCTCGAGGATGTCGGGAACGCCCGGACGCGCGCTGCGCTGGCTTCCTTCATCAAGACGGTCGATCGGGTTCGCCTGGCTGATGGCAGGCCGCGATTGGTGGCGCCGGCGTCCATGCGGTCGTGAACCTCGGTGTCGATGTCGGGTTCGCCTTGCGGACGGCCGTACTCGTCGCTGACGCGTCGCTGGCCGCGCAACACGAGCATGGCGAGGGTGCGGCCGAAGTCCTCGACATCGCCGTCATGCGCGCCTTCGCA
>JBCCYT010000176.1:0-8917 GCA_039188975.1 Actinomycetota bacterium
ACCCGCCGCCGTCACAGACGGCGGACAAGAACATTGCCGACGGAGTAGCCGGCGCCGAACGAGCAGATCACGCCCAGGTCGCCCGGTGCGAGATCGTCATGGTTTTGCGAGAACGCAATGATCGAACCAGCAGATGACGTGTTGGCGTACTCCTGCAAGATGTTCGGCTGCTCGACCGGCTCAGGGGTGCGACCCATGACCTTCTTGCCGATGAAGTCGTTCATCGACTTGTTGGCCTGATGCAGCCAGAGCCGCTTGAGCTCGGTCGGCTCGACACCTTCGTCGCGGCAGTGCTTGATGATGAGATCCGACACCATCGGCACCACCTGCTTGAAGACCTGACGGCCGTTCTGCATGAACTGCATGTCGCGACGATCGTCCATCCCACCCGGACGTGAGCGCCGCAAGAAGCCGTTGTTGTTGCGGATGTTGTTGGAGAACTGGGTGAGGAGCCGAGTCGACAGCACTTCGAACTGGTCGTCGGAGGTGGCCAGCTCCTTGGCCTCGAGCACCACCGCGGTACACACGTCGCCGAAGATGAAGTGGCAGTCGCGGTCACGCCATTCGAGGTGGCCCGAACAGATCTCGGGGTTGACCATCAACACCCGGTCGACCGAACCGCACCGAATCATGTCGAACGCGTTCTGCATACCGAACGTGGCCGACGAACAGGCGACGTTCATGTCGAACCCGAAGCCATCGATCCCGAGCGCTTCCTGCACCTCGATCGCGATCGCCGGGTAGGCGCGTTCGTGGTTCGACGCGGCGCAGATGACCGCATCGATCTGGCCGCCATCGACGCCCGCCTGACCCATTGCCTCTCGGGCGGCGTCGATCGCCATCTCCGTCATGATTCCCGGCTCGTCATCGCTGCGTTCCCGCAGGGTCGGATGCATGACGTCGGGGTCGAGCACCCCTGCTTTGTCCATCACATGACGGCGTTCGATCCCGGATGCTTTGAAGATGAAGTCGACATCAGAGTGCGGAATGGCTTCGCGTTCGCCAGCCGCGATCGCAGCGGCGTGGATCGCGTTCTCCTTGTCTGCGAACGCGTTGAAGGCCTCGACGAGCTCCTCGTTGGTAATGACCTCCGGCGGGGTGAAGACCCCAGACCCGCTGATGACGACCTCACGCATGTTCCCCATGAGCCGGAAACCTACTCCCCGCATCGAGCGCGCAGGAAAAATCCGAGCGCCGGGAACCGTCTCCCACCGCATGTCGTTACCAACCCGATGACCGCAGCACTCGACGACGACGGCGCAGCGCCCCCAACCCCTGCGCGCACCCAGAAAGCAATCCTTCGGCACCGCCGAGGCAACCGGTGGATGCACTGGATCAACTTTCCGCTCCTCACGATCATGATCTGGAGCGGGTTGCGGATCTACTGGGCGGAGGACGAGTTTGCGTTCGGCATCCTCGACTGGGAGCTCTTCAAGTTCTTCCCGACCTGGTTCAACGAGACGCTCGGACTGAACCGCAAACTCGCCCGCGGACTCGGCTTCCACCTGTCGTTTGGCTGGCTGTTCGTCATCAACGGCGCCGCCTACCTCACCTACCTCACCTTCACCGGTGGATGGCGCCAGCTGGTTCCGACCCGGCAGCAGCTCGCCCGAGTGCCTGGTGTGATCCTGCACGACCTGCGTCTGCGCAAAGAAGCCCCGCCGAAGGACGGGCACTACAACGCGGCCCAGCAGCTCAGCTACACCGTCGTCGTGCTGTTCGGCGTGATCATCGTCGCCACCGGATTCGCGCTCTTCAAGCCAACCCAGCTGTCGTTCCTCGTGACGATCTTCGGCGGCTACGAGTCGGCCCGCCTCATCCACTTCACGACGACGATGCTGTTCGTCGCCTTCTTCGTCATTCACATGATCCAGGTCGCCCGAGCCGGGCGCCGGAACTTCACGTCGATGGTCACCGGGTACGAAGTCGTCGACATCGAGCCCACCGTCGAACCCGAACCAGCGCCCGACGACACCGAACCCGAACTCGTCGGCGCGACCACCGGAGGTCCCGACCATGGCTGAGCCGCAAGAACTGTCGATCGAGGACTACAAGAAGCGGTCACGCCGATCGTTCCTCACCGGCGGCGTCACCGCCGCGGCCGGCTGGTTCGCCTTCCGCAATGTGCAGTCGGCTGATCTCGACCGTCGGCTGCCCGGCCCGCTTCGCGACATCCATGAACTCAACGAGTCGATCTGGTCGAGCCTGTTCCGCGAGGATCACCTCGCCCAGGAGTTCCCGATCTCCCAGGCATCGGTGCTGCAGATCAACGGGCGGCTCGGAATCCGCAACGACCCGCTCGACCTCGACACGTGGCAGATGAACGTGCTCGGCCCCGACGGCGAGCAACTCGGCACCCACACCCTCGACGACATCAAAGCCCTGCCATGGCACGAGATGACGATCGAGCACAAGTGCATCGAAGGGTGGGCGCAGGTCACCAACTGGCAGGGCGCACGGTTCAGCGACTTCCTCGCCCTGTATGAGGGTCAGCTGCCCGACGACATCACCGACGTGTACCTCGAAACGCCCGACGGGGAGTACTACGTGTCGGTCGACATGGCGACCATGCGTCACCCCCAGACCCTGCTTGCCTACGACAACTTCGGCGAACCGATCAGTGAACTCAACGGTGCGCCGCTGCGGCTGGCGACACCGCTGAAGTACGGCATCAAGCAGATCAAGCGGATCGGCACCATCCAGTTCCTCCGCGACCAGGGCGGCGACTACTGGGGCGAGCGCGGCTACGACTGGTACGCCGGGCTCTGACGCCCGGCTCGCAACCCGGCCACCACCACCACGACGGCGCCGACGAGCTCGAACAGCACCACCAGCCACGTGACCGCGTCGATCCCGTCGGCGCCGAGGTGATCGCTGGGTAGCCCAAAGGGCGGCACCACGCGCACGATCACGAGGCCGACGATGACGATGAGGCCAACGATGACGGCTGACTGCGGGGCCCACCGATGCTCAATCGCAACGAGTGTGAACAGCACGGCGACCAGCATCGCTGCAACCGTGCGGCCCACGATCACACCGTCGTCGACATCGCCGTAACCCCGCCGGACGTGGTCGAGCTGATGGGCAGCGAATCCGACGGCGAAGACGATCGTGGCAACACGAAGACGCACACCACGTTTCTACTCGGGCCCGACCCGGCCGAGCGTGCCGAAGAACCCGTCGACTCGTTCGATCAGGCCGTCTGCGTTCAATGTGACGACGTCGAAGCCGCGGATCAGCAATGCACCGTCGTTGACGATGACCCATTCGTATCGGTACCGATCGTTGTGGCCGTCGACATTGCTGCCGACACCGAGATCGGCGTTCGGGAACTGCGATCGGAAGCCTCGCACGTTGGCCTCGAGCGCATCGCGACCAACATGGTTGTGCTGGGGGTCGACCCACACGCAGTCGTCGCTGACGGCCCGGTCGAGATGGGCCCGGATCGCATCCGGGTCGCGTTCGTTCCACATCTGCATGTACGACGTGAGCACGTGCGGCGCGTTGTCGGGAACGGGAGGAACGGTGGCGGTCATGGCATGAGCTCCCTCAGGACGGCTTCGGTGTGACGATCGGCGGGCAAGAGCGTCTCGAGACGCAGCTCTTCGAGCGTCACGTCGAAGGGCGCTCCGATCGTGGCGATCATCGAGATGAAGCTGAGCTGCCCCATCGGCGTGTCGACCACCATCGGCACCAGCAAGTCATTGCCGCTCGGCAGTGGCGGCCGCGCGGGAAGCTCGGCCACACCCGGGTACGTGCGAGCCTCCGTGACCAGCGCGGCGAGGCGTTGATCGAACGGTCGCTCGATCGCTTCGCGTTCGAGCCGGTGCAGGAGCACGGTCGCGAACCGTTCCCAGTCGACGATCACCTGACGAAGGCCATCGGGGTGCAGGCAGGTTCGCATCGCATTCATCGCCACGTCGGGTGCGAGGTCTGCGCCAACCAGGTTCGTGACCGCAAGCGCAGCGTGATTCGCGAGCACCAGGTCCCAGCCGCGATCAACGACATAGGCCGGGATGTGACCATGCGCATGGACGACGGTTTCGAGAATGTGGCGCACCTCGTCGAGGTCGGGATCGTCCAGTGATCGTTCCGAGAACTCAGGGGCGAACCCTGCTGCGGCGAGCAGCGTGTTCTGATCGCGGAGCGGTAACTCGAGCACGCGGGCCAAGTGCAAGACCATTTCCCGACTCGGCTTGCTTCGACCGGTCTCGAGAAAGGAGAGGTGGCGTTGCGACACATCGGCTTCGGCCGCGAGCGCCAGCTGCGAGTACCGCCGGGCATCACGCCACCGGCGTAGCTCCTCACCGAACGTCGCCACCAGGGTCGTGTCGCTCATCGCATGGAGCGTACGACGAACGAGGTAACGGCGCCGATTACCTCTCAGGTCATGGAATCACGGGTCAGTTCCAGTCGGTGTGGAGGACCACCCCGACCGTGTCCTCCTCGACGTCGAACACGTAGACGATCGTGAAGTCGCCGCCACTGAACGCTGGTTCGAGAAGGTAGGCATGATCGGCGCGAGCAGCGTCGGCCCAGGCCGCATCGATCAGCTCCGGATCGAAGATCGGCCGCCGGCTGGCCGGTTGGAGATCTCCCAACCGACCGACAAGCGGGTCGACGTCCGCCGGGTCCGTCTCGAACGCGGTCGTCGCAGACCGATCGAGCGCAATCCACTCGAACAGCGGCACCGAACCGTTGCCCGCGGTCTGAATGTCCTGCGCCGACGCCGGCAGCGGGAATCCGTGTTCGTGCTCGGCTCGCTCCAGTCCGCTTCCCTGCAAGACCATGACAACCGCGGCCCCAGCGGCCAGGGCACCCACCAGGGCCGCAACCGTCACGCCCTTCACGATCTGCGAGGTCCGTTCTGTCGTCGTCACCCTCACCAGCGAGACCGTAGACGAGTAGCCTCCGCGCAGTGACCGACGACGAACTGATGGGGTTGGCCATCGAAGAAGCGAAAGCAGCGATCGAGCATGGTGACCGAGCGGTCGGCGCGGTCGTCGTGTGCGACGGCGAGGTCATCGCTCGCCGCCACAATGAGCAGGCCCACACGGGCGACCCGACGGCGCGGGCCGAGGTCCTCGCGATTCGAGACGCTGCGGAGGCGGTCGGCGTAACGAATCTGGCCGGGTCGACGATCGTCGTCACGGTTGAGCCATCCGTCTTGGCCGCTGGCGCCATCCTGGCGGCCGAGCTGGGCCGGGTCGTCTTCGGGACCGTCGACATGGGTGCGGGGGCGACCGGTTCGCTCTACCACGTCGGTTCCGACCCGCGCCTCGGCCATGAGTTCACGACCACCCCGAACGTGCGCGCCGCCGAGTGCGCAGCTCTCCTCGTCGATGACCCGAACCGGCGTTGAGAGATGGTTCGAACCCGTTCGTCGCTGCTTGCCAGCATCATCACCGTCGCCGCAGTCGCCGCCGGGTGCGGCAGCGACGAGCCGGCCTCCGTTTCGGCGCCCCCGACGACCAGCGGCCCGACGCCCATGGATGAGTCGACCACGACGACGGCGGCCGTCGTTGCGACCGATCGCAGCACCGAACTCGCCGGCCGTTGGGTTGTGCTTCGATATGCGACTCCGGCAGGCGAGGTCGTCGATGTGCTCGTCGAGAGCACGGCACCCTCGCTCGAGTTCGGACCGGACGGCAGCATCGTCTTCCACACCGGCTGTAACCAGGGCGACACCACCTTCTCGACAACCGGCGTTCACGACCGTTCCGCTGGCCAGGCGATCACGATCGAGCAGGGGTCGATCGAGGAAGCCGAGTGTCTCGGGGAGCTGGGGGCCCAAGATCTGGATCTTCCTCGAGCATGGCAACGGGCCGACCGATTCGTACTCGACGGCGCTCGCCTCTCGCTCACTACCGACGGCGCCGAGGTGTTCGTCGCTGTTCGCGACGGCGCCTAAGGGACCGGTCCGCCCGCCTCCAACCAGGTGCACGCATCCTCGGGCAACAGTTCGGCGACGTGTCCGTGCACCGCCTCGAGTTGGGCGGTGGTGAGGATCTCGCTGCCGCGACCAACGCCGCCTTTGAAGTAAAACGACTCGGCCCCGCCTGTGAAGAGACGGTCGTTGAAGCCAGCTGCCTTGGCCTCGGTTCGCATGGCGCCGAGCCGGCACCGTTCGACCGTGTCGGTCCACAGGTCATCCGCCACCGCGATGCTGAGAAAGGTCGCGAGGGTTGCCATCTCGCCGCTCAGATCCGCGTCCATGTCGCGGTAGTGCATCACGTGAACGTTGGGTTCGTGCCGCAACGGCCACCACGGCGCGAGATGTATCGCCGGCGACCAGTACGACGTCCATTCAACCAGGAGCTCGTCGTAGTCGCCTTCAAACGTCGTTGGCACGCCCTCGATCCCGTCGTCGGCCGCCTCGCCATTCAAGGCCTCGACGACTTCAGCCCGCATCGATGAGCGATGGTTGCCCCACGACACCAACGCATCCGCTGCGCTGCGGTACACGAGGACGTACTTCACGTTCGGGTCGAGCGGGATTCCGTCCGCTGGCGTGTGGGTCTTGATGAAGCGACGATGCTCCTGACCGGCCAGCTGCGCAGCCATGTCATCGACCGGCGATGCCCGTATGTCAACCCATGGGCTCAGCGCACCTCGGGTGCCGGGTGTGTCGTCATCAGGCCACAGCAGCGACATCACGATTCGCTGGGTCCAGGTCGTGCCGCACTTGGGAGGCGTGGAGATCACGATGTCGTCGTCGCGATACGGGACGCGTTCCCACCGACGGCTGTCCTCGAACGGCGTGATGAACGGGCGGACGATTGGCCTCGCTTCCATCGCGCCACCGTAGATTCCGGCTGCCGTTTGTGGGTGGCGTAACGTCGCGCCATGACTCGCTCTCCCGACCTTCCCCCGGACGTTTCCGCCGACGACGCCGAAATCCACTGGACCGAATCCGGGCGGCCGTTCGTGCGCACACCCGACGAGGCCTTTGCCCAACTCGTCGACTGGCCATTCGAGCCGAAGTACGCCGAGGTCGACGGCATGCGGATGCACTATGTCGACGAGGGTGACCCCGACGGTGAGGTGATCTGGCTGCTTCACGGCCAGCCCGACTGGAGTTACCTGTACCGCAAGATGATTCCGGTGCTGGCGGACGCCGGCTTTCGGGTGATCGCCAACGATCACATCGGCTGTGGCCGATCGGACAAGCCGGTCCAGCTCGCCGACTATCGCTACCTTCATCACGTCCGGTGGAACGAGCTGTTCCTCGATGCCCTCGACCTGCGCGACGTCACACCGGTCGTCCAGGATTGGGGATCGCTGATCGGCATGCGCTGCGTGGGGAACGACCCGGATCGATTCGCCCGTCTCGTCGTCGCCAACGGAAACCTGCCGGTCGTGCCTGAGGGCTTCGAGTTGTTCACGCTGCCCGAGTCGCTCGAACCGCAAGACCTGCCCTTCCCGTTCGTTGTGGGTGGCGGCGACGGCGGCGGAATGGCGGTCTTCGGCAACTGGATCAACTACGCCCTCGTCGGCAAGGACTTCATGCCATCGGTCGTCATGCGAGCCTCGATCACCGTGCCGATCACCGAGGCCGAAGTCGCGGGCTACGACGCGCCGTTCCCGAGCCGGATCTACATGGGAGCCATGCGAACGTTCCCGTCGCTCATCAACACCGTGGGCGACGCGCCAACCAACGAAGCACCGCGGGCAGCGCTCGACGCCTTCCCACGGCCAGTGCTCGGCGACTTCGGGCTGAAGGACCCCATCTTCGGTGACTCCGCATCGATCGCAGCAACCCGAGACCAGATTGCGGGAGCGGCTGGTCAGCCGCACCGTGACTTTCCCGATGCCGGCCACTTCATCCAAGAAGACGTCGGTGCGGAACTCGCGGGCCACATCGCCGAATGGATGGCGTCCACCTGACAGCCGATCGCCGTCGGCTAGGCCGAACGGCACAAAGAGACCTTTGCCATCTCATGTCGCGTCGCGTCCGCACGAGTCTTCTCTCATGAACTCGACGCAGCTGACGGGAACGGAAGTCACCGACCTGGCCGCTGCGTGTGGCTATGACGCCGACGAGTTGGCCGCCGAACTCGCTCGCCGTCCATGGGCGCTGCATGACGTCTTGAGCGAACCCGACCTCGTCGACTCGACCGTTGGTGGCGACGACTTCTCACCTGTCACGTCGCCGTTCGTGTTTTTCGCCGTGGTCACCCGCCTCGCTGCCGACAACCTGCTGACCAGCTCGTACGTCAACGACTGGGTCGGGCCGCGCACTCGCCTTCCCGTGTTCGACGTGGAACCGGTGCAGGAGTTCGTCGCCGCGCCCGGCCGGGTGCTCTTCATCGCTCGACTTTTGACCTCGATGGTCGAACCGGTGTGGCTCCCGATTCCGGCCAGTGCCGGTAACCCATGGGATCTCGTCGAATGGCTGTCGGTCGTCAGTGACGACGACCGGGTTCTGTTGTTGCGCCGGGTGGGCGACGTTTCGCTGTACATGGCCGGCGTCCACGCCGATGCGCTCGGCCACGGCCTCGTCTCCTACGACAAGGCGGAGCGGGTTGGCATGGCACTCCACATGTCCGACCACGAGATTGGCGCACTGTGCGACCCCGCATCGGCTACACCCGGCCTCGACGCGTTGGAACGGGTGAGTGCCCGTTCGTATCAGGAGTGCCGCAAAGCACAGTCGACGGAGCCACCGGTGGTCAGCGATATCGCCGAACGGATGAACGCCGCGCGCCGATTCCTCACCCACCTCGCCGACGAGTTCCTTTCCCCGCTCTCGCCGAATCTGCCGTTCGCCGCTTGAAGCTCGACAACTGGGTGGGGCGCTGCGGGCTGGCCCGCTAGCCTCGTCGCCGGAAGGTTGCCAGAGCGGACGAATGGGGCGGCCTCGAAAGCCGTTGTGGCCTCCGGGTCACCATGGGTTCGAATCCCATACCTTCCGCCA
>JBCCYT010000177.1:0-8904 GCA_039188975.1 Actinomycetota bacterium
CCGACCCACCCGACGATGCCGACCCACCCGCCGACACTGTTGACGATTCGCCTGACGACGCCGGGGACGACCCGGCTTCCGACACCGGTGACGATCCGGCGGCCGACGCCGGACCGGACGCCGCTCATGACGGTGGCGACGTCAGCGGCGACAACCCCGACACGGCAACCACCCCGGCCCCCACGACGACGGCAACCACCCGAAGCGTCGCCGCCCCCGTTGTGGCGCTCGGGTTCATTCCGGAACTCTCGCTTCGGGTCGAGTGCGCCGATCGGGTCATCGAAGCAGTCGTCGGCAACGCGGGCGACACCCGTGGTGATGTCACCCTCGCGGTCGCACCCAGCTCGCAGGCGTCGGGCGCGTCCATCGATCCGGCGACCACGACGACGGTCGCACTGTCGCTTCCAGTCGATGCCGAAGGCACGGCCACCGAAGTGGTCTTGGTGACCGAATCAGGTGATGTTCTCAGTCGCGAGGTCGAGGTCGACTGCCTGCCGCCGGCCCGTCCGACGCCGACGATCCAGGTCGACTGTGGTGCCGGCACAGTCCGGGTCACCGTCACCAACGAGGGCGGCGAGACGGTCGCCATCCGAGCCTTCATCGAGCGGGTGGCCCTCCTCGGCGCTGACGATGTCGCAGGTGGTGAAAAGGCCGACTACGTCACCGCGATCGCCGGCCGAACCACCCCGGTCCGGGTGGTCGCCGACGGCGTCGACCTGCTGCGAACCGATGTTGATCATGGGTGTGAGCAGACCGATGTGGACACCGGACTCTCACTCGTGTGCCCCGGCGAGGAAGTCCAGCTTCGGCTGTCGAACACTGCTGATGTCGAACGAACGGTGACGGTTCGTTCCGGTTCCACCGACGACGTCGTCACCCTGACGGCCGGCACGGAAGTGGTGATTCGTCACGTGCTCAACGAGGTGCAGTCGTTGCAGGTCGTCTCGGCGTATGGCGACGTTCTTCTCGATGAACACCTTGACGGGTGGCGATGCGAAACCGAGTCGGCGGTCCCGCCATGCGACGACGTCGCTCGCTCGACGACGGGCGTGGACGCCGCATCGGTGTGTCAGCAGGTTCGGGCGCAGTTGGTGCTCGACTGTACGACCGGCACGAGCGTGGTTGACCTGGCCAACGACGGCAATGACACCGCTCGTGTACGTGTCAGCGTCGATGGGGTCGTAACTGACGACGTCGACCTCGCAAGCAACGCAACGTCGACACTGTCGGTGCCGGCGGTGGGTGTTCGGGTGACGGTCGATGTCGGGGCCGACCGGGTGTTGGCCACCACGGCCGAGTGTCGACACGACGACGATCGACGAGCCGCCGTTCTGAGTGGACTGCTGGTCGCGCTGATGGCGATCGTTGCGGCGGTCGTCGCCCGCTTCGACCCGTGGATTCGGGTGTAGCCAGGCCTGACTGCTGGAACTGACCACCGTTCGGCTAGAGTTCGGGTCGTTGGCCCACTGACGGATGAGTCGAACGGCCTATGGAATCGGCGGAACTGGAATCGCTAACGTGCTGTCAGCGGGAATGCTTCGACCCTCTGGACCACACTTGGTCGCTTCATCCAGGGGAGAGCAAGAGCGAAACCGGCCCGTCGTCGTAGTCTCCCTCACGAGGTCGGTTTCATGACATCACGAGTCCGGAAGTTGTTGGCCATCGCCGCTGTGTCGTCAGCCCCGTTGGTCCTCCCCATGGCGACATCGTCTGCCCAGGTCGGTGGCTGCGCTGGCGCGACCCAGGTGGAGACCTTCCCCAACGTCGGCTACGACGCTGGCCGAGCGGCCACCATCGTGGTCGGAAATTCGGGTCGCTTCCGCACCAGCCTGACCTTCACGGTGGCGGTTGCTGCGGGCGAATACGACGTGCAACTCGGTGCCTACGACGGCTACATCGGCCGCGAAAACACCGAGATCCAGGACTATGAACAGATTGTCCTGCAGTTCCTCGATGCGGGCGGCGCGGTGATCGCCACGACGGGAGCGACGGGTGACCTGGTCGATGGTGTCGCGGAGGCCCAGCGCATCGATGCCGTCGGAGCCGTGACCCTCGACCGTGAGGCCACCCAGGTCCGTGCGGTTCATGCCCACGTGACCAACCCGACGATCGTTGCGATCGGCTCGGCCCAGTCGGTGCAGCCTTGGTGCTTTGGCTTGAGCGCGATTGTTCCGACGACAACAACAACGACAACAACGACCACGACAACCACCACCACCACCACCACGACGACGACCGTGCCGTCCACGACGACCTCGGCCGCCCCGACCACGACAACCGTGACCCCGACGACCACGACCGCGCCGACGACCACGGCGGCGCCGACGACCACGGTTGCGTCGCCCACGACCGTGCCGACCACCACCACGACGGCACCGGCCGATGACCTTCCGGTGACCACGACCACGGTTGCTGCGCAGGTGAAACCGCCCGTGCAGAGCTCTGACCCGGCGAACCCGACCACGGCGACCCCGTCGTTCACCGGCTGAACCGTCACCCACGCCACGCGCCCTCCCCGTTCGCACCCACCCGTCATGGGCGGGTGTCGGAGGGCGGGCTCTGAACGAATGCACCCTGGAACTCGAGGGGGAGCGGCCTTGCGCCTCTCCCCCTTGCGCGTTTTCGGCCAGCGATCGTCGGCGGCTTCCGTTACCCTTTCCCGGTAACGCAAATCCGCGAGAGGAGTGCGCCGTGCCCGCGACCGTTGTCGTCGGTACTCAATGGGGTGACGAGGGGAAGGGGAAATTCACCGACCTCGTCGCCAAGGAGATGGAGCTGGTCGTCCGCTATCAGGGTGGCCACAACGCTGGCCACACGTTGGTGGTCGATGGCGAGCGCTTCGCTCTGCAGTTGATTCCGAGTGGAGTTCTGTACGACCACATCACCCCGGTGATCGGCAATGGGGTCGTGGTCGACCCCAAGGTGCTGCTCGCCGAGATGGACATGCTGACCAGTCGAGGTGTCGACTGCTCCACCTTGCAGGTGTCCGGCAACGCCCATCTGATCATGCCGTATCACCAGGAGCTCGATGCCCTCCATGAGCGGCATTTGGGCGACGGGAAGCTCGGCACGACCAAGCGGGGAATCGGCCCGGCCTATGCCGACAAGTCGATGCGTGTCGGTATTCGCGTGCAGGATCTCACCGACCCGAAGATCTTCCGTCAAAAGCTCGACGTGGCGCTCGGCTATACGAACCAGGTCCTCACCAAGGTGTTCAATCGGCTTCCGGTCGACGGTGACGAACTCGCGGAGCTGTACCTCGGTGAATACGCGCCTCGTGTGATTCCCCACATCGGCGACGCCATCGCAACCGTCCACAACGCGCTCGAGACAGGTCAGCAGGTCTTGCTCGAAGGCGCGCAGGCAACGTTCCTGGATCTCGATCATGGCACCTACCCGTTTGTGACCTCGTCGAATCCGGTGGCGGGCGGTGCGTGCACCGGTGCTGGTATTGGACCGCGCGACATCGAGCGCATCATCGGCATCGCAAAGGCGTACGTCACCCGGGTGGGGTCCGGACCGTTCCCAACCGAGCTGTTCGACGACATCGGTGAGTACATCGTCGACGTTGGTCATGAGTACGGCGTCAACACCGGCCGCCGCCGCCGGCCCGGATGGTTCGACGCGGTCATGATGCGTCATGCCGTGCGGATCAACTCGCTCACCGAGATCGCGCTGACCAAACTCGACATTTTCGATCAGCTCGACACGCTCCAGGTGTGTGTGGCGTACGACATCGATGGGACGCGGGTCGAGCATCTGCCCTATCACCAGTCCGACCTCCACAAGGCCACACCGATCTATGAGGAACTTCCTGGCTGGAAGACCGACATCTCTTCGGTCACCAACCCTGACGACCTCCCTGCCGCCGCGTCCGATTACATCGCGTTCCTCGAAGATCAGGTCGGATGCCCGATTCGCCTTGTCGGTGTGGGTCCGGGCCGCGAGCAGTTCCTCGACCGGGTTGCCTGACCCGATGGGTTCAGCCGAACGGATTGCTCCAGTCGACCGCTGGCGCGATCCCCTGGCCGGGTTCCTCCGCAGGTGGTCCAGCGCCCTCGTAGACCGGCTCGAGGGGCGCCTCGATCACCGGTTCGACCAGCTCCGTTGGACGGGGCGCGAAGAGGTCCTGCCCATCGGTTGGATCATCGGTCGTGTCGACGATTGCCGGCACGATCGGCTGCGGCATCGCGGCCGCCGCACCCTGCCGGTTCTTGTCGAACAGGCGGGCCCGCTTTCGCACCAGACGCGGGGCCATCTCCGGGCGCGGCGCGTGGTTCTTGATGCCGGCGATCATCATGGCGCACTCCTTGCACAGCGGCTTCTTGTCGCCGAACGGATACACCACGCAGGTGTGGCAGAACTCGAGGCCACATCGGCGACACAGTGCGGTCGCCGACTCAAAGGGATGATCGACACACAAGCCGGTGAGTTCCATAGACATCGGGGGTTCTCCTCAGAGATGCTCGTGAGCACTATCGGCGGACCGGGGCGGGTTCTTGACGCGCCAGGACGAGGATGAGCCGGAGGCACCATGACCATTGACACCATGCAGAACGTCTTGTCGTCTCGGTATGCCAGCGCCGCGATGAACGAGGTGTGGTCGGCCGAGCGCAAGATCGTCTTGGAACGTGAGCTTTGGTTGGCGGTCATGCGGGCTCAGCAAGAGCTCGGCGTTGACATTCCCGATGCGGCGATCGCGGCCTACGAGTCGGTGATCGAGCAGGTCGATCTCGCCTCGATCGCCGATCGAGAGGCGGTGACTCGACACGATGTGAAAGCCCGAATCGATGAGTTCTGTGCGCTTGCCGGGCATGAGCACATCCATCGCGGCATGACCTCTCGTGATCTCACCGAAAATGTCGAACAGCTCCAGGTCCGGCGCTCACTCGAACTCATCCGCGACCGCCTGGTTGCGTTGCTCGCCCGCTTTGTCAGCCTCGCCGAGCGGCACGCGGGGCAGGTCATGGTGGCCCGTACCCACAATGTCGCTGCGCAGGCGACCACGCTCGGGAAGCGGTTCGCCGACGTTGCCGAGGAGACCATGATCGGTCTCGAGCGGGTCGAGGAGCTGCTGGCCCGGTATCCACTGCGGGGCTTGAAAGGGCCGGTCGGTACCCGCCTCGATCAGCTCGATCTGCTCGACGACGCCGATGCCGTCGATCGTCTCGAACGCGCGGTCGCGCACCACCTCGGGTTCACCCGGGTGCTCGATTCGGTCGGACAGGTGTACCCCCGGTCGCTCGATCTCGATGTGGTTTCGGCGTTGGTGCAGGCGACGTCGGCCCCAGCCAGCGCGACCACCACCCTGCGATTGATGGCGGGCCACGAACTCGCAACCGAAGGATTCCGACCCGGCCAGGTGGGGTCATCGGCGATGCCCCACAAGATGAACGCTCGGTCATCGGAGCGGGTCAACGGGCTTCGGTTGGTGCTCGACGGCCACCTCACGATGGCTGCGGGCCTGGCCGGCCGGCAATGGAACGAAGGTGACGTGAGCTGTTCGGTCGTGCGGCGGGTGATGTTGCCCGACGCCTTCATGGCGGCTGATGGGTTGATCCAGTCGGCGCTCAGCGTCTTCGATGAGTTCGGCGTGTTTCCCGCCGTCGTCGAGGCCGAACTGCGTCGAGACCTTCCCTTCCTGGCGACGACCCGAATCCTGACCGCGGCTGTCGATGCGGGTGTCGGTCGAGAAGCGGCTCATGAGCTGGTCAAAGACCACGCGGTCGCCGCGGCGCTCGATCGCCGAGACGGCGGGGATCAAGCGTCACTCCTCGATCGTCTGGCCGCCGACCCGTTGGTGCCGTTGGATCGATCTGCGCTCGACGAACTGCTGGCCCGACCCGAGGAGTTCACCGGGACGGCAACGACCCAGGTCGCGCGAGTGGTCGAGCGAGCGAAGGTGGTCCTGGCCGCACATCCCGATGCGGCTGCGGCTGCGGCCGAAGTGCGGGTCTGAGGCGGGTCAGTCGCTGCGGCTGATTCCGGCCCGCTTGAGCACGGCCGGGGTCACGCCGACCTCGCGCCATGCGGCGTAGCTGATGCCCTTGCGGGCACCGTAGGCCTTGGCTGCTCCAACAAAGCCGTCTTCGAGCGCACCGAGGTCGATGCTGGTCTCCGCCGCTTCGATCGCAGCGGTGAGGTCGATGCGTTCCTGTGCCATCTGGAGTCGGTCCATCGGGTTGGCCTGGCCGATGGACGCCTCGATTGCGGCGAGCCGGTTGCGCATCGACTCCGGGGTTCGTTTGCGTCCCCGCTTCGGCTTGTGGGCTTCGAGGGCCTCGAGGTACTCGCGCACCACTCGACCCTGTGCGCGGCCCTCCGCAAGCGCAGCTTTGTGCTCGTCGGTCATTTCCCCAGTTCGTGGCGCCATGGGCCAAGAGCGTAGCGGAGCATTATCGGTATTCGCCGTGTGTCATTTCCAGTGAGGTCCACATCTGATTAACGGAGCTGATGCGTACGGTGGGGCGACGAGGTGCTCGGCGGGTAGCGTCGCCCGAATGAGCACTGCGCCTACTGCCGCCTACTCGATCGGTTTGAAGATCGTCCTCGACAATGTGCCCGGCACCCTCGGTCGCTTCGCCGTGGCGGTCGGTGAGGCAGGCGGCAACATCGCTGGTGCGACGGGCTTCGAGGCAAAGGGACCAAGTGTCTCACGAGTGATCGACGTGCACGCTCGTGACGAGGCCCATGGCCGCAAGATCGTCGAGGTGGCCAACGCATTGCCGGGCGTGACCGTCGTCGAATGGTGGGATCGCACTTTCCGGATTCACGAGGGCGGCAAGATCGAGGTCTTGCCGCTGTGTTCGGTCGGCGATGCGCACGATCTCGCCATGGCGTACACGCCGGGGGTCGCCCGGGTGTGCATGGCGATCCACGATGATTCGCGACTGGCCCACGACTACACGATCAAGAAAAACACGGTTGCGATCGTGAGCGACGGCACAGCTGTGCTCGGCCTGGGCGACATCGGCCCCGAGGCCGCCATGCCCGTGATGGAAGGCAAGGCCCTTCTCTTCAAAGAGTTCGCCGGCGTCGATGGCTTCCCGATCTGCCTCGACACCAAAGATCCCGACGAGATCATCGAGACGGTCGAACGACTCGCACCGACGTTCGGCGGGATCAATCTCGAGGACATCGCGGCGCCGAACTGCTTCGTGATCGAGGACACGCTCAAGGAACGGCTCGACATTCCGGTCTTCCACGACGATCAGCATGGGACCGCGGTGGTCACGCTTGCCGGTCTCACCAACAGCCTCAAACTCGTCGACAAGCGTCCCGAGGACTGTTCGGTGGTGATCTCCGGCATGGGGGCGGCGGGACTTGCGATCGGCAAAATCCTTCGCGATGCGGGGTACGGCGAGTTGATCGGCGTGGACTCGACCGGAGCGATCTATTCGGGGCGTGACCGGTTGAACTTCGCCAAGGAGTGGTTCGCAGAACACACCAATCCGGACCGCAAGGCCGGCACGCTGCACGATGTTCTCGAAGGCGCCGACATTTTCGTCGGCGTCTCCGCTCCGGACCTGATCGACGCGTCGGATCTTCGCCGCATGGCCGCCGATCCGATCGTGTTCGCCATGGCCAATCCTGATCCGGAGATCCGGCCTGAAGCAGCCGACGGTCTGGCCGCCGTGATGGCGACCGGTCGCAGCGACTTCCCCAATCAGATCAACAACGTGTTGGCGTTCCCCGGGATTTTCCGTGGTGCGTTCGATGTCGGTGCGGTCACGATCAACGAGTCGATGAAGGTCGCCGCAGCGCACGCCATCGCGGCGGCCGTCGATGACGAGGATCTCGATCGCGACTTCGTCGTGCCGTCGGTGTTCGACAAATCCGTTGCCCCGGCGGTCGCGACCGCGGTCGCCAACGCAGCCGTCATCGACGGCGTCGTTCGCGGCTGACCCATTCGGCTCCCGCCCGCCGGGTTCGCTACGGTCGCCGCCGATGAGCGACAACCTCTTGGCGCCGGTGCAGCTCGGCTCCATGGTGCTGCCGAACCGGATCGTGATGGCACCCATGGGTGTCGAGATCGTCGGCGATGACGGCATGGCGAACGATGAGGTCATCGCGTACTACGAGGAGCGAGCCCGCGGTGGTGCGGCGCTCCTGATCACCGAGGTCGCAGCGTTTGCGTATCCCCACGGCGCCAACTCGGTGCATCAGCTCGCACTGTCCCATGATCGCTATGTTCCGGCGTTGCGACGGCTCACCGACTCCGTCCATGCCCACGGCGCAAAGATCGCGGTGCAGTTGGTGCATCACGGCAAGGTCAGCCGCGTCGACATCGCAAACGGTGACCCGGTGATGGTGCCATCGATCCCCGAGTGGCCGGGGTCGCTCGACATGATTCACGATCTCTCCATCGACGAGCTGATGGCGATGGCGGCGGCGTCCGGGGGCGCCGAGTCAACGCCGCACTACCACGCCATGACGACCGACGACATTGCGTCGATCACCGAGCAGCTCGGCGATGCGGTGGCTCGCGCCAAGGCGGCCGGCTTCGATGCGGTAGAGATCCACGGTGCCCATGGGTACCTCTTCTCGGGATTCTTGTCACCGCAGTGGAACCGCCGAACGGACGACTACGGCGGCTCGGTGGAGAACCGCGCCCGCTTCCTGTGTGAGGCGGTCGTTGAAGCCAAGGCTCGGGCCGGTGCGGACTTCCCCGTGTGGGTGCGACTCGACGCGCTGGAGTACCGAACCCCCGACGGCATCACGTTCGACGACTGTCAGGTGACCGCCCAGATGGTTGTCGACGCGGGCGCCGATGCGATCCATCTGTCGGCCTATGGCGACATGACGTCGGGCCAAGCGTTCACGGATGGCACCCTGCCCGACCGCCAGGCAAAGCATGCCGCGCTCTCGGGCAAGCTGACCCGTTCGCTGCCCGTTCCGGTGATC
>JBCCYT010000178.1:0-8725 GCA_039188975.1 Actinomycetota bacterium
AGCACGGTGTCGATGACGTGGATGATGCCGTTGGCGGTCGGGATGTCGGCGACGATGACCTGGCTGTCGTTGATGAAGACGTTGCCGGTGCTGTCGATGCGGATGTTGACGTCGTCGCCGAGGAGGGTGGTGGCGGTGCCGTCGGCGAGGAGTTCGGCGGCGGCTTGGGATTCGCCGAGGACGTGGTAGGCGAGGACGTCGGTGAGGAGCCCGGCCGGGTCGGCGAGGGCTGCGTCGAGCGTGTCGCCCAGTGCGGCGAAGGCGTCGTTGGTGGGTGCGAAGACCGTGAGGTCGGCGTGCGGGTCAGAGATCGCAGCGAGGAAGTCGATGTCGCCGGCTTCGCTTGCCGCCACGACGGCGGTGACCAACGTCGAGAACCGGTCATCGTTGGTGGCGACCGCGGCGATGGTCGGCTCGGTGATGGTGGCGATGACCCACGCGATGTCGGTGTCACCGTCGCTGTCGGTCACGCGGTAGCGGAACGGGTAGGAACCGGCTTCGCTCGGGGTACCGGTGAGGAGACCGTCGTCGGTGAACTCGACGCCCGGTGGCAAGGCGCCGTGCAGGAACTGGAAGGTGATCGGTCCGTCGCCGGTGTCGTCGTTGTCGGCGACATCAGCGGCGAACGGAAGACCCACGAGGCCGCTGAAGAGATTGTTCCGGGCGTTGACGGCTTCTCCGCTCCCGGACCGTTCGGCCACGTCGACGCGAACGAAGGCCCGGTCGGTGTCGCCGCCGTTGGCGAGTTCGTAGGCGAACAAGAAGCTGCCGGCTTCGGTCGGGACGCCGGTGAGTGAACCATCGGCAGCGAGGTTCAAGCCGGGGGCGACGGTGCCGCCGGTCTGGCCGTACACCGCACCCTCACCGGCCTCGATGTCGTTGTCGCCGACATCGGCGACGAAGATCACGCCCACTTGCGCGTCGAAGACATTATTCCTGGCGGTGAGGTTTTTGGCGGTGAGGTCGCCGGCGGCGGAGTCACCGCCTTCGGAGCTGCTTGCGGCCGTGATGCCGGCGGTTGCGGCCAGCATCGCGACGATGACTGAAACGACGATCGCGCGTCGTGTTCGTTGGTTGGGACCACGCATGGGTCACTCCTTTCCCAGAGGTCTGGGTTGTTGCAGGGTTGTTCCCTGTGCGTGGTGTGGTGGCGTTTCAGATGCGCGTACGGTGAACTTTCGTGACGGGCGTCACCGCAGATACACGTATTGATCGTCGTTGAGGACGGCATCGACGCCGGCTTCGCGAAGCGCACCGCCGAGGTCGAACGGCTCGGCCGGGTCGAATCGTTGCATCCCATGATCGGCGAGCACGATGACTGCGGTTCGGCTCAGCTTGCCGGCCCGTTCGATCTCGGCGAGCACGTCGCCCATGCGAGCGTCGGTGTCGCGGACCGCGGCCCGGACCATCTCGGAGTGTGGTCCTCCCGAATGGCCGGCGGCGTCGGTCAGGTTGAACGTGAACCAGCTGTAGCGCGGAAGCTCGCCGAACCCGCCACGCCAAATGTGGCATGCCTCATTGAGCGAATGGGCATCAAAGATCGACTTGTGGCGGTACTCCTTGTCGCCGAGGAAGTCCTCGGTGCGGTGCTTTCGTCGATCGGCGTCGGTCAGCGTTGGGATGGCGCCACCCGACGACATCTGGGCATAGGTCGAGTAGTCGGCTCCTCGATCGCCGTACTCGTACGTTGTTGCGGTGAACGCCTCCGGCTCGTGGCGTTTCAGCGCTTCATGGATCGTCTCCACCCCGGGCGCGAGATGCTCCCGGGCCGTGATCATCTGCGGGAAATCGAGCAGGTCGACGTGGACGTCGCGGGTGCGGTCGTACCACGTGTTGTGCATCACGCCGGAGTGGCCCGGAAAGACGCCGGTGCATTGCGTGGTGTGGTTGGCGAGCGTCGCCGTCGGGAGGGCGGAGAGACAGCCGTGCCGGTAGGCGGTGCCCCGCTCGACCAGTTCGGCGGTGTTCGGCGCATCTCCTGCGTCGATCGCCTCGTGGAGTTCGTTGGCGTTGATGCCGTCCCACAAGAAAACGACGACATGGTCGGGCTGTTGGTCGGGATCGAGCAGCGTCGTGATCTCGTGCCCGTCTTGCATTGCAAGCCGAGCGTTGCGTCGCCGCCGGCCGCGCCCGTCGACGCCATCTCGGGGCGCGACGCCGAGCAGTGCTGCGATCGTCGGGGCCACGTCGACTGTTCGGAGATGCTCGGCGACGACACCGCGGGCGTGAATGCCCGGACCGGCGGCGATGAACGGGGCGCGAGCCTGGATCGTGGAGAGCGAGCCGTGATTCCCGAGACTGCCGTGAAACATCTGGGTCGGTGCCCACATGGCGACCGCATCCGGTGCGTGGACCGCGTCGAAGTACTGGAAGACCGACTCGTAGGCGAGCGGCGTGGCGAGCTCACCGAGGGGCGCGCCTTCGAGCGCGAGCTCCGCGTCGAGCCCGATCGCTTGATCGACGGTCTGGTTGCGAAGCGGATGGACGCCCGCCTCGGCGAGGATCTCCACCGAGCCGTCCTCCGCTTCGACGAAATCGACCGAACCGCGGGCCGATGCAGCCCGAAAGCCGTCGGTGGTCCGGGCGATGACCGTGTCGATGTGGCGGGCCAGCCGAGGGTCGGTCAAGGTCTCGACAAGTCGATCCGTCGCCGTTTCAGAGCGGTTCACGACCCTGACCGTAATCCCTGGGGAGTTGACATTCCTGCCGATCTGGTTACGGTGATCGTCGTGAAGCCCTGCAGCCCATCCCTGCTTCTTCTCGTGTAGGCGAGCGCCACATACCGGCGCTCGCCGAACCCCTCGTGCCCTCGTGGCTCGGGGGGTTTGTTGCTTTTCCGTACACTTTCCAACCGTTGACCAGCCCCTGAGGGAGCACTCGATGACCAGCTCAGCAGCGATGCCGTTCGAGAAGTACCGGCCGTACCCGGCCGTGGAGCTTCCCGACCGGACGTGGCCCGACCGGCGCCTCGAGACGGCGCCTGTCTGGTGCTCGGTTGACCTACGAGACGGCAATCAGGCGCTCGTGGATCCCATGGACTCGACCCGCAAGCGCCGTATGTGGGATCGCCTCGTCGACATCGGATTCAAGGAGATCGAGGTCGGGTTCCCTGCTGCCTCCCAAACCGACTTCGACTTCGTTCGCGAGCTGATCGAGGAAGACCTGATTCCCGACGGGGTGACGATTCAGGTGCTCACCCAGTGCCGTGAGGATCTCATCCGCCGCACGTTCGAGTCGATCGCCGGGGCCAAGAGCGCCATCGTGCACTTCTACAACTCAACGTCGACGACACAGCGCCGGGTTGTGTTCCGCACCGACCGGGCCGGGATCATCGACATCGCAGTCAACGGCGCCAAGCTGTGCAAGGAACTTCGTGACGCCGACGCGAACCCGGAACGCATCCGCTTCGAGTACTCACCGGAGTCCTACACCGGCACCGAGCCGGACTTCGCCGTCGAGGTGTGCGAGGCGGTGATGGATGTCATCGAACCAACGCCCGACAACCCGCTGATCTTCAATCTGCCCGCCACCGTGGAGATGTCGACGCCAAACCTGTATGCCGACATGATCGAACGGTTCCTGCGCGATGTGAAGAACCGTGACTCGATCATCTTGTCGCTGCATCCGCACAACGATCGGGGCACCGGGGTCGCCGCCGCTGAGCTCGGGATGATGGCTGGTGCAGACCGGGTCGAGGGCACGTTGTTCGGCAATGGCGAACGGACCGGCAATGTGGATGTCGTCACGATCGCGCTCAATATGTTCACGCAAGGCGTTGACCCTGAGCTCGACTTCTCCAACATCGAAGAAGCTCGCCGCGTCTATGAGTTCTCCAACCGGATGACGCTTCCAGATCGTCAGCCCTACGTCGGTGACCTCGTTTTCACGGCGTTCTCGGGGTCCCATCAGGACGCCATCAAGAAGGGCATGGCAGACATCTACGACGTACAGCCCGGTGAACCGCTCGAGGGCGAATACGACACCTGGGATGTGCCCTATCTGCCGATCGATCCGCGGCATCTCGGTCGCAGCTACGAGGCCGTGATCCGGGTCAACAGCCAATCGGGCAAGGGCGGGGTGTCCTATGTGCTGTTGCACGAGTACGGACTTGATCTGCCCCGACAGCTCCAGGTCGACTTTGCGAAGAAGATCCAGACGGTCACCGAGAACACCGGTACCGAGATCACGTCGTATGAGATCCACCGCAACTTCATCGGCCACTATGTGGAGCCGAGCAATCCGACGGTGGAGATCATTGGCCACCGTTCGTCGAGCGACACGCTCGAATCGGGGACGACCACGATGGAAGCGAAGCTGATCGTGCGGGGCAAGGAGCAGATGGTCACGGGCGAGGGAAACGGGCCGATCGACGCGTTTGTCGCTGCGTTGACGGGTGCCGGTCTGTTCGACGGCAAGATCGCCGACTACAGCGAGCACACGATGGGCACCGGGTCCGATGCGACTGCGGTGGCGTACGTCGAGATCGACACCGGTGCGCGTGACACGACGTGGGGGGTCGGGATGCACGAGTCGATCGTGTCGGCGTCGTTGCGCGCGATCGTGTCTGCGGTCAACACCTTGCAGCGCTAACGAAAGAACACCTTGCAGCGCTAACGAAAGAACGATGTCACTGCCTGCGTCACATCGCTGACGGACACGGCGGCGAGCCCTCCGTAGCGTCGTCGGTCATGCGAACTCCACGTCCTTCTCTGTCAGTGCCCCGCCGAACCACCGTGGTGTTGGCGGTCGGACTGCTTGCCGCAGGGTGCTTTGGTTCTGGTGACGACAGTGCTGACATCGAGGTTCCGCCCTCATCGGCCGTCACCGAAGCAGTCGACGGTAACGCTGACGACCCGGCGGGGGCTGATTCAGAGGACAGCACCGACCCGGTGGCGACCGACCGCGACGACACGAGCGCAGAGGATGCGCCCGGCGATGACGCCCCCGTCACCGCGGCGTCGGCCTCCGCACCGGATGCGCCCCTCTCGGTCGATGGAGCGGGGCATCCCTTCTGTGTCGAGTACGTGTCGAGCGACGCGATGTTCGACGATCTGAACTTCTTCGACTCGGCGCAACTCGAGGACGGGATGGCGCAGCTGAACGATCTGCTCGATCGGGCGATTCCGGACGCCCCGGCGGAGATCGCCGGCGATCTTGCCGTGGTGCAAGCCAACTTCCAGGCGGTTGATGCCGTGATGGCCGAAGCCGGATACGACATGCTCAGTGCCACCGATGCACTGCTCGAGGAGCTCGATCAGGTCGCCGAGTCGCCCGAGGCGGATGTTTCCAGTGCGCGGATCGATGCGTGGGTCACGGCAAATTGCGATGCCCAGATCGCCGAGGGTGCGGCGGTCGGCGATGGTGCGGACGACGATCTCGCGGCGATCTTTGGTTCCGCAGGTGGAGCGGCGCTCGCGATGGACGCGCTGGGGGGCGGGCAGTCGCTGACCCCTGCGCAGGTGCAGTGTCTCGTGTCGAGCTTCGACGAAGAGCTCATGGGTGAGTTGCTGTCGTCAGCCACCGATGCCGCCGATGATCAAACCGCAGCCCGCCTGGCCGAGTTGTTCACCGATTGCGGTGTGAGCCCCGACGTCTTCGGATGAGCCGGACCGCTGGTTTGGTTGGGCCGGGACGTGCTCGTGACCACGACAGCAATTCCCACGCATAGTGGCTATGCAAACCTTTTCTGCGCGATGTCGGTACGGTCGCCGAATGCGGATCCCTCATCGCCGATGCGTCGTTGCCTGTCTGTTTCTCCTCCTCGCGCTCGGCGCATCGGCGTGTGGGGGATCCGAAACCACCACCGACGCATCGGTCAGCGATGCCGAGACCTCAGCGGTGAGTGACGACACCACCACCGAGCCCGCGGCCGAGGATGCTGCCGAGGGCGACGCCGCGACCGACGACGATGCCGTCGCCGATGATCCCGAACCAGCGGTTGCCGCCGAATCGGGTGACTTCTGCGGACTGTTCATCGAGAACCAGGACCTGCTCGACGACTTCGACTTCTTCGACCCGTCTGAGGTCGAAGCCTGGTTCAACGAGAGCGCCCGGCTGCTCGACCAAGCCGTGGGTGTCGCCCCCGCCGAGGTTGCCGAGGACCTCGGCGTGCTGCGCAGCAACTACGACCTGTTGCTCGACGCACTCGAAGAGAACGAGTACGACTTCTTCGCCGCGTCGGCTGCCCTGGAAGATCTCGATACGACGGAGGTCGATGACGCAAGTGACCGTTTGGACGCCTACGTCGAGTCGGCGTGCGGGGTCGACCCGGATCAGGCCAGCGATGACCTGGCCGAAGACATCATCGAGAACGACCTCGGTTCGCTCCTCGACAACCCTGACGCAATGAATGCCGTGGTGGAAGGCATGGTGGCGGAAGGCGACTTCACCCAAGAGCAGGTCACCTGCATGTTGACGAGCCTCGACCCGGCGCTCCTCGCGGGCCTTGCCGGTGGCGATACCGAGAGCCTGGCTGATCCAGCGGTCTTGCAGGATTTGCTCGGCGTGCTCGAAACGTGTGGGATCGACATCACCGCATTGTCTGGCTGATCGCCCCCGGGCGAAGGAGCTCCGTGGCCTACACCGTCTTTCGCCTCAATCATGTTCACCCTGACCCGTCCGATGGGTCGGAGATGAGCGATCGTTACCGGGCGGCGCTCGACATGGTCGAGTTCCTCGATCAGCGCGGCCTCAACGCCGTGCAGTTCGACGAACACCACGTCAGCTCCACCGGCTGGTCGCCCACACCGATGCTCAACGCCGGCATGGTCCTGGCTCGCACCGAGCACGTACTGTGCATGATCGGTGCCCTGCTCCTGCCGCTTCATGACCCGATCCGCGTCGCGGAGGATCTCGCCGTGCTCGACCTGGTGAGCAAGGGTCGCATCGTGGTGACGATGGGGCTCGGATATCGCCCGATCGAATACACCGCGATGGACAAGGAATGGACTCGGCGGGGCAAGATCATGGACGAGTCACTCGACGTGCTGTTGCAGGCGTGGACGGGCGAACCCTTCGAGCACCACGGCGAGATGGTGCAGGTGCTGCCCAAGCCGTTCACCTCGCCCCATCCGCAGATCATGATCGGCGGCTCGGCCAAAGCCTCGGCTCGCCGAGCCGCCCGGCTCGGTCTGCCGCTCTACATGAACGGCAATCCGCCCGGCATCAAGGAGCTGTACGAGGAGCTGTGCGCCGAGAACGGCACCGCACCGTTCTGCATCGCACCTGAGGAGGCCCCACAGGTGTTCGTCACCGACGACCCGGACCGCGCCTGGGCCGAGCTCGGCGAGCACTTCATGCTCGAAGCTCGGACCTATGCCGACTGGCAACCAGAAGGTCAGAACTCGCCGGTGCACTCGCATGCGATGACCGTCGACGAACTTCGAGCCGAGGGCATCTACCGCTTCCTGAACCCGGACGAGGCTCGCGAGTTCGCGGCGACCGGCGGGGCATGCACCCTCCACCCGCTGATCGGCGGCATGCCGATCGACGAGGCGTGGCGATCGGTCGAGCTCTTCGCCGACGCCGTGCTCAGCAACGTCGACGGAGGTGCAGCGTGACCGATTGGAACGACCTGAGCTTTCGCGCTGGCGTCGCCTGCCACGACATCGTTGGCTGGATGATGTGGGACGAGCGGGCCAAGGCCAGTTTCGCTGATCTCGGGATGCCCAACACCGACGCGTGGGTGGTGGCCTGGCGGCTCGCCGCGCTCGGCGACACCCCGCCGGCGGTCATCGCTTCGATGACCTACTCGATCAACCCGACGATCATCGACCTCGTGTCGTCGACCGTCCGATCGTTGATGACGCACGAGCAGGTCCTCGCCGCGCTCGACGACGCCGTCATGCCGGGCCTCGAGTCGATCGCTCCGGGTCTCGCGGCCGAACTGGGCGAGCTCGCCGACGACCTCTGGCGTGGCGTCGATTCGGTCTTCCACGGCATGCGGCCGTTCTTCGTCGCCCACCGGGCGCTGCCGCGGCCGGCCGACCGCGATGCCGGCCTGTCGGCGTGGCATGCCATCAACTGCATCCGCGAGCTACGCGGCGACAATCACTGGGCGCTGCTGGCGAGCGAAGGGATCGATGATGTCGAGGCCGGTCTGCTGCACTCGGCGATGATCGATGTCGACGAATACGGCAGCGAGGAGTGGATCGCACGAAGCCGCGGCGGAAGCGATGAGGCGGTGTCGGCCGCCTGGGCTCGACTCGAGTCGCGCGGCTTCGCCAACGGCGGTTCGCTGACTGACGACGGACGAACCTTTCGCCGCGACATCGAGCGCCGCACCGACGAGCTCACCGCACCGGTGTGGCGTGAGATCGGCGAACCCGTCACCGAGCGGTTCCTCGACCTGGTGGCGCCGCACCACTCGGCGTTCGTCGCCCGGATCAACGAGACGGCCGGGCCGAACTGGATGCCGGCCGTGCGGGGCCGCGGTCCCGGGTGAACCTCAGCCGGCGATCGTCGTCGATGCGTTCGCCCGGTTGACCGCGTTGGCGATCTCCACCGCGAGCTCCGGGGTGGCGGCGACGATGCCGGACCAGCGGGTGTCGACCTCGGTCGTGAAGCGGATGGGCTCGCCGTGGACATCGACCACTGCACCGCCTGCTCGCTCGACGATGATCAACGCGGCGGCGAGATCGACGAGGCGGTGGGTCCGGCTCCCGGCATCGACGAAGGCGTCGAGCACCCCGTCGCCCACCAGGGCCGCTTCGGTCGAGGAGCACCC
>JBCCYT010000179.1:0-8564 GCA_039188975.1 Actinomycetota bacterium
GCAGCGGTCAGTGTGGCGTCATTGAACGTGACGACGGTCGCCGACTCATCAACGTCCAGGGGAGCGTCCGCATTGGCCGTCTCACTCGCCTGGTCGAGCGCAGAGTCGGCGTCTCCCGTGTCGCCCGAGGGCGACGCCGCGTCAGCGTCCTCGCTGTCCACGGTGTCAACGACATCCGCGGTGTCCACGACATCCGCGGTGTCGCTACACGCAGCGCCGACAAACGCAACCGCAGCAACCAGGACAAGCAGAACAGGAGAAATGCGCACGGCCTGAATCTACGGTCGACGCAGCGCCGAGTCGCCGCGAAGGTCGTCAGCCGACCGGTTTCCGACCGAGCGTGACCCTGGTGCGGCTGTGGTCCTTGCTGACCTCAGCTCGGCCAATCGAGTCCATCGCCGCCTCGCCGTGCCCGAGCACACACTCGGGGTCGGGACCATCGAGCGGGATGCCGGTGAAGAACTTGGCTGCCATACATCCGCCTTGGCAGGCATCGAAGTGCCCACAGCTTGCGCAGGCACCAGCCGACTGTGGCTCACGCAGCCCCTGGAACAGGCCGCTCTCCTGCCAGACCTTTTGAAAGCCGCCGTCGTCTCGCACCGACCCGGCGAGGAACTCGTCGTGGAGCACGAACGGGCAGGCGTAGACATCGCCGACCGGATCGATGAGGCAGACGACACGCCCGGCACCGCACAGGTTGAGACCGGGCAGCGCTTCGCCGAGGGCAGAGAGGTGAAAGAACGAATCGCCCGTCAGCACGTCGGGCTGATCCATCAACCAGTAGTAGAGCTCACGCTGTTGCTGATCGGTCGGGTGCAGCTCGTGCCACGAATCAGCACCGCGCCCGGACGGACGGAAGCGAGTGAGCCGCAACTGGGCGCCATAGCGATCAGCCATCGCCTTGAACTCGTCGACCTGCGGGATGTTGTGGCGAGTCATCACCACCGAGATCTTGAACCCCTCGAAACCGGCCGCGTGGAGGTACTCCATGGCCTGGATCGCAGTTGCGAACGAACCCTCGCCCCGGACGTAATCGTTGGTCAGGGCGTCGGTGCCGTCGAGCGAGATCTGCACATCGACATAGTCAGACGCTGCAAGCTTCTCTGCGACCTCGGGCGTGATGCCGTAGCCGTTGGTGGAGAACTTCACCCCCACACCGTGATCCACGGCGTAGTCGACGAGATGCCAGAAGTCCTTGCGCGTCGTCGGCTCGCCACCACCGATGTTGATGTAGAAGACCTGCATTCGCTGCAGCTCGTCGATCACTGCTTCACATTCGGCGGTGGTGAGTTCGTTGGGGTCACGGCGACCCGACGACGACAGACAGTGCACGCACTGGAGATTGCAGGCGTAGGTCAGCTCCCACGTGAGGCAGATGGGAGCGTCGAGACCGGCCTTCATCTGATTGGCAAGGCCCGATTGCTTGACGGGCGACAACACGAGATTGTCGGGGCGAGGCTCGCTGATCTGAAGTCCGGTGGTGAGAGTCATGCGGCGGCTCCTTCGGGAAGCACGAGAAAGTTGGAGGCGGCGAGCGACGCGAGCGCCTTTTCGAAGCTGGGCCAGCGGCGCGGGTCGATCCCGACCGCATCGAAGGCGGCCCGGACCGACATCTCACCATCGAGCGCCTCGACGAGGGCTACGAGCTCTCTGGCTCGAAGAAAGTTCAAACGGCGGTTGCCGTAGTGGTAGGCGAGCGCACCGAACGGCTCGGGGCGCAGCGCAACCTGCTCGTGCAAGCGGTACGCCTGCTCGGCATCAAACGGCGAACCCGATTGGGTCACGGACGCGAATTCAGTAGACGCCGCACATGCCGTCGATGGAGATCTCCTCGACCAACAGTTCTTCTTCGACGAGTTCGGTCTCGTCGGTCTCCACGGTGTCGACCGGGGTTTCGTCGGTGAGTTCGGTGGGTTCCATGAGATCCTCCTCGAGGTGGTAGGTCGCCCACTGTAGGCGGCGACGACCCGACCGGCGATTCGCCACGCAACGAGACGTTCAGATCCTGCTGTCGCGGATGGGTCGAGCATCAGCTGCAACCCGACGCACGACGTCGTGGGGCCGGGGCAGAAACGTTGCGGTTCGCACGTGAGGTGACCGGATGCGGTCGGCTCGAAAGAGCCGCAGCTCGTCGATCTCGACATCCCACGCGATGACATACCAACGCGGAGCTCGCACGAGCAGGCCATGCGGCTCGACGACCCGGCGAGAGGTCGTCCCTGCGCGATCGCGGTACTCGAACGACAACAGCCGACCTTCGCGGAAGGCCAGCTCGAAGAGGCGGGCCAGGAGCGGGCTCGGCGATCGGTCGCGGGCTCGTTCTCGTGCCGGCGGTCCGATCAGGATCCGCATCATCAATGCCTGCACCTGCTCGGCTCGCTGCCGGGGCAGCGAGGCCTCGATCTTGGCAAGGGCGGCGGTAGCACCAGCCGCGAACGGCATCCACGGAACCGCCTGCGCCATCGCGACCGAGAGGACGAGGGAGACCACCTCGTCGCCGTCGAGCTGGGATGTGACCAGAACCGACGTTGGCTCGAGATGCACGCCGCCGCCCGGGCCCGACATCGTGGAGATCTCGAATCCGCGATCGCGGAGTCGGTCGAGATCTCGCCAGACCGTCCGGACCGAGACCCCCAGTTCGTCGGCGAGGTCCGCGGTCCGCCAATCGGCCCGCATCCGCAGCAAACGGAGCAGTTCGTCGTGTCGCGCTGCAATCGCCACAGGCGCATCGTAGGGAAAATGACTGACAGTTTCTGTCAGGGATAGATCGTACGGTCGATGGCATGCAACGAACCCCAGTCAACCCGTGGCCCTGGTCCCTCCAGTTCGGCTACCACCAAGCAGAGATCATCGAAGGCGCCACTCGCAACCTCGTCATCGCCGGCCAGACCTCCGTGGATGCCGACGGCAACCCGCGACACGCTGACGACATGCGAGCCCAGATCTCGCTCGCCCTCGACAACCTCGAGGCCGTCGTCAACGACGCCGGCATGACGCTGGCCAACATCACCCGACTCCGCATCTACGCGACCGACGTCGACGAAGCACTCGCGAACTTCGACCTCCTCGGCGCCCGATTCGGGCCACTCGGAGCCACCCCGCCGATGACGCTGCTGGGCGTAACCAGGCTCGCCCTCCCGCCACTGCAGTTCGAGATCGAGGCCACCGCCGCCGCATGATGGCAGGCGTGCAGATGGACGATCGCCCGAGTCGGCTCGAGGAACTTCGCCGAGGCGCTCAGCGCCGTCTGGCCGAATGGGGCGCCGGGCTCGACGAGATCCGCCGATGCGGCGCAATCAGCCTGCGGGCCGCCTCGAGTGCCGCCTGCCCGAACGACGGATCAAATCCGAGGCGCTGCATCGTCACGTTGTGCTCAGCGAGGCAGATCAACTGATACGCAGCCGCTACCCCTGCCGGTTCGTCGTTGCCGAGCAGTGCGACGATGGCGTCGAGCGTCCCTTGGTATTCGGCCCGGATTCGTTCGGTGGCGGCCTCGTCGTGCGGGGTGGCGGTTGCGAGCGTCGACAAGACGCCGTCGAGCCGGACGTGCTGCCAGACATAGTCGTCGGAGAAGAGGTGCTCGACGAGGTCATCGATCGTGTCGTCGGGCCCGACACGATCCCGGTAGGACTGCGCGTAGCGCCACCAGATCTCGTCGATGGCGGCTGCGACGAGGGCTGTCTTGTTGCCGACGAAGTGACGCACGGCGGATCGGTGCACGCCGGCCCGGGCGGCGATGTCGGCAACCGTCGGATTCGGGTCACCTCGCTCGGCGATCAGCTCGATGAAGGCATCGACGATCTGACCGCGGCGCTCGTCGACAACGCTCGGCCGCCCCGGCCTTCGGGCGTTCGCGTCTTCAGAAGGGACCGAGTTGGTATTGTTTGTACTCATGATAATAAATGTGCAGATCAGCGACTCCACGATCATGCCCGAACGATCGACCCACGCGTGAGGGTCGGCATCGTCGGAGCCGGCGCAGCCGGCCTCACCGCAGCGAAGCTGCTCCACGACGCCGGTCACGACATCGAGGTCTTCGAGGCGAGCGACTCCCACGGAGGTCGAGTCCGAAAGACCGAGCTGTTCGAAGACGTGCCGATCGACATCGGTGCCGAGTGGGTTCATCACTGGGTCCGGGCCCGGCCGGCCTCGATCGCGTCGATCTTCTCCGGCCGCACCCCGGGCCACGAGACCTTCCGATACAAGCCGCAGCGGATCGCCAACTGGCACCGCGGGAGGCTGCGTGACCGAAGCTGGCTCCGATTCATCCCCGGTCAAGACGACCGCAAGTTCGTCGACTCGTCCTGGTACGACGTCATCGACGACCTGGCCTCCGAGTCGACCCGCTCGCGAATCCGCTACGAAACCCCGATCGTCCGCATCGAGCACGGCGCCGACTCAGTCACCCTCTGGACCCAAGCCGATGCGTCACACACCGCCGACGTCGCACTCGTCACCGTGCCCATCGCGATGCTGCAGCAACGCCGCATCGAGTTCGTGCCACCCCTGCCTGACGACAAGCAACGCGAGATCGACAAGGAACACATGCCGGCGGGGCTCAAGGTCTTCATCGAGTTCTCGGAGCGCTTCTACCCCGACCTCCTCAACCTCGGCTCGATGCTGGGCAGCATCCTGGGGTCCAGCGGCGACTCCACCTACTACGACGCGACCCTCGGCAAGCCCACCGACCGACACATCCTCGGCCTGTTCACGCAAGGCGCCCGAGCCGACCGCTACGTCGCCAACGGTGACGACGACGCAATCGCCCAGTACGTCCTCGACGAACTCGACGAGATCTTCGATGGCAAGGCGAGCTGCCACCACCTGCGCCATGTCGTTCAGAACTGGTCGGCGGAACACTGGATCGGCGGCTCGTACTCTCACCGCGCCGCATCGGCGAAAACGCTGGCGGCACCGGTCGGCACCCGCTTGCTCTTCGCCGGGGAAGCCATGCACCCCGGGGGCAAGACGATCGCGGTGCAGGGCGCGGTCGAGTCCGCCGAGCTGGCGGTGGCACAACTCCTCGATCCCTGACCGCCTATTTCGTCGGCACACCCCGCTGTACGAGGTCGGCGAAACTCCGGGGTGCGTTTGCGAGCATCGACAACCCGATGCTGCGCTTCGGAAGCCGGACGTGATTGCGGTCCTTGGCGACCGCCTTCACGATCGCAGCCGCGACCTCGTCGACTTCCATGATCCTCGCCAGTCCAAGGCTGCGGTATCGATCAAAGCTCGCCTCGACGAACGCGTTGCTGCGGAGGTCATCGAGCATGTCGGTTTGCACGAACCCGATCTCGACGACGGTGACCCCGACCCCGGTCCCGGCAAGTTCGCTCTTCAACGAACGAGAGAACGACGACAACCCGGCTTTCGACGCCGAATACGTCGCCCACCCCGGCGAGCTGACCACCGACGCCATCGACGAGATGTTGACGATGCGCCCGCTCCCCCGTTCCAACATGTGGGGCAGCACATGTCGAGCCAGCGTGATCGGCACCTCGAGGTTCACCCCGATCACCGCCCGCAGGTCATCCGGATCCTGCTCGGCAACCTGACCGACGATCTCGATACCGGCGTTGTTGACGAGCACGTCGATCGGGCCGAACTCGAGGGCCTCGTCGATCAGACGATCAGCGACCACCGGATCGTTGAGATCGCCGACGATCGGGATCAACCCGAGCTCGTCGACCGCGGCCGCCAGCGACGCCTCGCTGCGCGCCGTCCCGATGATCGTCGCACCTTTGGCATGAAGCTTGCGGGCGACCTCCAACCCGATTCCCCGGGATGCCCCGGTGATGAGCACTCTCGCTGCTGACAGATCCATCCGACGACGGTAGCTTTCGCGCCCATGGGGGACACGAAGACACGCTGGCTGCTCACGCCTGAACTCCCGCTGCAGCCGGCGCCGTTCTATCGAACACTGCATCCGGGCGCGATTCTCACCCACGTCGCCCGCACCTGGCGCCCATGGGGCACCCGGGTCTTCATGCTCGCCGTCGCCGCATGCATCTGGTGGTTCGCGGCGCCCGATCTCGATGACGCACAGCGGTTCTCCTTCGGCTGGATGAGTCAGATCTGGCTGCGCAACCTCGTGCTCGTCGCGGCGATCACCGGCGGCCTCCACTGGTGGCTGTGGGTCAAGAAGGCGCAGCAGGACCTGCGCTACGACAAACGCGAGATGGGCCGCGACAAGCGGATCTTCCTGTTCGACGATCAGGTGAAGGACAACATGTTCCTCACCCTCGTCTCGGCCATGGCGATCGGTTCGCTGTGGGAATCGATCGGCTGGTGGGCCTATGCCAACGACATCGCGCCGACGATCAGTTGGGACGACAATCCCGTGTGGTTCGTCGCCCTGTTCGCGCTCATACCCCTGTGGTCGATCATGTACTTCTCGGTCACCCACTGGCTGCTGCACCGAGGACCGGCCTACACCCACGTGCATTCCTGGCATCACAAGAACGTCAACGTCGGACCGTGGTCGGGCCTTGCGATGCACCCGCTCGAACACGTCGTGCTCTACGGCGACGTCCTGCTCTTCCTCGTGCTACCGGCGCACCCCGCCCACTTCTTGTTCGCAATGATGCACCACTCGCTCGGTGCACCGATGAGTCACACTGGCCACGATGCGCTGCGACTGCCGGGCGGGATTCGGTTCGAACTCGGTGACTTCTTCCACCAACTCCATCACCGGTTCATCGAGTGCAACTACGGCGGCCAAGAATCGCCGCTCGATCTCGCCATCGACGCCTGGCACGACGGCACACCCGACGGTGACGCAGCAACGGCTGCGCGCCGCCGGAAACTGTCGATGGCCAAACGGGGCGCGCCGGCGTGACCCACGTCGATCTCAGCCATGTGGTCACCGCCGGGATGGAGACCTACCCGGGTCTACCGACCCCGAAGGTCGACGATCACCTGAGCCGAGAAGCAGCCGAAGAGATCTATGGCCCCGGCATCACCTTCCAGATCGGGCTGGTGACGATGTGCACCAACACCGGCACCTACCTCGACGTTCCCTTCCATCGCTTCGCCGATGGTCACGACCTGACCGGCCTCGCCCTCGACCGGGTTGCGGGCGTGCCAGGGATCTGCCTCGATCAGCGAGAACGCAAGGCCATCGAACTCGACGACGTCGACCTCACACCGTTCGCTGACCACGCCGTGCTGATCCGCACCGATCACGCCAACCACTGGGGAACGTCCCGCTACTTCGAAGATCACCCGGCCCTGACTGCAGCCGCAGCCCGGCGCCTCGTCGATGCGGGCGCGGCGTGCGTCGGCATCGACACGCTGAACATCGACGCCACCGAAGGCACCGGTGAACGGCCGGTCCACACGACGCTGCTCGGCAACGACATCCCGATCATCGAACACCTCACCAACCTCGACGCACTCCCGGCGCAGGGCTTCTCGTTCACGGCAGTGCCGCCCAAGATCGAAGGCGCCGGCACCTTCACGGTTCGGGCGTTTGCGACGCTCCCCTAACGACGAACGGCCGCCTCGATCGCCTGGGCCGTGGCCACGAAGGCGGCCTCGCCGACCGCATCGGGATGGACCTCGACATCACCACACGAGACGGCAAGCGCAGCGTCGCCATCCCAGCGCGTGTGGGCGGGTCGCAAACACGCACCAAATGCATCGTGGACCCGCACGAGAAGCCGAAGCAGCGCATCTCTCGACATGGCCGCATCGGTAGCGACCGCCACAAGCGTCGTGTTTTGCCGAGCGCCGAACTCGTGCGCAGGAAACAACGCCGGAACCGGCGGACCCTCGGTCAACGGCTCACCAGTCAGCGAGAAGACGTCACCCACCGCATTGACGACCGCGAGTGCACCCACGACGGCGTCGCCCACTGCGACCGACGACGATCCAACACCGCCCGCGACGGTCGCACCGGCGCCACGCCACTTCGCGACCGTCGCCCCCACACCGGCACCGACCGCACCCCAACCAGGCGTTGCGCTTCGATCTTCGTACGCCGCCCGGCCCTCAGGCACGCCGGGGAACGCCGTCGACGCCCCGACCCCGAGATCCCAGACCACCGCACCCGCAACCGTCGGGAGAACCGGACCACCCGGAGCCAACTCGCCTCGGCCGTCGGCCGCCAACCCCTCGACCACGCCTTCCGCAGCAGCCAAGCCCCGCGAGGAGCCACCGGCGAAGACAACCGCGTCGACGGCTCCGGTGTTCATCCCCGATGCGAGCGTCGAGAATTCGCGGGCGGCAGGAAAGCCACCCCGAATCTCCCCCGCCGTGGTGTTGGCAACCGGAAAGGTGATGACGGTGCAGCCGGTCAACGCCGTGTCATCCGTCCAGTGACCGACCTCGACGCCAGCGACGTCGGTAATCGAAGGCGTCACGCGGCTCGGGTCCCGACGGTGGGGTTGTAACCGATCGTCGTGCGATGCAGGAGTCGTTCGTGGCCATCGAACCCACCCGTCGCCCGATGCAAAACGACCCGGTTGTCCCACATCGTCACCATGTCGGGCTCCCACACATGGCGATACACGAACTCGTCTCGGGTCTGCCAGGCATAGACCTCGAGCATGATCTCGAGGAAC
>JBCCYT010000180.1:0-8527 GCA_039188975.1 Actinomycetota bacterium
ACACTTCGGTGGTATCGACGTCGTCGTCAACAACGCAGGATACGGCGCCTACGGCCCGCTCGAATCCACGCCCCGCGAGAAGATCGTCCGCCAGTTCAACACCAACGTCATCGGCCTGCTCGACGTCACCAAAGCCGTACTGCCGCAGTTCAGGGAACGGGGCAGCGGCGTGATCGTCAACATCTCCTCGATGGGTGGCAAGATCACCATGCCGCTCGGATCGCTGTACCACGGCACCAAATTTGCCGTAGAGGGCATCTCCGAAGCGCTCACCTACGAACTCGGCGCCATCGGTGCACAGATGAAGATCGTCGAACCGGGGATTGTCGCCACCGACTTCTCCGGCCGGTCGATGGACATCAGCATGAACCCCGAGCACGAGGAATATCAGCCCGTCATCAACGGCCTTCTCACCGCTTCCTCAGCCGAGGGACGCTTCTCGTCCGAACCGGCCGACATCGCCGATGTGATCTTCACCGCGGCGACGGATGGCACCGACCAGCTCCGATACGTCGCCGGTCAAGACGCCGAGCAGATGATCGCCATGCGCGCCAGCGCCGACGACGCCACCTACCTCGCCGGGATCCGCGCCAACTTCGGCCTCTGATCGCGCCGGGTGGCGGCATTCGCAGGAGCGGTGTCAAAGCCTGCGATGTCGTCGGTGACGGGCTGCGCGTGAGGCACGTGATCCGGCCCACCTGCTCGGCCAAACCCGCCACCGATGGATCGACCTCGGAGCCACAGCTCGAGGCCCTATCGGTGCAGCAGCGAGAACGGAGGCGTTGTTTCAGCCACCGGACGTTCGCTGATTAAGCACGATGACACGTTCTTGACGCGCCCTGTGGCCAGCCGGAAACTCCGGTGAGACACCTCAGGAAGGCTCGCTCATGGACAATACGTTGTTCTTGCTTCCCTCGGCTCGGTGTGTCGGCGGACAAACGACCGTGGTTGCGCATTCGGCAGGGAGCACCACAGCGGCGTTGATCGTGGCGGTGAGGTGAGCGATGCGTCGGGAGATTCTGCTCACGACGAGTTCGTTCGTTGAGCGAAGTCGGCCGCGACAACGCGGCCACATCAACTGAACCGGCCCACCCGGTACAGCGAAAGGGGAAAGCATGTTTGGGTCTCAAGCACTCGAAACGGCGATCGGTCTCGTGGTCATGTTCTTTGTGATCGCACTCGCGTCGTCGACGATCGTGGAGATCTACTCCCGACTGTTGACGAAGCGCGGCAAAGACCTCGAGGCGGTGATCACGGTCATGTTGCAAGGAGGTGGCGATCCACCCGACCCTCCGGGTGCGGAGCCGATCGCCCCCGCTCCGAACGCGACGGATGCGGAGAAGGCAACCTACGCACAGGATCGGAAATCCTGGGAGGAGGCGAAGACTGCGCACGACGCCTGGTCAGACGCCATGGATGCGTTCAAGACCACGTCGATCTTCAGTTCGCTTGCGGCCGCCACCAAGACGGGGGTCAACGGCGGTCTCCTCGGCCTTCGCCGAGTCCTCGACCGGGATTGGATCAAGAGGGCCGTGCGGCGGGTGACCGCCGACAGGGTCGACCCCGACGCTGATCGTTTCCCAAGCTATGTGTCAGCCCGCTCGTTTGCCGACGCGGTAGGAGAGGTGATCGTCGACAAGAAACACCTCGAGAATCTGCCACCGGGACTGCAAAAACGAGTTACCGCGATCCTGCATGAAGCCCGCAACGACGCGACCAAGATCAAAGCCGGACTCGAAGGGTGGTTCGACGACACGATGGACCGGGTCGAAGGTGCCTACAAGCGGTGGGCGACGGTGTGCCTGTTCGTCGTGGGCCTCGGCATCACGATCACCGCAAATGCCAGTGCGATCGATGTTGCGCGGGCGCTCTGGGTCGACACGGCAACGCGCGAGGCGGTCGCTGACGCTGCGTCGGCGTTGCCCGAGGGGACCGAGATCGAATCGGTGGCCGAAGCGGTCGATCAACTCGAGGAACTGAAACTCCCGATCGGCTGGGACGATGGCGTCGATTCTGTCTTCCCGGACCTGCAGCCTTGGACCTGGCAGTGGTCGACCATTGGGGGATGGCTCGTAACGGCGTTGCTCGTCATGATGGGCGCCCCGTTCTGGTACGGCCTGTTGACCAAGCTCGTTGCGTTGCGGTCGAGCGGTTCGAAGCCGAGTGCGGCGGTCGACGACCCCGCTTCGAGTACGACTGCGCTCGCTAAACCGAAACCCGACCCGTTGGGCGGGCTCGGCCTGATGGCGATGGCTGCCGCCACCGGTGCCGCTGCCGGTGGTGGCGGTGGTGGCGTCACCACGAGCGGGACCGCACCTGCGGCACCGCCGAGTCGCGCCTCCACGCTCGACGACGATCTGCGCAGCGCCTTCGGTCTGACGTGACACCTCAGCCTCTCGTCAACGCGTCGGGATGCTGACGGAAGTACTGGTGCAGGATCTTGTCGTGCACGGTCGTCGCGGAAAGCTGATCGACACTGTGTGCATCCCACCGGGGCGGGGCGCCCTCGGGTGAATCGCCGAGCACTGTCACTCGCTGGATGATTCGTTCCCCGACGAAATCGGCCACGACCGCATGTTGGGTGCAGCGGTTGTCCCACATCGCAACGGTGCCGGGTGTCCATGAGTGGCGGACGCACAGCTCTTCTCGCACCGACCAGTCCCACAGCATCTTCAGCAGTGATTCCGATTCGGTGTGGCTGAGTTCGACGATGCGCTTGCTGAAGTGCTCGTTGGCGAGCAGCGAGCGGCGACCGGTCTCGGGGTGAATCCGCACGAGTGGATGCATCGCCATCATCTCTGGCTTGCCGTGCGGCGAGGCGTTGTGGATCACGTGCAACGAGTCGAGCATCTCTCGCATCGGCGCCGAAAGGGTCTCGTAGGCCAAGTACTGGTTGGCCCACATCGTGTCACCCCCGATGTCGGGGCTCTCGACCATGTGCAGGATCGACATCACGGACGGGTTCGGCAAGAACGTGACGTCGCTGTGCCATTCGTCGGCGATCCCGCCGTGTGATGCCTTCAGCTCGACGACCTCGGGATGGTCGTCGTCGGGGCGGGGAAGGTTGGGATGAACCTCGAGCTCTCCGAACTTGCGTCCCAGGGCCACATGGCCGTCGAGCGTCAACGCCTGGTCCGGGAAGAACAGCACGAGGTGCTCGAGCAGCGCGGCCCGGATCGCAACGACGTCGTCGTCGGTCGCCTGATCGAGATCGATGCCGGTGACCTCTGCGCCGAGCGCAGCGCCAACTCGGCGGATGGTGAGGCCGGACATGACTGCGAAGCTACCAAGCACGACGGAGGCGGCGAGATTCGCTGCTCTCGCGATCGTCGGCGGTTTTCGCCAGCTGCCGAAGGACTCAATTCGCTTGACCGGTTCGGTGGTTTCCGGTTGGCTCTCACCGAGGGAACCATGGCGGATAGTGAAGAAACAGCCGATGCTGGCCCAAATCCGCACGAGGTGCGGCGAGCCAAGCAGAAGTTGGCGAATACAACCGAGAAACTCAGTGCCTTTCTGGCTCTCGACCCTTCGGATGCGCTGGGCCAAGCGGACCAGCTGCTCCCAACCGACGCGCAGTGGTCCCGCTATCTGGACAGCCTCTCCACCAACGACGTTCCGTCTTCGTTCCGTGAGCTTGCAGAGCACGTGCGGGCTGTGTGCGACGAGGTGCGGGAAGCCTCGATCCAATGGGTGGTGTTGGATGTTCAGACAGGCGACGAGCATCTTCGTGAGGTCGCGTATCGGCGGCTCCTCCGTGCCCGTTCCGATGCAAGAGGTGTCTTTGCGAAGACGCAGCGCGAGCTGAGACCGTATCGAGCTGGACGCTCGTCTGCGATTGCAAAAGGGGCGGTCCGGCACCTCCGCGACATCGGCTCCTGGGGTGTGCTGCTGGGAGCACTCGGCGTCGCGCTCTTCGGCCTAATGCGCTTCGTGGATCTCGGCGTCTATGCCCACTTTGGCGTAGATCCTGACGAAGTCGGTCGTGACTCGATCGCAACGATTCCGCATGCCGTGACGATGCTGATCGCCCTGACGATCTTCGCCGTGCTCGCCGTCTCGCTCGCTTCCTTGGTCTTTGGCGTGTTGGCATTCTTGTGGGGTGGAGTCGAGCGCATTCGTGAGAGACGTAGTGGAGAAGCTGTAGCCGCCACGACCCTGAGTATCGAAGAGGCCGAGGTGGCAGCAGCTGACCAGCGCGCCGCCCTTGCGCTCGGGTTCTCCCTTGTCGCGTTTGGGGCCGTGGTCTTCATGGTCTTGCAGATCGTCTCCGATGGCCGAACAAGGATCCGGGATTGTGAGGCTCACAGTCCACTCGATCAGGCCATCACCGGATTCCCGACCGCACCGGTTGTCGGGCTTGAGCCGGCGCCCGTTGGTCTCGAAGATCGGCAACTGGCGTACCTCGGGACCGGTCCAAACCATGTCGTTCTTTATGACTGCAACGCAGAGACCGTCATCCGGTTACCGAAGAACTCAGTCGCTGTGTCCACGGACTCTGCCTCAGCGGAAGATAGTTGAGGAGCGAGGCGTCGGAGCACCGACGTGTGGGGAATCAGCACGCCGGAGGCGACGAGAGTCGACGGTCAGCGGCCGCCAGTCGCTGCTGCCATCTGATGGGCGGTCAGCCGGGCGTACAGCCCGCCGCCGGCCAACAACGAGTCGTGGTCGCCGATCTCGATGAGGTGGCCATCGCCGAGCACGACGATCTGGTCAGCGTTGCGGATCGTCGAGAGCCGGTGGGCGATCGTCAGTGTCGTTCGCCCCGCCATCAGTGTTTCGAGCGATCGATGCACGGCGGCTTCGTTGACGGCGTCGAGGTGCGATGTTGCCTCGTCGAGCACCAGCACCGGCGTGTCTTTCAGAAACGCCCGGGCGATCGCCACCCGTTGCCGCTGGCCGCCGGACAAGCGGACGCCTCGCTCGCCGACCGGGGTCGCCAAACCATCGGGGAGCGAGGCGACGAAGTCGGCGAGCGATGCCTGCTCGATCGCCGCCGAGAGCTCGTCGTTGGTGGCGTCGGGACGAGCCATGTGCACGTTCTCCCGCAGGGTCGCATTGAACAGATACGTCTCCTGGCTCACCATCGCGACGTGGGCCCGAAGATCGACGAGATCGACGTCTCGAAGGTCCTCACCGAAGAGACGGATCGCTCCGACCTCGGGATCCCAGAACCGCAAGATCAGCTGGGCGGCGGTTGTCTTGCCCGCACCGGATGGTCCGACGAGAGCCACCGTTGCGCCGGCCTCGATCGAGAACGAGACCTCGTCGAGCGCCGGTCGGCCGGTTCCCGGGTAGGTGAACGTCACCGCATCGAACTCGACGGCCGGCATCGTGTCGTTCGAAGCGGGCAGAGAAATCGGCGCCAACGGTGACTGCACGGGCACCGGCTCGTGGTGAACCTGATGGAGGCGACGGGTCGCACCGAGCGTGTCCGCAAGCTGGCGCCCGACATGAGCGATCTCCGACACCGGCAGGAACGAGGCCAAGGCGAGGAGGGTCAGCAGCGGCAACGTGGTGGCCGCCAACTCGCCGTTGTCCACCAGGCGGGCACCGGTCACGACGACGGCGAGGCCACCCAGCCCGGTTGCGACCTCCAACGTCGACGTCTGGCGCGACAGGCTTCGGTAGAACGGGATGCGCGCCGCTTGGTGGGTGCGCACCCGATCGAGGAACGCCGACGACCGAGCATCGGCCTGCTGAAAAGCAAGCACCTCACCCATGCCCTGCACCGTGTCGACCGCATAGGCGTTGAGATCGCCGAGCGCTTCTCGATCACGAGAGCCGAGATCGTCGAGGCGACGACGCAGCAAGAATGGGCTGGCCGCGACGACGACCAGGAAGGGAAGCAGGGCCAGCGCCATCGGCCAGCCGGCAACGGCCAGGATCGTCAACACGGTCGACGGGATCAGCACGGCCACGAATGCGGGCGCGACCGTGTGAGCGAAGAAGTACTCGACCATCTCCACATCGTGGGTGGCCATCGCCACGAGATCACCGGTGCGGCGCCGCACCAGATAGGCCGGCGCGAGCTCGTCGAGCTTTCGGTAGAGGTCGACTCGCATCTCCGCCAGCATCCGGAAGGCCATGTCGTGGGCGACCCACGACTCCAGCCAGTGCAGGAGGCCGGCGAGCGGGGCCACGATCGCCAGAGCGACCAGCAACCCGCCGAACGGTTCGCCTTGGTCGACGGCTCGCACGATCAAGGCGCTGAGCACGCCGACCCCGATCAGGGCCACAACCCGGGTGATGCCGAAGAAGAACGTCGCGATCAATCGTCCCCGCCAGGGTCGAACCTCCGCGAACAGCGAACGGATCGCCCCCGACCAGCTGAGTCCGGCCGCGGCGACGATGTCATCATCATCAGCCCCGGCGGTGTCGCGGTGGTGCATGTCGGCCAGCTCGTCGGGTCCGGGTGGTGGATCGAGATCCAACACCTCCACCGCCTCGGTCGAGGTCGCAACCTGGTCAGCCATCAGGGCGTGATAGCGGCCACCGGCGGCGAGCAGCGACGAGTGATCGCCCGACTCGACGACCGTTCCGTGATCCAGCACGACGATTCGATCTGCGCCGATGACGCTCGAGAGTCGATGGGCAAAGATCAGCGTGGTGCGGCCAACCATCAGCCGATCCAGCGCCTCCTGGATGAGGGCCTCGTTCTCTGCGTCGACGGATGACAACGCCTCATCGAGTACGAGCACCGGAGCATCGCGCAGCAACGCCCGAGCAATCGCGATGCGTTGACGCTGACCTCCCGACAGGCGGATACCGCGCTCGCCGATGACGGTGTCGTAGCCCTGCGGAAGTGCGGTGATGAACTCATGCGCGTTCGCGTCGGTCGCTGCGGCCTGCACGGCATCGAGATCAGCTTCGGGCGCACCGAAGCGAATGTTGTCGAGCACGGTGCCGTGGAAGAGGAACGTGTCCTGCGTGACGACGGCGATCGCCCCATAGTGGTCATCGGCGCCGAGGGTGCGCAGATCGTGACCGCCGAGGCGAACCTGTCCCGCGTCGGGGTCATGGGTGCGCAGGAGCAGCTTGACCAGCGTGCTCTTTCCCGAACCGCTCGGGCCGACAACCCCGACCCGCTCGCCGGGTGCAACGGTGAGGTCGAGATGATGCAGCGTCGGCTCGGCGGCTGAGGGATAGGTGAACACCACGCCCTCGAAGTCCAGCCGGGGTTCGAGCCCGCCTTCGATCTCGACGGGCTGGTCGGGCCGTTCGAGTCGGGGCTGATCGTCGAGCACCTTGAAAATGCCCTGGGCGGCAGACAGGCCGACCATGCCGTTGTGGAGCAACGCCCGCAGCTCTCGCTGGGGTCGGAACACCTCGATGCCGGCCATCAACACGATGAGCAGGACCTCGAGCTCCATGTCGCCGTCACGAACCCGATAAGCGCCCAGGCCGAGCGCGGTGGCCGAACCCAATGCCAGACCCGTGTCGGTGATGCCCCGGGTCAGCGAGTTGGTCGCCAACACCCACATGGTCGCCTCGAACACCTCATGGGCACGCTCGGCGAGCGTCTGTCCTCGCGCTTCGCTCTGACCGAACGCCTTCAAGGTGGCGAGCCCCTGGAGCGAGTCGAGGAAGTCGGCTGCGAAACGCGAGTACTTCTCCTGGCGGTCGAGGCTCTTCGCTGCATCGAGGTTGTGCCACAGCGCGGGGGCCAGCAGCGTCACGATCGCGAAGACGAGCAGCACGAGCGCGACGGGCAGATCGAGCGGCGCGAGCAACCCGAAGATCACGATCGGAGTCAGGCCGGCGACGATCAACTGGGGGAGGTAACGGCCGAACCACACCTCGAGCTGCTCGACCCCCTCGACCAACGACAAGATCACATCGCCGGTTCGGGCGTCGCCAACGTGGCTCGGCCCGAGACGCAACACCTGATCGTGCAGCTCGGCTCGAAGCTGCAACTGCAACCGGGCAGCGGTCCGATGCGCCAGCATCGTTCGCCAGTGCTCCAGGAGACCGCGAAGCGCCATCGTGGCCGCCACCAGAACGAACGGGCCGACGAGATCGCTGAGTGGGTCGCCGTCGAAGACACGAGCGAGCAACCAACCGAGCAGCCCCAATCGCACGATCCCAACGACCGAAGCCGCCACGCCGATCGCGACCGCACGGGCGATTGCGCCTCGGGAACCTCGGGTGAGGGCCCACAGCCGTGCGTCGAAGAACATCAGCGGACCGTAGCGCGGGCGCTCCCGCCAACGCCGTGGTTCAGACGCGCGCTGCGTCGGTCAGCCGCCAGGCTCCGACCAGCAGGTGCCACTTCGTGGTGATGTCGACCGGCCCACCGGCTGTCTCGTATCGGATCGTGAACTCGCTCCACGTGAGGTCGTGGCGTTCGCCGATGACCTCGAACGTCGTGGCGTCGGCCGGAAGCGAGCCACCGCTGCCTTCGAAAACGACGAACGCATTGCCGTAGAAATCCTGTTCGGCAGCGGCGAGATCACCCTCGACCACGTGGGTGGCGTGGCGCTCCACAACCGCTCGAGCGGTCGGCGGTGGCTCGGGCAGATGAAGATGG
>JBCCYT010000181.1:0-8496 GCA_039188975.1 Actinomycetota bacterium
GAACGCCTTGGTGGTGAGCACGTACGACCAGCGAGGCCAGCCCAGTTCCTGGAAGACCTTGCCCATGATCGTCTCCGACGCACCGCCGGCGTAGACCTCGGCGTTGTCGAAGAAGTTGCAGCCGGCCTCACCGGCAGCGGAGATGCAATCGCGGGCGAGGCCCGTGTCGAGCTGGTTGCCGAAGGTCACCCAGCTTCCGAAGGACAGCACGCTGACCTTCAGGCCGGAGGCGCCGAGGCGCCGGTATTCCATGTTTTCGTTCACAGCGGGGGCGTTCATGATTCGACGGTATCGAGCGGTGAGCGGCTATGCGTCCCTCGTCGGCTCCGATCACGGACGGCCCGTCACCAACGGATTGTCACGCTCCATCCAGGAACATGGCAACCATCGCATCGGCATGGGCGGCAACGAACGCTTCCGACGTCGTGTCGTGGCCGAGCAGGAGCGCCTCGGGGGCGTTGACATAGGCCAGCGAAGCCGCGCCGATGAGCGAGTAGTACACGACCGCCGGATCGATGTTGCGCACCTCGCCGGCTGCCCGGAGCTCTTCCCAGTCTCCGGTGAGCACGGTGAAACGCGCCTGCACATGACGCTCGACGATCCAGCGGAGTCGGTCCGACGGCGCCGTTGTCTCGTGCACCATCACCCGATTGAGCTGCGGGAGTGAGGCGACGGCCAAGACGAGCGCCCGCACACCGAGGGCGAACGATTCACGCGGGGTCGTCGGTGGCTCGGCCGCGGCGACCGTCTGCCGCATCGAATCGTCGAGGCGCTCGAACAGGAGGTCGACCGCGGCGCGCCACAACGCCTCCTTGGAGGAGAAGTGATAGTTGATCTGCGGTTGTTGGGTGTTGGCAGCCGCCGCAATCGCTCGAGTCGACGCCGCGTCGTAGCCGTGAGCGGCGAACTCATCGAGCGCCGCCTCCAGCAGTGACGAGCGGGTCAGCGCGGAGCGCTCTTGGCGGCGGCGAGTGGCGGGAGGCGAGTCCGGCGTTGGGGTCACCTTTGCAACTATCTATCAGTTGATCTAATTTGTCGAGACATGGGGCTCCACCGCCTGACCTCGATCCAACTCGGCGTGCCCGACGTGGCGTCATCGGCGCAGTTCTTCACCGAGTTCGGGCTGTCCCCCGCCGATGGCTCCGACTCCCGCTTCACCACCCGCGACGGCGGTGAACAACTCGAGTTGGTGGCCGCCCCGACACGGCGGCTCCACCGGCTCGGGGTTGGCGCCCACGACGGCGACGACATCGATCGCATCGCCACCCGCGCCGAGGCCGCCGACGTCGAGGTACTCGGGCGCGAGGCAGCGACGATCACCATGCGCGAACCAGTGACCGGGCTCCTGGTCGAGGTCTCGGTCGCCGACCCCTACGACGCAGCGCCGACGACCCACACGTTCAATCGACCAGGCTCACCGCCCGAACGCGTCGACGTGCCCGCCGAAAGCGTGCTCACCGATCAGCCGGTACACCCCTCGAACCTCACCCACGTCGTGTTCGGCACACCGGACCAGCCGCAAACACTGCGGTTCTTCACCGACGTCATCGGCTTCGAGATCAGCGACGAAGTGCCGGAAATCATCGCCTTCACCCGCTGCGGCGACGTGCACCACAACGTCGCGATCCAAGCGGCGCCGGTGGCATTCCCGCATCACATCGCGTTCGAGGTCGACGACATCGACGACGTCGTTCGGGGCGGCCAACACATGGTCGACATCGACCCCGAACGACACATGTGGGGCGTCGGCCGCCACGCAATCGGATCGAACTGGTTCTGGTACCTACGAGAACCGGGCGGCACGTTCGTCGAATACACCGCCGACATCGACCGCATCACCGCGCAGGACCTGTACCAGCCCAAGGAATGGAGCGGCCACGAGTTCCTCTACTCGTTCGGCCCACCGACCCCGCCCGCATTCCTCGAACCAACCGACCTCGCCGACCTCATCGCCGCCGACTGACCCGGCCGAAACGACGCGAGACCAAAGGACGAACGACATGAGTTTCCGACTTGCCAACATCGACGGGCGAGCAGCGCTCGTCATCGGCGATCACTACGTCGATCTTGCGACCCACACCGACGGCGAGATCGGTCCCGACCCGATGGTCGCGCTCTCCGTGCCCGAACGGTTGTCCGAGCTGACCGCAACAGTCGACGTCTCCGCCGCCACGGGCGCCCTCGCCGACGTGACACTCGGCCCGCCGGTACCGCGCCCTCGCAGCGTTTTCGGCATCGGACTGAACTATGCCGACCATGCTGCCGAGAGCGGCATGGACGTCCCCGCTTCCCCAGTCGTCTTCACCAAGTTTCCGTCGTGCCTCACCGGTCCGACCGGCGACGTCGAGATCCGCAGCGACGGGTGCGACTACGAAGTCGAACTCGTGGTGGTGATCGGAACGGGTGGCCGCGACATACCGATCGACCAGGCATGGGATCACGTGGTCGGCGTCACCGTCGGCCAAGACATCTCCGATCGGCCCGCCCAATTCGCCGCCCAACCCCCGCACTTCGATCTGGCGAAATCGTTCGACACGTTCGGGCCGATCGGGCCGACCGTCGTCTCGGTCGACCAGCTCATGGACCGCGACGCCCTCCCGCTCACCTGCGACATCAACGGCGAGCGCCGACAGCAGAGCACCACCGCCAGCCTCATCTTCGACGTGCCGACCCTGATCAGCTACCTGTCATCGATCACCACCCTCGCCACCGGAGACCTGATCTTCACCGGGACCCCCGACGGCATCGGCGCCACCCAGGGCATGTTCCTCGCTGATGGCGACGTGATCACCTCCCACATCGACGGCGTCGGCGAGCTGATCAACCGGGTCGTGCGTATCTCCGACCCCGCCCCCATCGGGTCGTGAAGGTGGCGCTGCGATGACCCGCCGACCGAACGTCTTGTTCATCATCTGCGATCAGCTCCGCGCCGATCACCTCGGCTACGCCGGAAACTCCGTTGTCCGCACCCCGAACATCGACGCCATCGCAGCGTCGGGAACCGTCTTCGATCGGGCCCACGTCAACAACCCGGTGTGCATGCCAAACCGGGCCACAATCATGACCGGCCGCATGCCGTCAGCCCACGGAGTGGTCTTCAACGACCGCTCACTCGAACCAAACGCCACCACCTTCGCGTCACAACTGCGCGCCGCCGGGTGGAACACGGCGCTCATCGGCAAGTCACACCTCCAACACGGCGAGAGCCGCGACGCCGTGAGCGACCTCGGCAAAGCGCCGGGACGGATGTCGCCATTCACCGACGGATGGGACCGACTCGAGCACCCCGACCGCTACGAAGCCGGCGAGCACATCGCACCCGACGACTTCTACGGCTTCGGAGAGATCCAACTCACCATCGGCCACGGCGCACTCGTCGGCGGGCACCACCACCAGTGGGCCCGCGAGCAAGGCATCGACCACGACGTGCTGATCGCCGGACTCGACCCGAACTACGACGGCGTCGACCGGAACCCGGCGTGGTGGCAGCTCCACGCCGCTCCGTACCCCGAGGAGATCCACTCGACGAACTTCGTCACCGACAAGACGATCGACTTCATCGAACGTTCCGAGCTCGCAGGAACACCATGGATGGCTTATGCGTCGTTCCCCGATCCCCACCATCCAATGGCACCGCCCGAGCCTTGGTACTCGCGTCACGATCCGTCCGACATCGAGTTGCCGAAAACGTTCGACGACCCCGGCGAAGGCTGGGCGCCCCACCTCGACCTCATCCGCTCGCTCGAGCCCGGTCGGCGAATCTGGGTTGCCCCGTTTGGACCGACAGCCGACCAAACCCGCGCCGCGATCGCAGCCACCTACGGAATGATCGAGTTCGTCGATGCTGGCATCGGACGCATCCTGGCAACCCTCGACCGCCTCGACATTCGCGACGACACGATCATCGTGTTCACGAGCGACCACGGAGACATGATGGGCGACCACGGGCTGATGCTGAAGCTGATCATGCACTTCCAAGGCTGCCTGCGGATCCCCCTGATCATCGATGCTCCCGGCCACGGGCCGGCCCGCACCAACGCATTGGCGGCGAGTCTCGATATCGGCCAGACGCTGCTCGACCTGTGCAACCTGGACGACTTCCAAGGCATGCAAGGGCGCAGCCTCACGCCGGTCCTGGCCGATCCGACCGCAACGGTGCGCGACAGCGTGCTCGTGGAGGAGGACTTTCCCAACGCCGAGATCGGGGCACCGTTTCCCCACAAAACCCGCACCGTCATCACCGACACACATCGCTACACCCGCGACAGCAACGGCTTCGAGATGCTCTACGACCTCACGAACGACCCCGACGAGCTGACCAACCTCATCATCGGCGATCGCAGCCCGACAGCCCGAGCGGCCGCCGTCGACGCGCTCGTGGCATCGATGCTCGCGGCCGATGACATGACGCGCATGGAGCCGGTGTCGCCATGACCGAAGCAAGCAACGTTCGCAACCACGACGGCGAAATCGAGACGCTCTGGACCGGCGCCGAGGTCACCCACCGGTTCATCGAAGCCGACGGTCTGCGCTGGCACGCCGGCACCATGGGCGACCCCCGCAGCGACGACGTCATCGTGTTCTTCCACGGCTTCCCCGAGAGTTGGTTCGCGTGGCACCACCAGATGGAGGCGCTTGCCGATCGGTTCTTCTGCGTGGCGCTCGACATGAAAGGCCACGGTCAATCCGACACACGCCTCGACTCAGACTATGACTACGCCGCTCAGGCTCGGGAGTTGCCCGCCGTACTCGATGCGTTCGATGTCGATCGGTTCTTCCTCGTTGCGCACGATCGCGGTTCGGTGATCGGCGACCACCTGTGCGCCGTCGACGAGATGCCCAGCCGCATTCGCCGCTACGTACGGATGCAGCAATCGGGAAATCGGCCGCACTCCGACCCGCGCCCGCCACACGACCTGTTCCGCAGCGAACTCGGCGCGGAGCTGATCGGCGACGGCACGGTGCCCCGCATCGCGTACGACCTCCAGCCCCATCCGGAGGGCCACTCGCTGCTCGGATACCCGATCGATGCGCGCGATGTCGAGGTCATCATCGCTGACGTGACCGCGCCGGGCGTCGGTGCGTCGATGTCGGCCAGCTTCGTTTCAGCCGGCTTCGACCGCGAACTCGACGATCGGATGAACGGGCTGTTCGCCGCGATGTCGATGCCCGTGCTCTTTTTGCAGGGAGAACTCGACCCCGGCCAACAGCCATCGGAGTACGAGACGGTCACCGACGAGGTCGCCGATGGGCACCTCCAGTTCATTACCAGCGGACACTTCTTCCACCTGGAAACCCCAGATCTCGCGTCGGCCGCCATCCGAGCGTTTCTCACCCGCGACGACCTCGCCACCTGACCACCGCCAGCCGCGCGCCACGCCACCAGGTATCGAGCGGTGAGCGGCTATGCGTCGTTTCCTCGTTCGACCAGCACCGGTTCGCCGTCGACCCATCGGATCGGCCGGGCGTAGAGAGCCCGAACACCGTCGTCCTCGTAGCCGATCTGATCGCCGGTCCAGCCGTGGTACACGACGATGTCGATCTGTGCGTTCGGCACCGCCATCACCTCGAGACCGCCCGGTCCCGAGGTCGCATCGGTGTCGGACAGCCACGGGTCGGGGTCTTTCACACACGGCCCGGTGACGGTTTCACACACGGCCCGGCCAACTGCGTAGTGCTCGGTGTCCCACCGGTTCGCCGAATAGAACAGATGAAACTCCCCATCGACCTCGATCATCGATGGCCCTTCGACCACGTCTCGTTCCCACCCGAGGTCGTTGCGGATCAGCTCGACGGCGTCTCCGGCGAGTTCGGTACCGTCAGCGGTCAGCGGCTGGGTAAAGATGATGGTGGGGATGCCACAGCAGTTGCCGTCGGACTTCCACAGCAGCCACAGCTCGCCGTCGACCTCGATCGTGCTGGGATCGATCGACCCACCCAGTTCGAGGGTGCAGACGAGCGGCTCGTCGGAGTCATCGACGAACGGTCCCGACGGGCTGTCACCGACCGCAACCGAGATGCACTGCCGGCCCGATGCGGAATGCCGGGTTGTGTAGTGCAGCACATAGCCGTCATCCACCGCGGTCACCGACGGCGCCCAGACGTGGTTGGGCTCGGACCACGCCGGCAGCACCGGCAAGGCGTCGCCGACCAAACCGCTCTCGCCATCGCTGCTGGCCACCAGCGTCGGGACGTTCATGAACATGGTGTTCGTCGCGTAGGCGTAGATGTCGCCGTCGACGGCCACCAGGAACGGGTCGGCAAAATCGCCCTCGAACGTTGGGGTGCCGTCGCTCGCGATGCGGCCGGCGGTGGCACCCCGGGAGATCCCCGCCGACAACGGGCGCTCGGCCGACGCCAGCGTCTCGGGCGCGACCTCCGCCGGGGCGCTGCTCGGCTGCGTGGTCGTGGTGGACGGCACCGAGGCAGGCGCGTCGCTCGACGACGAAGGCTCGTCGACCAGCGTCGACGGCAGTGTCGACGTCGGCGCTTCCACGACGACGATGCGCGCCGCCTGGGGCGCAGCGGCCGACGAGGCGCATGAACCGGCGACCAAGAGACAACCGAACGCGAGCACGAGGGGGGAACGTCGCATGCGCTGATGATCGACACCGAACCTGAGGCTTCTGCGAGGAGAACATGAGCAAACGATGAGGATCGGTCCGCACGGCGGGGCCAAAAAACACGAACGGCGCCCCGCAGGGCGCCGTTTCGATGGCTCGGGGAGGAGGACTTGAACCCCCAATGTCTGGACCAGAACCAGATGTGTTACCAATTACACCATCCCCGAAGGATGTCGCCCGAAGGCCCGTTGAAGGGTAGCGGCGTCGGCGTCAGCCGACACTCCCCAACCAGTTGTCGACCCGCCGATAGCCAAGAATTCGACCGAGGCTCACCGCCGCCGTCTCTCGCACGAGCTGCCGGATCGACGAACTCCCATCGGTCGACGACACGTACGCCTCCAGGCCAACCTCATCGGCGATCTGGGTGAGACGAAGGGCGTGATACGGGTCAGAGACCAAGATCACCGAGTCGAGGTCCCGCCGCCGGAGCTGGCGGGCGGTCGCGGCGAGTTGCTCCCACGTCGACGCACCGTCGGTGATGACCATCAGCGACTCGTCGGGAATGCCCGCGAACCGCAGATATTCGTATCCCGCGTAGCCCTCGGTGAACCGGTCACCCGGCAGGTTCGAGCCGGTGGTCACGACGAGCGGCGCCACCCCGGCTCGCCACAACGCGTCGGCATGGTCGAGCCGACCGGCCAACACCGGCGATGGCTCACCGTCGTACTGAGCGGCTCCCAGCACAACGATCGCATCGGCGCGCTGACGGTCGTCGGCGCCCGAGGCAACGAGAACCTGCACGAAGGTCACACCGACGTAAAGCACGCCGAGGCCAACCATGATCGCTGCGGCGCGACGGGTGAAGAACGCCCCCGCCAGTCGCCGCAGCCAGGCGGGCATGTCAGCCCTCGGCGGCCTCGGCCAGGCGTGCCCGAGCTGCTCGCAAGCGAGCCAGGCATTCGTCGCGGCCGAGCAGGGTCATGGCCTGCCACAGCGGGATACCCGCTCCCCCGCCGGTCAGCGCAACCCGCACCGGCGCCTGCGACATGACCCGAGCGCCGAGCTCCTCGGTGAGCGCATTGCCGACACTCATGACCGCCGTCTCGATCCGTGCGGCGTCGTCGAACGGATCGTCGGCGAGTGCTGCGATCACGTCGTCGAGCACCCGGTCGGCAGCCCGGCCCTTGACCATCGCCTTCGTCCACGACCTCTCGTCGTACTCGGTCGGCGCAACGAACAGCCACGTCAACCATCCGGCGGCCTCGTCGAGCTTCGCGATGCGCTGCTGCACCTCGGGCGCCAACGCTTCGACGATCGTCGGGTCGTAGGCCTCGGCCGGCCACGCCACGTCATCGCCTGTCAGCCACGGTGTGGCGGCATCGACGAACCCGGCGGGGGTCAACCCCTTGATGTACTCGGTGTTGATGTGGCCGAGCTTCTGCAGATCGAACATCGCAGCGCCCTTGTTGACCGCATCCAGCGAGAACAGCTCGACGATCTCCTCGATCGGCCGGATCTCGACGTCGTCGGACGGTCCCCAACCGAGCAACGCCAACGCATTCAGCATCGCGGCCGGCAGGTACCCCTCGTCGCGAAATGCCGCGAGAGCCACCGAGTCACGGCGCTTCGACAGCTTCTTGCGCTGCTCGTTGACCAGCAGCGGCAGGTGGGCATAGGTCGGCTTGGCGCCATAGCCCAACGCCTCCCACAGCAACATGACCTTCGGGGCGGTGTTGAGCAGATCCTCACCCCGGATCACATGGGTGATGCCCATGTCGTGATCGTCGACCGCGTTGGCGATCAAGAACACGGGACTGCCGTCGCCACGGCGGACCACGAAATCCTCGATCGTCTCGTGGGCAACCTCGACCCGGCCCCGAACGACATCGTCGATCACGGTCATGCCCTCATCGGGGGCCCGGAACCGCACCAC
>JBCCYT010000182.1:0-8493 GCA_039188975.1 Actinomycetota bacterium
ACGCCTCGGAACCGAAGCTCATCCACACGATCCGTGGGATCGGGTACACGATGCGGGTCGAACCGTGACTGGTGTCGAGCGGGTGGAGGGCCGGGGTGGCCGATTGAGTCTGCGGGCTCGGCTCGTGGTCGGGGTGGCGCTTGTCGTTGTGCTGCAGGCGGTTGCGGGGATGGTTGTCATTGCGTATGTGAGCGACCAGCTCCTCGATCAGATCGACGAGCGGCTCGATGCGGCGGTCGACGCCACCGCCGGGATCGACGACCTGTACCAGGCGACGTTGGATGCGGACGGCATGTGGCGCACGGTGAATCCGGCGCGGATCCGCGGTGAGGTGGCCGATCCGCCGGATCTGGCCACCGCGCTCGATGGTGGGTTCCCAACGGATGCGTTCACGGTCGACGCAACCGGCGGCGACCTCGAGTATCGGGTCCTCGTGCTCGATGAGGGCGGTGGGGTGCGGCTGCTCGCCAGCCCGTTGCGGGGGTACGACTGGACGGTGACTCGTCTTTCTCGGCTGGTGCTTCTCGTCGCGGCCGCGATGATCGCGGTGACGATCGCGGTGGCGTGGTGGGTGATCCGGTTGGGGATCCGGCCGCTGCGGGCAATGACGACAAAGGCCGACGCCATCGCGGCCGGCAACCTGGCCGAACGCATCGAGCACGTCGATCGATCGACCGAGGCGGGGCAACTCGGTTCGGCGCTCAACGAGATGATGAGTCAGATCGAAGCGTCGTTTGCGCAACGCGACGAATCGGAGCGTCGCCTGCGGGATTTCATCGCCGATGCGGCCCATGAGCTTCGAACGCCGGTCGCGACCATTCGCGGCTACGCCGAACTCCATCAGGGTGGCGGGCTGCGGGAGGACGACGCGCTCGACGACGCGATGCGGCGCACCGCACACGAGAGCCAACGCATGACCCGGTTGATCAACGACATGTTGAGCTTGGCCCGCCTTGATCTCGAACCGACACTGTCGTGGGGCGAGGTTGACCTTCGGCTGTTGCTCCGCGACGTCGCGGATGCGGCTCGGGCCCGCCATGTCGACCTGCGTCTCGAGGTGGTGACGCCCGACGAGCCCGTCGTTGTGACCGCCGATGCGGATCTGCTCCATCAGGCCCTCGCCAACCTGGTGAGCAACGCCGCAACCCATGCTGGCCCGAACGCCACGACCGTTGCGGCGGTCGCGACCGAGGGGGACGAGATCGTGCTCTCGGTCCGCGACGACGGGATCGGGATGCGAGAGGAAGATGCTCGTCGGGCGAGCGAACGGTTCTTTCGGGCCGACGCGTCCCGCTCGCGTTCGAGCGGCGGCGCCGGCCTCGGTCTCGCGATCGTCGACGAGATCGCGACCGCTCACGGCGGCCGCCTCGACTTCACCAGCCAGCCCGGCGGCGGCTCCTGCGCCCAGATCAGCATCCCCCGCCACCGCTAGCGGCAGGCGACCGGCCGGGGTGTAAGGATCGGGCGTGTTGTGGCGTCCTCGACGTGTGGACGAACCGATGGGAAACAACCGATGACCGCCCCGGACAACAACGAGGGCTGGGCTCATCCTCGAACGGCGCGCTGGCTTGCGTTTTTTGCTGCGCTGGCCGCCTTCGCCATCGTGTTCGAACTCACTATCGGATGGACCGATGACGGTTGCTGGGAGGACCCGCAGCCTGAACACTGCCGGCAGTACCTGCCGTGAAAGGAACCCACGTGCCTTCGTATGAGACCGAGAAGATCAAATGCCGTGACGTACGGGTTGGCGACCTGATTTCGCACGCCAACAACCGGACGTGCGACATGCTGGTGCGCGACATCGAAGAAGACCACACGATCTTGCGCTTCTTGCCGGCCCGAAAGCTCTTCCTCGGCAACGAGACCGAGACGACCTTCGTCAGCCGGTTCGGCCCTGGTAAACCGATGCGCCGCCGCGTCGTCTGACGTCGGGAGCGGCTGGGGTCATCCGTCGTCGGGTTCGGTCGACGGTTCGCAGACGGTGCCATTGTCGGTGACGACCGGCGTGAAGTCCTCGCCGCACATCCCCACCGCAAGGTCATCGGGATCCCACAGCAGCTCTTCGCCAGAGATCATGCACTCGTACAGCCATTCCAACGGTTCGACCGTGTCGGCGGGCATCGCGTCGGTGCAGGCGACGAAGAGCTCCTCGCGTTCGAGGCAATCGGCGAGTTCGGCCCGACTGAACCGATCGAGGCAGAAGTCGAGCAGTGGGTCGTCGATTGGTTCGCCTTCGTCGACGTCGCTGCAGAGATCGTCGATCGACGGGACGGGTTGCCCGGCCGGGATGGTGTAGGTCACCACTACCCCGTTGGAGCAGGTCACCGAGTCGGTCTGGTTCGCTGGCTCGCTGGTGGTGGTCGACGTGGTGGATGTGGTCGACGTCGTGCTGGTTGTCGACGATGTTGTGCTGGTGGTTGGCGACGTGGTGGTTGAGCTGCTCGTCGTCGGCGCTTCGCTGGTGGATGCAGGCGCAGCCGATGTCTGCTGGCCGACCTCGATTTCGACGGTCGAGCTGGTGTCATCGCTGCGTTGGAGGAACCAGGTGACGGCCACGAAGCCGATCAGCCCTGCGCCGAGCAGTACAAGTCGTTGCGGGAGCGTCGTGTCGTTCATCGGGATCCTCGGTTTCTAGGGTAGGTGCCGCATGGGGGCTGATCAGTGGTTCGACCACCCAGCGAGCCTGGTTGGCGTCGTCATCGACAAGACGCCCGCACCATCCCTCGTCTTACACCCCACATTCGTCGGTCGGGTGCGCCGTAATTCGATCAACGTCATGACCATGAACGCCATCGCGATCGGGGCCAGCAGGAACGGAATCATGGCCAGTGAGAAGCGATTCGTGGCGTGGAGATCGTCGAGGGCGAACACTTGGATCGGTGTTTCGAGACTCAGCACACCGATCGCATACGCCCAACCGAAGTCAGCCAGACCGAACAGGATCGTGGCGTAGACCGCCTTGCGAGGCATCTCACCGGTTCGCCAGTGCACGAGGAGCAGCGCGCTGGCCGCCAGGCCGGTGACGACATCGCCGATCCCCGCCCAATACGCGAATTCGGGGCCGACGTTCCCTCGGGAGTACTCGAACAGGTAGAGCCCGCCGATCACCCGGAACGCCTGGACCCCGATCAGCCACGGCAGGGTGATGCCGCCAGGGACGATCGTGTTGGGTCGAGCCAGGACGGCGATCGTTGGGACGGCGAGGCTGGTCAGCATCACTGCCGGCACGACGTACGGACTGTCAAACGAGAACTGCCACTCGACGACGAAGGCGGTCATCACGGCGCCGTAGGCGATGACGGCGAGCGTCAGTACCCGAGCTGTCCGGGCCGTAGCCCCCGCCGAGCGGTAGGTGGCGAAGAGGTAGAACGGGACGGTCGCCATGGCCCCGACGATCGTGACGTGGGTGAGGAGTGAGAAATCGACCATCGGCGATGATCTCCTGGCTGGAGGGCGAAGGCTGGTCAGACCGTCGATCGGCGGGCGGAGGCAACGAAGAGAACGGCGCCAAGGATCATGTAGAACGACAGCATCCCCAGGTTGACGTCGGTCTGGTTCGAAGCCGCTACGAACGACAGTCCGGCCAGTGTCGACAACCCTCCGCTGAGCAGCATCAACCGCTGTCCGCCTTCGGCGCGACGGCGTCGCAGGGCGAGCACGAACTGGATCGCGCCGGACACGACGGCCCACGTGCCGAAGGCAAGCAGTGTGGCTCCTGCGTCGGACCCGAATGCGGCGACGCCGATGGCGATCGAGGCGACGAAGCTGATCGCCGCGTTCGCATACAGCGGACGTCGGGTATCACCTGCGCTGCGTGCCCCGACGATCGAGGAAATCGCGTCGATCAGCGGGTAGGCGGTGATGATCGCTGCGGCCGCAGCCGGGAGCACACTCGCAGCCAACGGCACGTCGTCCCCGACCGCAGCAAGGAAGCCGACGGCCAGCGCAACCGCGACGACCGCTCTCGTCACGTCGATCTGTCTCGCGGTGGGCGAGCGATCGCCTGCGTCTGGCAATCCGGCTGCGTCCGGTGTCGGGGTGGCAGACATGGCCTGTCCGTTCGGTGACATGGGGTTCTCCTTGTGTGGGGGATCTCCTGTCGAACTGTGCGGGCGGACCCCGCGCCGAGCCATATCGACTCCGGACAACCGATTGATCGAATCGGACAGACCCCAGGCCTACACTCCTGCCGTGACAAGCGCGCCCGCCTCGACCGCGACCCACGTCGCTGCTGTCCAGATGGACGGTCGGCTCGGAGATGTGCGCTACAACCTCGATCATGTCGGCGAACTGATTGCGGAGGCGGTCGGCCGGGGTGCGACGGTCATTGCCCTTCCAGAGTTCTTCACGACGACGATCGCACTCGACGCCGACGCGAGTGTTCGGCGCTGTGCGCTACCGCCCGACAACGCCGCGCTCGACCTGCTCGTCGAAACCGCAACGAATGACGGCGTTCTCATCGGTGGCTCGTACCTCGAACAACGCGCCGATGGCCACGTCTACAACTGCTACACCCTCGTCCACCCCGATGGCGTGGTCACTCGGCACGACAAGGACCTGCCGACAATGATCGAGAACGCCTTCTATGTCGGCGGGTCGACCGATGGAGTGCACTCAACGGCTCTCGGCTCGGTTGGCACCGCCGTCTGCTGGGAGACGATCCGGACACAAACGGTTCGTCGTCTGGAGAACCGCATCGACTTCTTGATGACCGGCAGCCACTGGTGGACGACGGCAACGAACTGGCGGGGACCCCGCTCGTTCTACGAGGCGGCGGATGCCGCCAACCGGGCGCTGCTGGCGTCGACACCTGCCCGTCTGAGCCGGCTCCTCGGCGTCGCCAACATTCACAGCTCGCACTGCGGCTCGCTGAGCGCGCTGTACCCAGTCGTGCCGCGGTGGCGGGTGCCCTACGAGACCTACCTGATCGGAGAAACCCAGATCGTCGACAACGCAGGAGCCGTCGTCGCTCGCATGACGGACGCCGACGGCGCAGGAGTGATCGATGCGCACATCGATCTAAGTCGCGGCGAGCCATCTGAGGACCTTCCCGACCGATTCTGGATCCCTGACCTCGGCTGGAAGAGCCGACTCACCTGGTGGCAGCAGAACACAGTGGCGAAGCGCCTCTACGCCGGCGCGCAGTAGCCGAAAACGCACAAACGCCGCTCCGAAGAGCGGCGCAGCGCGTACCCCGTACGGGTCGGGGAACGGGTCCCATAGTCTCCATGGCGTCTCGTTTGTGCGGATTCTCACACCGCAATCTGTCCGTGGTGTCTCGATTTCGTCATAGTGTCCATGGCGTCTTGTTCTGTCGTGGAGCAGGAGCGGAGCACGCGGCGGCAGCGGCGCAGGTCGGTGAATTCGATCAGCGCGATCTGCGCAATCGTGCAACGCTCTCACTATGGCGGCGCAGATTTCGACCCTCCTTTTTCCTCGCGACATGCTCAACCCGAAGCTTGTCGACGATCACTTCCGATCCGAGGCGAACGCTGCCCGGGATGCGGGACTCACGGTGAAACTCATCGATCACGACGCCATCGTGGCGGGTGACCTCGCAGCCGGGCTGCGTGGGCTCGAGGGTCCCGATCACGACGTCCTCTACCGAGGCTGGATGATTCGGCCAGACCGGTACGACGACCTCGCCGACGGGCTCGGCGGGCGCGACATCTCGCTACGGACCAACCCGGCGAAGTTCAGGGGCGCACATCACCTGCCGAGCTGGTTCGACACCCTCGCCGCTGCCACACCTGAGTCGGTATGGACAGACTCCGCCGACCTCGACGAGCTCGTCGCCGCACTCGGAAAGCTCGGGAGCGGCCCAGCGGTGCTGAAGGACTACAGCAAGTCCGAGAAGCACTATTGGGACGAGGCGATGTTCATCCCCGATGTAACCGACACGGTCCAGGCCCTCTCCGTGGCTGAACGGTTTCTCGAACTCCGCGACACGGCGTTCGACACCGGCTTCGTTGTCCGGCGCTACGAACAACTCGAACAGCCCGAGGCGCGCACATGGTGGCTTGACGGCCGGTGCGTGGCGATCTCGGCCCACCCCGACACGCCGGACCAGTCGCAGCGATCTGTCGAGCTGTCGACAATCGAGCGACTAATCGCCGACCTCGAGCTCGGCTTCATCACTGCCGATCTGGCTATCTCTGCAACGACCGACGAAGCTCGCATCGTCGAGATCGGTGACGGCCAGGTGAGCGACCGGCCATCGAGCCTGCCGCCCGAGGACTTCATCGAGGCGCTGACGTCATGAGCAACGGCAAGCCGTGGCGGGTCCAAGATGCCGCCCGGAATGCGAAGCGTGCGCAGTCCAAGAGCCTCAGGTCGGCAACCTCAGGCCGCAACGACCCGCTCGAGAAGAACTGGAAGCACGTGTACACCCGCTCGGCGAAGGTGAAGCGAGCTCGCCAACTCGGTTTCGACTACCCCCGGAAGCCACAGGACCACGGGGAGAGCGACGGGTGACCGATCGCACCAACGTCCTCTTCGTCTGCAGCAGAAACCAGTGGCGCAGCCCCACTGCGGAACGCATCTACGCCCGTCATCCGGGGCTTGCGGTGCGATCAGGCGGCACAAGCCGCAACGCAAAGCGTCCGGTCGCTGAGCCCGACGTTCGATGGGCGGACGCGATCTTCGTGATGGAACAGAAGCATCGAGACCGGCTGGCCGCCTCGTTCCCGAGAGCGATGCAACACAGGGTCGTGCACGTTCTCGACATCCCCGACGAGTACCGCTTCATGGACCCAGAGTTGATCGAGCTGCTCGAACAGGCGATCACCCCTCTGCTCAACGACGAACCCTGAAACGCACAAACAGGGGCTCCGGAGAGCGGCGTTCTGCGTACCCCGCAAGGTGTCCTGCGGTCGCCGTCACGTCTCGTTCGTGCGCATTCTCGCCGCAGTAGATCGCTGCCGCGTCTCGATATCGCCGCTCCGTTGACGACTACCGCCACGTCAGGGAGCACGAGCGGGGCACGTCGAGAGAGCTCGCCCGGGCTTACGGCGAGGTGCGATAGACCGGCCCGTAGACCGACTCCCCGTGCGGACCGGTTGTGCGGCCGAAGGACATCGTCTTCAGGTTGATCCACTCGCCCTCTTCGTCCCATGCGGTCACTCGACCCCTCCGCGACTCGTGGACGAGTCGGATCGACGAGGTCAGCAATCGACGAACGGCCGAGGTGATCAGATCTTGGTCTAGCGCATCAATCACAAGGACCTCCGAGAAGGGCCCGACCCACACGTTCAGCTCGCCGTAGAACTGGAACCGAATCGGTGCCGCATCGGCCACCTCGAGTCGGTACGTGAGTGGATACGAGTCATCACGGACAAAGTCACCGCTCTGGTCGAGGGACAGCTCGCCGCAAGCCGCCAGCGCCTCGTTCACCGCGCTGAGGGCCGACTCAACATGGGCTCGCTGGTCATTCATCCGATGCCATCCCGCTTCGCGCTTCGTCGAGGAACCGATCGATGGCCGCTATCTCGCCCGAGCTCAGCCCGGCGTACGCCGAAGGGCGGACCAGCAGTGTCCGGCTAGGGCGGGCTTCAGCCCACGCGAAGGCATCCGAGTAGAGCTCATCGTCGACCCAGACCATCGGCCGGTCGCCCACCCACTCACGAACAGCCGGAAGCTTCCACGTGTCACCCTCTCGGCCCTCGTTGAACTCGAGCACTGGCAACTGAGGAAGCCCGAGCGCCGGCCCCATCGAACGGTTGGCCGAGTACTCCCACGTCGTCGCCCAGACGAGCTGCGCTCGCCCGCGCAGCGATGCCAACCACGTCGCATGGGCCTCCGAGATGGCGACCTCGAAGCCATCGACATAGTCCGTCCGGAACCCAGGCGGCGAAGACACCCCGAGAGGATTGAACACACCATCGATGTCGAGGAACAGCACCGGCAGCTCGTCCCACTTCGAATGGAAACCGACCTGCTCGATCCGTCCAGCGATCGCGGCGTTGAACTCGTCGAGTCGCTCCGCCGGGATCCAGTACTCCAAGCACGTCTCGTCGCCGACCTGCTGCACGTCGAACAGAGCCAGAAACTCAGACTGAACCTCGAATCTGAGGACGTAGCCGACGTGGCCGTTCTCCTCGTCCCCGGTGTTCCACTCGGAAGCGATGCGAGTTGCATAGTGCTCGTTCGTCACCGGATAGAAGATCGGCTGCCAGTCCAAGCGCGGCGGAAACGCCGACCACCCCGACTCGGCGATCAGATCCAACTCAAGCTGGCCAACGGGCCGGAAGAGGGTCGTCGTCTCCACACCGTGAGTATCCGGGATGACCCGTCGAGCCGCCGGGATTTGCGTCCGAAAACGCACAAACGCCGCTCCGGAGAGCGGCGTTCTGCGTACCCCGTACGGGATTTGAACCCGTGCTACCACCTTGAGAGGGTGGCGTCCTAGGCCGCTAGACGAACGGGGCGTGTTCGAACCACCGCAGTGGTCGGCTCGTCGAGTGTAGCGATCGGCCGAGATGCACCCAACCGAAT
>JBCCYT010000183.1:0-8369 GCA_039188975.1 Actinomycetota bacterium
CTCACGCCGGGCCTTGGCTTTGCGTCGATCTTCGTTGTCGTTGGCCCACTTCTTGACCCGCTTCGCATGCAGATCGGCGGGCGGCACGACGGGGCTGCGATTCAGCTCGTCGTCGGCAGCGGCCGGATCATCGACCTGCTCGGCGGCGGCGACGTTGGCGTCAGCGTGGGCCTCGGTGATCTTCCCCTCGGCCAGGGCTGATGCGGTCTGCGGCATCTGCTTGAGCGTCTTGGCTGTCTTCGCGGCCTTCTTCGCTTTCTTGGAGCCAGCCTTGCCCTTTGTGCGAAGCACCGAGTCTGACGAGGCCCCACCGTCGTTGAGCGAATCGATCGCCGCCATCGCATCCAGCCGGCGAGACGCCAGGAACGACTCGAGCTCGGTGACCTTCTCGATGAAGGCCTCGAGCCCATCACGAGTCAGCGTCGAGAGATCCGCCCGCTCCACATGCTCAAAGGTGCCCGCCAACATGCAAGCACTCTATACGAACATATGTTCGCTTCGCAAGTCCGCGGGCAATTCTTCCCTCACACATCGACACCCTGGCGGGCCAGTCGGTCAGCCAGCCGAAGCATCGACGGGATACGACCGGCGCCCGCCATCGCACGCACCGAGTCGCGAGCGAGCTCGTCATCGAGGCCGGCTGCCGAGACGAACAGCGGACACCGACTCGCCCCGCGGAGAACCTCAAGATCCGGGGGCGTTCCCGGATAGCGGGATTTCGCGACGCCGATGACCGGCACCCCGGTTTGCTCGAAGAGGATCCGCCCCAGCCCGGGCGTGCGGTCCTCGCCCAGATCGACGAACGCGTCGACGACGCAGACCGACAACTCCGGCGACGACTGCAGCGCAACCAGCAGCGGCTGAAGCTCACGCCGGTAGAACGCTCCCGGCGTGTACTCCTCCGAGCACTCCGTCGACACGACCCACTGCCGGAGCGGCTCGCTCTCACCAAACGCCTCGAGGGTGACACAACCAACCGTGGCTCGATCACCCGAGTAGCCCACATCGAAGACACCGATCATCGGCCGGCCGGTCTCAACGGACGCACCTCTCGCTGCTACGGGTACGGCAACGGATCTCGAGGCTCATCATCTCTCCACCAGAGACTGTCGCGCCCGTAATAGATGTGCTTCGCCCAGTCCTCCTCGTCCTCGTGGCCAAGGTAGGCCTCGGCCCACTCGGTCATCGGCTCAGGACCGGGAAATTGCCGGTTGATCCGACCTCGCGCCTCGTCAAGATCGATGGCGAACAGCTTGACCATCTCCTGAGCAATGTCCTCGAGATAGCCCAAAGCCCACTCGGTCGCCTGAACCGTGATTTCTGTCATCGCACGCTCCTGCGAACCGAGCCGCAGCACAGCCCGAACATCGGCCCCGACCCTCTCAACGGACACGCCTCTCGCTGCTACGGGTACGGCAACGGATCCCGAGGCTCATCATCCACCCACCAGTAGCTCTCGCGCCCGTAATAGATGTGCTTCGCCCACACATCCTGCTCCTCATGAAAGAGGTATGTCTCAGCGGAGCGAGTCATGAAGGGGCGGTCTTTAAACCTCCGGTTGATCCGGCCGCGAGCCTCGTCCAGATCAATCGAGAACAGCTTGACCATCTCCAGCGCGATCTCTTCGAGATACGCCAATGCCTCGTCCGTCGCGCGAACGGTGATCTCGGTCAACCTGGCCCTCGCTACTCCGAAACAAACCCGTCGAACTCAAGATAGTGCGCGACTGCGCGTGCGAATCGATCAGATGAGCGACCCGCCACACTCAGGTTGCGGAAGACATCAACCGCGTCGAACACGGGCAATGCGTAAACGAAGACCACTTCCCCAACTACGAGTTCGGGAGGCTCCTCTCGGAAAGGATCGAGACCAACCAGCGCGCACGGCGAGCCGCCACTCCACGTTGACGGATGTCCATGCACATAGAGGTGCTCGTCATCGCCCCCGAATGAGTCCAGCGACTCATCACCCAACTTCTCAAGCTCCAAGAAGAGGCTGCCGAGAGTCCGGTCGTTCTCCGTGGCGGTTGTCATCGTCGTCCACCTCCCCAAACCCACCAACCTCCGCGGTTGCCTTGCAGATGAATCGAAGGAGTGTGCTGAACACGTGGAACAAGTTGCATAAGCCCTGGAACTGTCGGGTGGTGGTGCCACGTGAGCTGCCGATGAGGGGTGCTCCGAGAGTAACGGCCACGCGTCGACGGGGCGAGCTTCGACGTTATGCCCGGGTAGGTGCTCTCCAGGCGAGCCGCTAGCACCGGGTCGGCGACGACTTGGGCATGAAGGGTGGCATTCGCGTCAGCGTTGTGGGCCTGGCGAGATCGCCGGTAGGAGTCTGGCGAGAGCATCGCCTCCGCCTCGACCGTGTAGCGCCGGCCAGCGCTGACATAAGCATCGTCATCGAAGAGTTGCAGCTGAACGTCTGGCCCGCAGTCGGTGTTGTGGACCAAGACCGGGACGTCGTCGCTGGTGGTGACGTAATACGTAGGCAGATCATCAACAGTCAGATCAAACGCGTCGCCGTAACGCCACGTCTGCTCATCAAGCCCATACACCGTGACCGTCACACCATCCGTCGTCACCAACCGATCACCCGCATCAAACTCACGGGTCTCCTGCCACGCCTGATCCGTCGCGTTCCAGAAGTGATGATCCTCCGTCGTCACAACCACCCCATGCGACGTGTCCAGCTCAATCAACCAATCCTCATGCGGCCACACCGCCGTCACCGCACGACCAGCCGACACCCCCGACACAGGATCCGTCGCCCACACAACATCACCCACCACAACATCTGCGATCGCAACCCGATCCCCCGACGCCAACAACACCTCCGTCTCGCCCGCAAACGAGTTCAACCCACACACAACCGGCGAACCACCATCAACCCGACCACCCGCATCAACCGTGTCCTCAACCCGATCAACGCCCCCGACGTCGTTGTCCTGCAGCGGCTCGATAGCTCCGGGATCGGCCCTGCGCTGACGCGTCCAGGTTCATATAGGCCGGTTCACGCGCCACAAAGCCAGGCCAAACACGAACGCACCATGCCGAGAGGTGCCCACACCGCTAGTCGGTGGAAGAACCCGTGCCGCTCAAAATCTCCGCCATCGCCGAATCAACAGCCTGTGGGTCAGATACGAGCCAGCGACCCCTCAGTAGATCCCGGGCAAGCCCGAAGTTGCCCGGGCGACGGTCAAGAGCGAACCAGATGATCGCGTTCCCGGTCAGCTGCTTCCCCAGGCGTCGCTCCGCCTCGTCTAGAAGCGCCGACCCCGACAGTCCACATCCCAACTGCTCCACGACTTCCGCAAGCACATCAACTTCCAGATCGGACGACATCCGTTATCTCCGTCATCGCACACTCCAGCGACCAAACCCGCCACAGAACCTGGGCATCCGCCTCGCTCTGTTAACACCCGCACCTCTCGCTCCTACGGGTACGGCAGGGGGTCCCGAGGCTCATCATCCATCCACCAGAGACTGTCGCGCCCGTAATAGATGTGCTTCGCCCAGTCTTCTTCGAGCTCGTGCCCGAGGTAGGCCTCATCATCTTCGTCCACAAACGGGAAGTCCTCGAACTCTCGGTTGATGCGTCCGCGGGCCTCATCCAGATCAATCGAAAACAATTTGACCATCTCCTGAGCGATGTCCTCGAGGTAGCCCAACGCCCACTCGGTTGCCTGGACGGTGATTTCTGTCATCTACGCATCCCTGGTTCCAGGAATTCCAATGCTGCTTGCGTGTGGAACGACACCTGACTTCCCCGGACAGCGGGCCGGGCTCCATCCCACCAGCGACCTACAGCTGATTCCCAGCGACCCTGCGATCTGGCATCGAGGACGATCCGATCTGCAATCCAGCTGCCTAGCTTCACGCCGACAGTCCTCGGGATACTCCGATGGAAGATCCGTCCGGACCTCCTTCCCCTCGACTCACGTCAAGGATCAGATGTCCACGAGACCGGGTCAACTCCATTCGACCCGCCGCGCTACTCGATCAGCCCGATCATGTCACCGACGCCAGCAATGAATCTCCGGTAAGACGGCTCCTCGGTCGATGCGCTCAATGCAAACAAGGCGGTCCGCAGCAAACGCTGATCTTCCTCGTCCAGGGCCAGCAGACTCGCTGCGATATCCTCCATGCCCCGGACTGCGACGTCCGGGTCAATCTCGCGTTCGCTCGACGTCTCAAGCAGTAGCAGGGCACGCACTACAGCTTCAACGAGTGGCATTTGGTTCTGGATACTCATTGTGGCGCCAACCTTATTGTGATCCCTGATATCTCGCTGGATTGCATGAAACGTTCGGCAGCAGATACAGCCTCCGGTGTGGGCAGCTCCCACACGACATTCATCCGAAAGTGGTCGGCGACCGCGATCTGTCTCCGGGCGGCGTCAACAGCCTTAGCGGAGAAGAACGGATTGAGTTTCCTGTCGATCAGGGTGTCGCCCACCAGGCCATCGAACTTCGCCCCAATGACGTTCCCGTGTCCCGGGTCATCGTTTCTTGCTCAGGTCTAGGTTGGGCCTGATGCAAGGAGATAGCGATGTCGAGAGCATCGAAGAAGACGGTTGATCAGAAGCTGCAGGTCGTGTTGTCGGTGCTGCGCGGCGAGGCCACCGCGGCCGAGGCGGGCCGCAAGGCCGGCGTGTCAGAGCAGACGGTGGACAACTGGAAACGCGTCTTCTTGGAGTCGGGCCGCGAAGGCCTGGCGCAGGGCCAGAAACGTCGCAGCAGCCGTGAGCTGGAGCTCGAGGCCGAGAACGAAGAGCTGAAAGCAGCACTCGGCGAGGCTCATGTGCAGTTGCGGGTTTGGCGCAAGGGAGCGGAGTTTCTCCCCCCATCGAGGACCTCGAGATGATCCGCACCGATGCCAAGCTCAGTGTCTCGAGGTTCGCTGAGCTGATCGACGTGCCACGTCGCACCTACACGTATCGCCTCGCGCAGCACCGTGCTGGTGACCCGGCTCGCCTCGCGCAGCACCGTGCTGGTGACCCGGCGAAGGGGCCGTGGCCCGCACCGGTCGTGGATCGGATCGAACCTGTCGTGGCGAAGTACGCGGCGGAGTTCCCGGCGTGGGGTCATCGCAAGATCCGAGCGATCGCCGATATCGACGGCCATGACATCGGCTCAGAGTCTTCAGTGAAACGGGCCATGGCACGCCGTGATCTGTTGCAGCCGTTGGCGTATCAGGCCGAACGCCGCCAGCTCGCCCAAGCGCGGCGGCAGGTTTTCGTCGAGCCGGTCAAGCGTCGTAACCGGGTGTGGCAGGCCGACTTCTCCGAGTTCGAAACCGCAGCCGAGGGAACCTGGCGCCTCGGCGGGATCGCCGATTACGCGACCAAACTCGCGTTGGCGTGCCCGATCACGCCGACCTCGACCGCGTCGGACCTGATCGCCGTGTTCGACACGGCAATCGCGACCGCCGAGGCGCTACTCGACGACTGCGTCGACCCCGAGACCGGCGAAGTGTCACCGTTGGTGATCGTTACCGACAACGGCCCGGCCATGAAGTCGGTCGCGGTCGCGAAGTGGTTCGCTGCACGGCCGGGGGTCGTGCACGTTCGGACCCGGCACAAATCACCCCACACCAACGGCGTCATCGAACGCTGGTTCCAGACCCTGAAATACGAACGCCTCTACCGTCACGACATCGCCGACGGCATCGACCTGAGCGTGCACATCGCGGAGTTCATCGACGAATACAACACCATCCGGCCCCACGAAGCGCTCGGATGGCGCCGACCCCTCGACGCCTACCTCGAACCCCCAACCCTCAAACCCGCCCCGCCGAAAACTGAGCAAGAAAGTTGACTCGGGACAGATCTGCGCCAGCCATCAGAGTGAAACCTCGTCATACAAGCGGCTCGAGGCTCTGGGTGAGTTCGACCAGCCAATCGTCGTCCGGAGAGCCAGGTAACCAGCCGTCTTCGGACTCAAGCAGCTGACGGAAAATCAGCCGCGAGGCTTCCGCTGCACCGGTAACCAGGGGCTCGACATGCGCTTGCCACGTCCCGAGGGCCGCGCCCAGCAGGAACTCCCTCGATTGGGCCGCGGGACGACCCACACCAAACCACCGATGGAGCTCTCGAACGAGAAGGTCTCGAGCCAGCCATTCGGCCTGGCCCGTGCCGATCGCAGCTGAAACGAGAACGGCGCGCAACTCGATCCCTGAGAAACCATCGCCCGCTAGCGAGGCGAGAGTACCAAGCGGCCGTGCGGGGTTCTCCGAGGCAAGCCGCAACACCCAACCTTCGAGCTGATCGAAATCCTCGATCACGTCAGTCTCGATACGGGACGAGGGGGCCGTGCTCACCGAAGTCGTTGGCAAGCTCTCGACCTAGCTGCAACAGCTCCGACGGCGCCAGCTCCCTGCCGAGGACTTGCTCCGTCGCGATCACTCTTCTCATCACCTCGTCGTTCCAACCCAGGGGTCTGGCGCCAGCAGCGGTAGCACCAGACCCGCTAACAGAAGATCACAGAAGGCTCGCCCTGTGAGCCAACGCAATGTCTTGAACGACATCGGCTAGCTGCACGTCCACAATGGCCCGAAGACTCTCGACACTCTCTGCGCCCTCAAGCTCGGGCCGAACAGACAGGAGCCAGGCGAGCAACCGAGGACGCTCGCTGATTCGCCACAGGTAGTTGTCGAGAACCGTGTAAACCTCCTCGAGATCTCGCCACGCCCTCTCCGGATCATCACCACCGCGAGCGGACCGCTCAAGGCATCCACCCACATGGCTCGCCACAATGCCAAGAAAGTCCTCACCGCTGGGCGACACGTCGACATGATCAACGAACGCGCTGAGCACGTCCTCGAAAACCCCCTCGTAAATTTCAACGCCAGCGCTGCGAGACGTCGCCTCCAGACCAAGGACAGCAATCGCTCTCCGCAACGCCTGCGCCGGAGGACTCACACCCTCGGGATCCTGTGCAGCGATCAGCGGAGCGACCAGCAGCACAGTTGCGTACGTCGACACCGAAACGCTCGGTTCACCCAACACTCGGCCCCCAAAACTCTCGATACGGCCCATTCGGTGGCCTGAATCCTCGATAGTACGGGCCTCCGATAGTCAGACCGTGTTGCCGGCCAGCCGCTGCGCACGGAAGACAGATTCCTCGGCTCGTGCCACCAGCCGTTATCTCGAGGTTGACACCGGCTGCCCGCTGTGCGGAGACATAGTCAAACAACGTCCGCTCCGCGTGGCCTGGGCCAGCGACGAGCACCTCATCCGCACGAAGCCCGGTTAGCAGGTCCTCGTCGAGCCGGTCACCGTTGGTGGTGACAATCTGGAACGTGTAGCCGGTGTCTGTATTCCGAACCTGTGCGACCGAGGTAGTGCCACGGGAACTGTTCCACCAACTCCGTTGGGAGTTCAGCTCTGCTGCTCGTGCCTGAAGAAGCGAACTCAGGTTCAGGGACCCGCCACACGACTCACCGTTGGTGTTGTGGACCAGGACGGGGACGTCGTCGCTGGTGGTGACGTAGTACGTGTGCAGATCATCGACAGTCAGATCAAACGCGTCGCCGTAACGCCACGTCTGCTCGTCAAGCCCGTACACCGTGACGGTCACGCCATCCGTCGTCACCAACCGATCACCCGCATCAAACTCACGGGTCTCTTGCCACGCCTGATCCGTCGCGTTCCAGAAGTGATGATCCTCCGTCGTCACAACCACCCCGTGCGACGTGTCGAGCTCGATCAACCAATCCTCATGCGGCCACACCGCCGTCACCGCACGACCAGTCGACACCCCAGATTCGGGATTCGTTGCCCACACAACATCACCCACCACGACGTCCTCGATCGCAACCCGATCCCCCGACGCCAACAACACCTCGGTGTCGGCCGAGAACGAGTTCAACCCACACACAACCGGCGAACCACCATCAACCCGACGACCCGCATCAACGGTGTCCTCAACCCGATCAACACCCCGCGCCGCATCGATGACATCGTCACCAAACCGGACAGCAACCTCCCCGCCAGACACCATCCCCCGCGTCACACCAGGCACCACCAACGCCCCACACGACAACCCAGCATCCAGCCACGAACCACCACCAAACACCGCGCTCGCACCATCAAAGCCACAGAACCCGATATCGATCACATCACCCGCCACCGGCACAAACGACGCAACCTCAAAGAACGCCCGCAACCCCACCGTCGAACTCAGATCTGGGCGGCAACCGTTACAACGCAACTGCGCCTCAAGCTCCACAAACAACGCATCCGTACTGCTGTTGGAACCCGACCACCCCGTCACCCGAGCCGCATCAACAATGTCTTGCCCCGACAACGCCCCATACAACGACTCCCGCACATCTTGCGCATCAACCGGATTCCCGGCCGGATCCAACGTC
>JBCCYT010000184.1:0-8287 GCA_039188975.1 Actinomycetota bacterium
GTGACTGGGCATCGATGTCGATCAACACCGATCGTGCCGGCAATGTCTGGGTGGCCGGGGTGAAGAACTCCGGCGCCGCCTACGTCCGCACGAAGGACGTGACGGTCGGCGTGCGAGACGGCTGGTCACAATGGGTCGCACAAGGAACCGGCGGGTGGTCCTCCCTGGCGCTCGCCACCGATCCCGACGGCAACGTCTGGGTCAGCGGAGTGAAGACCAGCGGCACCGCGTACGTGCGCTCGAAAGCCCCGAACACCGCAGTCGATGCGGGGTGGAGCACCTGGGTCCACCAGGGTTCGAAGACCTGGTCGTCACTCACGCTCGCGACCGACATGAGCGGCAACGTCTGGCTCTCCGGTGTGACCCCAGATGGAAAGGCATACGTCCGGACCAAGCTCGTCGGCGGCGGGATCGATGCCGACTGGTCGCATTGGAAGAAGCTCGGGAACGCCGACGACTGGGTCTCCATGAACATCTCCACCGACAGCCACGATGGGCTCTGGGTCGTCGGCGTCAAGGAGTCGGGGACGGCGCTTGTTCGCCAGAAGGGCTACTCAGAGTCGATTCACACCGAATGGACCAGCTGGCATCAGCTCGGCTCGGCGAACAGCTGGGCCTCGATGACCCTGACCGTCGATGACCTCGACGCCATCTGGGTTGCCGGTGTGAAGCACTCCGGCACCGGCTACATCGCCATGAAGTGCTGGTGTCCCGGCATCGCTGAAGGATGGTCTCGCTGGTGGCAGCAGGGTTCGGTCAACACATGGCAGTCGCTCACGATCAGCTCCGACCCGTCGAACCGGGTCATGCTCGGCGGGCTCAAGCTCAACGGAACCGGCTATGTCCGCATCAAGGATCAGCAGTCGGGCGTGAGCATCGGCTGGTCGAATTGGACGCAACAGGGATCGACGAACAGCTGGGAGCTGTTCGAGCCCCACAGCAATGCCTGGACGGGAATGCAGCCACCCCGGAACCCGTCGCTCGGCATGCAAGATGTCGAGTGGATCAACCCACCTGGTTGGACCGATGCCTCGGTGTCGGTCAGCGCTGACGGCGTCATGGCCTGGTGCTGACGAGGCGGACCACGTGCGCCCTGGACGCAGGTGGTCCCCCTCGATGCTGCTCAGCGAAGGTGACGCAGCGGCACGAGGAACAACCCGAGAAAGCCGACGTTCAACGGCACGGCGTTGAGCCAGCCGCCGCTCGCGATCGATCCTGCGGAATCGACGACGAACCACACCACCAAGCCGACGAAGAGCAGACGGGCAACCTCTCGAGGCGCCAGCGGCAGGAGGCGATCCGCGAGGTACCAGATCATGACCCCCCAGCCGACCATCACGCCGCCGAGGATCGCGTTGACGAGGTGATGAGAGTCGGACAGCTCGCTCGGCCCGTCTCCGAGCCGAAAGAACACGAAGTCGAGGAGCGTCCGGACCCCGGCATCGGTGGTCGCTGTAGAGGCGATGGCGAAGAAGATCCCGGTGATCACCATCGTGGCCGCGGCGAGCTTCAAGCCCCGCTGGGCTGCGACGATCGAGTCGTCGCGCAACGACGAATGGGTCCGTGGGCTGGTCGAGATGTCCATACCTCGACCGTGCGGCATCCGTCACGGGCTGGCAACTACCAGCCAGGTAAGGGCAACCAGTCGATCGATAGCCTGGCGACGTGAGCACCGACCCGGACGTGACCATCAATCGGATCGCTCACGCCTTCGATCCCCGCGGCTGGAAGAAACGCAGCCTGGTGCTCGCGTCGATCGCCCTGCCCTTCGTGCTCGGGATCACGGTGCTCCAGCGGGCGATCGTGGCCGACTCCACGACCGAGTGGGCCATCACCACGCTTCACGGTCTCGCGGTCGTTGTGATCGTGCCGCTGTTGCTGCGGATTGCGTGGCGGGATTGGCGTGCCGCGCAGGTGGGTGCGGCATCAGAGTGACCGGGGCCGTTGCACCGCCCAGGGCATCATGCGAGCATGGGCCATGCTGTTCGACAACGCTGATCAGACGGCACGCATCCGAGCACGCTGGCGGTCGTACGCCACCATTGCCACGCGTGCGGTTCGCTCAGGTGTCTCTCCGGCCGAGCTGATTGCGGGAAAGTTCCCGTTCCGGTTTCCCGACCGTTCGCGCCCGTCGACCCTGAGCGTGGAGTTCACTGACGCATGCAACCTGAAGTGTGACTACTGCACCAACCCGACGTTCGCTCACCCTCGGGCCTATCTCAGCGAAACCGATCTCGGCGTCATTGTCGAGAGCCTTCGAACGTTCCCGGTGGAGCGGGTCCGAGTGTGCGGCGGAGAGCCGACGCTGCATCCGAAGTTCGAGAAGTACGCACAGGCGCTCGCCGCCCACACGAAGTTCCTCTCCGTCGTCACCAATGCGCAGTGGCGGCGGCCAGAGACCGCCGTCGGCCTAGCGCGGGCGTTTGATCTGGTAGAGGTGTCGATCGATGCCGGCGGTCGCGAACAGTACGAGCACGCTCGGGTGGGAGCATCGTTCGACCGCATGGTCGAGAACCTCGAATTGCTTCGCACGACGCGTGACGAGCTACGTACATCGTGCACGATCAACATCCGGCTCATGGTCCGTCCGACGACCGAAGGCGGTCTTGCCGAGGAGCGCGAGCGGTGGGGTCGGATCGCCGACACGGTGATGACCCAGTTCATCATCGACCAGCGCAGCGACGGCTCGTCGACCGACGTGTTTGTTCCCGTACAGCTGCAGGAGCGCACGATTCCCCGTTGCACCATGCCGTTCCGAGATCTCGCCATCCGGGCGGACGGAACCGTGCCCGTGTGTCACGTGAACGGAACTCATCTCGACGAGTCGAAGCGAGTCATCCTCGGCCACGTGTCGACTTCGTCTCTGGCCGAGCTCTGGAACCAGCCGACGATCGTCGACGTGCGGCAGGCGCATCGTGAGCGCAACGAATCGAAACTCGAGTTCTGCCGGGGGTGTAGCGGGAGGTGAACCGCTCGGGTTCACTCACCTCAGTGCTTCGACGACCGCGTTCGCAGCTCGCTCGGCCGGGTCGCCCCCGTCGAGGCGTAGATGCTGTCGGAGGAACGGCTCCGCCAGACGTCGGACTTCCGCTCTCGGTCGAGCCGGATTCGACAGCACCGAGGCCAGCTCATCGGTGTCCGACGTGACCGAGAACCCGCCTCTCGGGTCGACGAAGGTGCCCATTCGCTCGCCGTGGGGATTGTGATACGCCAGCGTGACCCCGCGAACGAGAGCTTCAAAGCACACGGTGCTGAACCGTGAGATGAGCACCGAGTGGGTCGTCAGAAGGTCTGCGACCGGCTCACGCGATGTCCTTCGAGGTCTGACGAGCGCCTGCTCGGCCGGATGTTGCGACACGACCGAGGGCATATTGGCACGAGCACACGCCTGGTGAACCGATCGGAGCCAGGGCCGTCGAGCCTCTTCCAACACCCGATAGGTGAAGTTGGAGTTCACCGCTGCCAGACGGTCTGGGATCCCGCGAACCGAGGTCTGCCAGATCGCCCAGAGTCGTCGGCCCCCGACGATCGTGACGGCCCGATCCTGGAAGTACTGGGCGCTGTCATCTCCGAGCGCAAGCACGTGGTCGACACTGCGGTACGGGTGTCGTCGCACTGGGCCCTCGGCATCGGTGAAGTCCTGGGCGCCCTCGACCCACCCGAACGTCGGGGTTCCGGCAGCCTGCGCGGCGCGGACGATCGGCCGCGTCAGTGCCGACCAGTCGTTCATGACCACGACCGCCGAGCACGAAGCGATGGGCGGAGACTCCGCAGGTCCGATCGCCCCATCGATGCGCTCGATCGTCGCTCGCTGACGGCGAACGACCGGGCGGAGTCGGCCGCCTCGGGTCCGAAGCGGTTCGGTGACCCAGAGTTCAGACCGCACGCCCCGCCGCTCGAGCGCCACGCCGAGCGGTACCAGCTCGTCGAGGTGATACGCCGCCTGGGCGATCAGGGCGACGAAACGAGAACTCCGACCACTTGCCCCGGTGGCTCGGCGAACCAGCGGGAGCGCCAACGAACCGGCTCAGGCCGAGATCGGCGTGCCGGAATAGGTGCCGGGATCTCCCGGAGCCGGCATCGGCGGTCGGCTCCAGTGGGAGAGCTCGGCGATCGCCTCGGTGACCTCTCGCCACTCGTCGCTGTTCCAGCCTTCGGCCTTCGCAGTGACCTCGCCGTCTTGGCGAACGAGGAGAAGCGCCGGAGCTTCCACCACCCCCAGCGCCCGCGCGACCGACCGGTTTGGATCGGCGAACGACAGGAACTCTTCGCCATAGGGACCGAGGTAGGTCTTGGCGTCCTCGACCGAGCAGGTCGCAATCCAACACGGCCGGCAGCCAGCCCCCTTGAAGTGGGTGAGGACTCGGTGGGCGGTGTCGAGAATCCACGAGCTCTCGTTGGTGTACGGGTCGAGGACGACCGGGACGAGCGGGAACGTCGTCATGTACTGACCGAGCGTGCGGGATTCCCCGTCCAACGGCGTCAATTCGAGCGCAAGATCTACTGCCACGGGTGAAACGGTAGCGCGCCGTCCCCCGACGACCTCGCATCGGGAGCCGGGTGGCTACGATCGCATCCAGTGCATCCCATCGAGCGATTGCGGTACATGGCGAGGGCGGGCGACGTCGGGACGGGTTCACTCGTCTACGAGGCGGCGATGGCCCTCGGTGCGGTCAGCCATGACCGAGCCGAACTGGTGCTGGCATGCCGCCAATTGATCGAGCATCGCCCCTCGTCGGGACCGTTGGTGTGGTTGTCCGCCCGGATGTTGACCGGCGGTGACGCCGGTTCCGAAGCATGGGATGCGTCGGAGATGATCGAACGTGACAAGACGCCCCGCGAGCTCGAGCATGCGCTGCCGGGCGACACCGGCGTGGTCGTGATCGGTTCGCCCGAGCTGTCGACGCCGGCGTTGGTCGGTCGAGGCGACATCGAGGTCTTCGTGCTCGACACGACCGGCGAGGGGTACGGGCTCGTTCATCGGCTCGACATCAACGATCGGCTTGCCGTCGACGTTCCGCTCCGGGGTCTCGGTTCTGCCGTTGCGGACGCCGATGTCGTCGTGCTCGAAACGGACGCACTCGGGCCCGACTCGGCGCTCTGTGCCGTCGGTTCGCTGGCCGCAGCGGCAACCGCCAAGCAGCTCGGAACGGAGGTCTGGCTGACCGCCGGTGTCGGTCGTTGCCTGCCGGCCAGCATGTGGGAGCCACTTCGCGACATGGTGGTCAGCGACGAGCCGTGGGAGGACGATCACGAAGTCGTTTCACTCGACCTGATCGACCGGGTCGTCGGGCCGGGCGGACCGGTGCCGGTTGCGGAGGCCCGCTTCCGGATCGACTGTCCCGTCGCGCCCGAGTTGTTCCGATGAAGCGCTGGTTGGCGATCGCCGGTGGTGTCGTCGGCTGCTTTCTCCTCGGGATGGGTCTGCAGCTCCTCGTCGGCAGTAACCGTGACGCCGAGGTCACCAGCGACGGTGACGTTGTCGCAACGACGACCACCTCGACGACAACGACAACAACGACAACAACGACAACGACAACGACCACGACGACCGTTCCTCCTCCCCGCACCGCACGACTGGCGTTCACCGGCGACCTCTTGCCCCACGGCGCCGTACGGCGAGCCGGTGAGATCGCTGACGGGTCGGGCTGGGACTACACACCGCTCTACGCCGAGGTTCAGCCGATCATCGAAGCGGTCGACCTGGCGATCTGCCACCTCGAGACGCCGATCTCGATCGACGACACCAACCTCACCGGATACCCGACCTTCAACGCGCCGCGGGCTTTTGCGCAGGCGGCACTCGACATCGGCTACGACGGCTGTTCGCTTGCGTCGAACCACAGCTTCGATCGGGGAGCGCAGGGCGCACTCGACACGATCACCGTCATGCAAGAGATCGGACTGCCGTATGCCGGGCAGGCCGCCAGCGAGGAAGAAGACCTCGCACCGGTCCTGTACGAGGTGAATGGCATCACCATCGCCCACATCTCTGCGACCTATTCACTCAACGGCTTCCGCATGCCGAGCGATCAGCTGTACCTCGTCGATCTGATCGAACCCGAGAGCATCCTCGAAGAAGCGCGGATCGCCCGGTTGGTCGGTGCGGACTTCGTGATCGTGTCGCTGCACTGGGGCGCAGAATACCGACACGAGCCGATCCAATCCCAACGCGACTGGCTCGAAGCGATCCTCCCGAGCGACGACGTCGATCTGGTCATCGGCCACCACGCCCACGTCGTGCAGCCGGTGGACAAGGTCGGCGACGAGTGGGTGGTCTTCGGGCTGGGAAACTTCTTGTCGAATCAGTCGGCGAATTGCTGCGTCGCTGCGAGCCAAGACGGCATGATTGCGACCGTCGAGCTGCTGGAGAACGATGCGGGCGGCATCGACGCCGTCGGCGTGCACTACATCCCCACATGGGTCGACCGAGGCAACGGATATGTGATCCGGGTTGCGGATCCGGATCGGACCGATCTGCCCGAGTCGACGATCAACCAGATGCGGGTGACCTTCGACCGGACCTTCGATGTCGTGAGCAGCCGACTGGGCGAGGGAGACGGGCTGACGATCGGCGTGGGCGCCGCTCCTGGCGACCCGCTGGTGATTCCTACGACGACCGCTCCGCCAACAGGCGACGAATGATGACTTTGAGGGCAAGTGTTTCATCGGCGCCCTCGAAGATCGACAGCACCCGAGCATCGACGTAGTAGCGACTGACTGAGTACTCCTCGGCGTAGCCCATGCCGCCGTGAATCTGCATCGCCTCCCGGGTCACCCACTCTGCGGCGCGACACACGTAGGCCTTGGTCATCGACGCCTCGAGCATGCCCTCACCCTTGGCCATGAGTTCGGCGACGTGGAGGCTCAGCTGCCGGGCGGCTTGGATGATCACGGCCATCCGGCCGAGCTTGGCTTGGGTGAGCTGATAGTCGGCGATGGGGGAGCCAAAGACGATTCGGTCATCGGCGTAACCTTTGGCCGCTTCATAGGCGGCCTGCATGACGCCGACGGCCCGGGCCGCGGTCTGGAGTCGGCCGTTCTCGAAGCCCTCCATTTGGTAGTAGAAGCCGCGCCCACGACCGGCGGCTTCGCCGATGAGGGCGTCCACCGGAACCCACCAGTTCTCGAGCGCGACTTCGTAGGAGTGCATCCCTCGGTACCCGAGCGTGTCGATCGCCCGTCCCGTCATCACCCCACCACCGTCTTGACGGTGCTCGAAGCTGTGCCCATCACCTCGAGGCTTGGGGACGATGAAGACGCTCAGGCCCTTGTGGTCGGTCGAACCCGGCTCGGTACGAGCGAGCAGCATGAGAACGTCAGCGCGGCCCGCGAACGTGCACCACGTCTTGACTCCGTTGATGACCCAGCCGCCGTCGGCAGCCGGTGTGGCGGCGACTCGAATGCCAGCAACGTCGGAGCCGTAGTCGGGCTCGGTCACGGCGACGGCCGCCATGACCTCGCCCGATGCGAGCTTCGGGAGCCATTCGGTCTTCTGGCCTTCGGTACCCCCGGCGACGAGCGCCCGAGTCAAGATCTCGGGCCGGGTGATGAGCGAACCACCGATGCCCAGCGAACCCCGAGACAGCTCTTCGGTCGCAACGACCATGCCGAGATAGTCATGGATGCCGCCCTCGGCGTAGCCGCCGTACTCGACAGGTGCGGACAGACCGAAGACGCCGAGTTCGGCGAGCCCGGAGATCAGCTCTTCAGGGACGTTGGCGTTGGTTCGATGCACGTGTTCGGCGTGGGGGGCGATCTGCTCGTCGGCGAACCGACGGAAGGTCTCGGCGGCCAACTGCATGTCATCATCGAGGTGTGCGGGGGCGCCGTCGACCAGCGAGGCGAGCAGCTCGGGTGATCGGCCTGCGGCCATGAAGTCATGAATGGCGTCGAGCGCACCCCGCTCGACCCCCCACGTCGTCTCTCGGCCGAGCACTCGCGTCGCCAGGTCGTGGGCAACGTCGGCCACGAATGCGACCGTCAAACGGGTCTCCGTCTCGCCGTGGTCGCCGTAGGTCAACAGATTGGCGGCCGAGGCGACCGCGGCCGCTCCGTGGGCGATGTCGTAGGCGACGACCTGATGGTCATCGACACCGACGGCTGCCAACCGGTCGAGCGCGGCGTCGACGACCTGCTGCATGGTCGAGACCGCGGTGCGGGCGTCATCGAGGGTCGGGACACTCATGAGCCTCGACGGTAGACCGGGTCAGTGCACCGCGTCTGATCGAGCGTCGACGAGATAGGGACGCAGCGAGTCGAGCACCATCGGGTGAGCGAAGTGAAA
>JBCCYT010000185.1:0-8230 GCA_039188975.1 Actinomycetota bacterium
CCCAAGTCAGACCGATACGGTGCGTCGGTGCTTGGGGAGGGCGCAGAGATGAGTGGCGACAACAGCACGCCGGTTGCGCTCGGCGCCCGCCGAGACGGGTCGTACGAACCCAGCCGCACCCAACGCCTCATCTGGGCGAGTCAGCGCCGCCACCCCACCGCTCCGCTCGCCAACATGGCCGAACGCCTCCGGATCGGAGGCGAGATCGATGCAGACCGTTTCGTGGCCGCCGTTGATGCCGTCGTGCGCCAGGTCGACGTGCTTCGATCCGTGATCGAGCCCGACGGCGAACGCATGACGGTGCTGTCGGCCCCGCCGAAGCACACGCTCGTGATCGACCTTCCGGCCGACCAGATCGACGCCTGGTCGGCCGAGCGAATCGCCGAACCGATCGATGCCACGACGTGTGTGTACGACTCGGTGCTGCTGCGACACGCCCGCGACGACTGGACCTGGTGGTACGACATCCACCACATCGGCATCGATGCCTGGAGCGCACCACGCCTCGCCGAAGCGGTGTCGCACGCGTACGCCTACGACGGCCCGCCCGCCAATGCCGATCTCACGCCGTACGCCACGAGCTTCGCCACCGCGGAACCAGTCGCCGACCCCGACGAGCGGGCCGAGCGGGCCGCTGCCTGGAGGGCCGATGCGGACGGCGTCGGAGGCCATGCGCCGCTGAATCTGTACGGCCCCCGAGGTGATCGAACGACTGCCGTCGCCCGATGCCCGCTCCCCGATGCGGCCTGGCACGAACGGCTCGACGATGCCCTCACAAGCGACTACCGCTCGCTGTCGACCGAACTCAGCCTGCTGACCATCTCCGCGATGGCCACCGCCATCACCGCCCGCCGACTCGACGGTCGCAACGCCGTCGTTGTGGGGGTTCCAGTCCATCACCGCACCGGCCGATGGGGGAGCGACGCCATCGGGCCGATGATGGAGCTCTACCCGCTCACGGTCACCTTCGACGATGACGAGACCCACCGCGAGCTCTTTGCCCGCACGCTCCGGTCCGTGATGCAGGTGTTGCGTCGGGCCCGACCCGGCGAAAGCCCCGACACCCCGTTCGACGTCGTGCTCAATGTCAGCACGGCCCGATGGGAAGCGTTCGCCGGTCTCCCAACCCAACGTGAGTGGATTCCGTCCGGCCACGTCGAGCCCAACCATGTCCTGCGGGTGCAGGTCTTCGATACCTACGACCCGTACGCCGACACCCGGCACCGAACCTGGCAACTCGACCTCAACGAAGGGCTCTCCGTCGACGGCAGTCACCGGGCCCTTCCTGACCACTTTTCTGCGATCGTCGGCGGGATCATCGACCGACCCGACGAGCTCGCCGGTCGTGTTCCCCTGCTCAGCGACGACGAACGGCATGCGCTGGCCCAACTCAACCCGGCGCCGGCGAACCGCGAGCTCGATCTGCCGGTCCACGAGCTTGTGCGCCGTCAGCTCGAGTCCGAGCCGGGCCACATCGTCGCGGAACACGACGGGGTGACGATCACCGCCCGCGAGTTCGACGATCGGGCCGACGCGGTTGCGCGTTCGCTGTGCTCCCAGGGTCTGCAGCCAGGCCAACCGGTCGGCCTCCGCATGGGGCGCAGCATCGAGGTCCTGCTCGCCATCCACGGCGTGCTCCGCGCTGGTGGACAGTTCGTCTTCCTCGACCCTGACGATCCGGCGACGCGCCACGACACCATTGCCGCCGACGCCGAGCTCTTCACCATCCTCGACACGCTCCCGCCGGCGTCAGGTGTCGACGTCGCACTCCCGACTGTCACCCTCGACGCCACCGCGTACACGCTCTACACCTCCGGCTCGACCGGGCTGCCGAAGGGCGTTCCGATCAGCCACCGCGGGTTGGTCGACTATCTCGACTTCGCCATCTCGTCCTACACCGACCCGGCCCGACCGCCGTGGGTTCCACTGCACTCGGCGCTGGTGTTCGACCTGTCGATCACGAGCCTGTTCCTCGGGATCCTGACCGGCGGGCGCACGGTCGTCTTCGACCGCGAACCCGTGGAAGCGCTCGGCGCCATCGCCCGCGACGAGCGGCTCACCTTCTTCAAGGGCACCCCGTCGCAGCTCGACATCTTGACCCGGGTCGCCCCCGGGCCGCTGTCGATCGAGACCTTCGTGGTCGGCGGCGAAGCGTTCCGTCGACCAACGGCTGACCGGATCATCGAGCAGTGCGCAGGCCCGGTGCGGATCTTCAACGAGTACGGACCAACCGAGGCCGTGGTCGGCTGCATGATCCACGAGTACGACCCCGCCATCGACACCGGTACCGACGTGCCGATCGGTTCTTCGGCGCCGGGAACCCGCCTCGTCGTGCTCGACTCGCTCGGCGAAGTCGCTCCACCGGGTGCCTGGGGAGAGCTCTTCGTTCACCGCCCCGGCGCTGCGACCGGCTACCTGAACCGGCCCGAACTGACGGTCGAGCGTTTCGGCCCCAGTCCGCTGTCGGAAACCGACCGGATCGTTGCCGGGGCCGACCGCGCTGCGAGCACCGACCACGACCTCCTCGACGGAACGGTCTGGTACCGGACGGGTGATCGAGTCCGGGTCGAGCGGCCCGGTGTCCTCGTCTACGGCGGGCGAGCGGACGATCAGCTCAAGGTCAACGGCATCCGGCTCGAGCCGGCGGAGGTCGAGGCTGCCCTCGTCGCCCAACCGACGATCGACATGGCGCTCGTGCGGGTGTGGCAACCCACCGATACCGCAACGGCGGCGGAGCCCGAACGGTGCGTGCGCTGCGGCCTCGGCGTGGACGTACCCGGGGTCGAGATCGATGGTCTCGGTGTGTGCTCGATCTGTCACCAGTTCGACGAGGTCGAACCGCAGACCCGGGCGTGGTTCAAGACCCCCGACGATCTCGACGAACGCCAGCGAGCCGCCCGTGCCCGTCGCACCGGCGACTACGACTGTCTCCACCTGCTGTCCGGTGGCAAAGACTCGACCTACGCGCTCTATCAGCTGGTCGATCGAGGCTGGAAGGTGCACGCCCTCACGCTCGACAACGGGTTCATTTCCGAAGGTGCCAAGGAGAATGTGCGCCGCAGCGTCGCCGACCTCGGGATCACCCACGAATTCGCCACGACCGACTCGATGAACGAGATCTTCGCCGACAGCCTCGATCGGTACGCCAACGTCTGCCAAGGCTGTTACAAGACGATCTACACCCTTGCGGTGGCCCGCGCCGAGCAGCTCGGCATCCCGACGATCGTGACCGGGCTGTCCCGTGGACAGTTCTTCGAGACCCGACTGGTGCCGCACCAGTTCGAAGCGGGCCGGTTCGACCCGGATGAGATCGACGCCACCGTGCTCGAAGCCCGCCGGGTGTATCACGAGACGCAGGACGCAGTCACCAAGCTCCTGCCCGAGCAGCGGGTGTTCGACGACGGGACCGTGCTCGAGCGCATCGAGTTCGTCGACTTCTACCGGTATGTCGATGTGCCGCTTGCCGAGCTGTACGACTATCTCGATCGCCGTGCCCCGTGGGTGCGGCCCGACGACACCGGCCGGTCCACCAACTGTCTCATCAACGTCGCTGGCATTCGAGTCCACCAGCGAGAGCGCGGCTACCACAACTACGCCGAGCCCTACAGCTGGGACGTCCGACTCGGGCACAAGACCCGGGACGAAGCGCTCGAGGAACTCGACGACGAGATCGACGAGGCGGAAGTCGCCGATCTGCTCGCCCGAGTCGGCTACGAGCCGAAGACCAGCGGTGTGTTGACGGCGTGGTACCAGACCACTGACGGGCTCGATCTCGATCCCGACGACCTGCGTCGGGCACTTCGAGATCATCTCCCGGCGCACGCCATCCCCGCTGCCTTCGTCCGGGTCGACGAGGTGCCGCTTGCGGCGAGCGCCAAGGCCGACCCCAGCCTCCTCCCCGCACCGACTCGGTTCCACCGCCAAGGCGGCGAACGAGTCGCCCCCGAAACCCCGACCGAGGAACGGTTGGCCTCGATCTGGGCCGATGTTCTCGGGCTCGAAACGGTCGGTGTCACCGACGACTTCTTCGACCTGGGCGGGGCGTCCCTCGATGCGCTCGCCGTGGTTGCGTTCATCGACGACCAGTTCGAGACCGATCTGTCCGACGCGGCCGTGTTCCGGGCCCGGACCGTGCGCGAACTCGCCGAGGTCGTCGACGGTTACGACGCCGAGCCGAACGACCGTGCTGCGCTCGACTCGATGACCACCGGGCCGCTCCCGCTCTCGGCGGGCGAGGAGTACATGCTCTTCGAGTATCGGACGAACCCCGACGACACCCGGTACAACGTCACCCGTCTCTACACCCTCGACGCAACGACTGCGCCGATCGATGTTTCGATGCTCGAGGCAGCGATCCGCGATGTCGTCATGCATCACGAGACGCTGCATACCCGCTTCGATGCTGACCGAACGCCGATGAGCCGAGACGATGCAGTGCGCGTCGTCGACCTCGGTCAGATGACCTCATCGGCGCTCGAGGAGCGGGCAGCCGCGATCCAGCGGGAGCCGTACGATCTCGACGCCGGACCTCTGGTCCGAGCCCACATCGCCGATCTCGGCAACGGCCGAATCGGGCTGCTGCTCGGCATGCACCACATCGTCGTCGGAGCGGGCACGTTCGATGCCTTCTGGCGACAGATCACCACCCGGATTGCCGGTGACGATCTCCCCGCCCTCCCCACCACCTATGCCCGCCACACCTTGGCGCAGCGTCGGCTCCACGAGCGCAACGACACCAGCGCGCGGTTCTGGGCCGAGTTGCTCGACGCGAGCACGCCGGCGCCGCGGCGAACGGCGGTCGATGGGCCCGAGGCCGACGGCTACCTCGTGGCTGCCTCCGACGTCACGACGTCACAGCTCGCCGCAACCGGTCCGACCGCGTTCGCCACCGCCTTGGCGGCTGCAGGCACCGTGTTTGCGGCGTTCGCCGGAACGACTGAGGTGCAGGTCGGCATCACCGCCTCGACGAACGACCGTCCCGATACCGCCGATCTGATCGGCTACTACGTGAACCCGATCGCCGTGCCCGTGCGGGTCGAGCCGGCCGATCGATTTGTCGACACCGTCGAGCGAGCAGCCGCAACCATGGCCTCGGTGCTGCCACATCGCACCTACCCGTACGCGTGGGTCATCCGCGATGCCCGTACTGCGGGACGGCCGGTCCCTGACGTCTCGGTGATGCTTGCGTACGACCGAATCGAAGCGCCGACGTACCCGGGGGCAATCGCCGACCAACGGATCCTGCACTCTGGTTCGTCGGTGGTCGACGCGACGTTCTTCGTGCAAGAACGCGGCGACTCGATCCAGCTCGGTCTCGAATATCGAGGTTCGGTCATCGGTGCCGAGATGGCCCAGCGAATGCTCGAAGCGTTCGGTGACGTCCTCGCTTCGGGTGTGCGGACCCCGTCCGCAACCGCCGGTGAGCTCACCGCCGGACACCGACCGCGGGACCTTCGCGGCCCGACGCTCCCCGACGCCCCGCTCGTGCTCGAGCGACTGGTCGGCCATGCGGAGGCGACGCCGGCGGCGACGGCAGTTGTCGATGCACGTGGCGCCTCGCTCGATTACCGGGCGTTCGCGGCGGCGATCGAGACAACGGCGGCGGCTATCGCCGATGGCGGTCGACCGCGGCGAGTCGGTGTCGCGGTGCGCCGGTCGGTCGACCTCGTCGTTGCGCTCTATGCCGCACAGGCAGCCGGTGGCGCCGCCGTGCCACTCGATCCCACCTTGCCCGATGGTCGTCTCCGCTCGATTGCCGACGCAGCTGGTCTCGACGTCGTGGTCACCGACGATCCCGAACGGCTCGGCTCGCTCGCTCCTCGCGTTGTTGCTGCCGAGCGCAACGCCGACGACGCCGACATCGCCACCAGCGCGCTACGAGACCGCGTGGCTGACATCACCGTCGACGATGACAGCTATGTGATCTTCACCTCGGGGTCGACCGGTGTGCCTCGCGGTGTGGCTGTCACCCACGGCAATCTGGCGGCCAGCACGGCGGCCCGTGAGGTGTGGTTCGACGCGAACCCGCGGCGATTCCTCGTGACGTCGAGTCCTGGTTTCGACAGCTCGGTCGTCGGCTTGTACTGGCCGATCGCGACCGGCGGTGCGGTGGTCGTCCCGAGTGACGCCGATGTCCGAGACGTCGATCGCATTGCGGGCGTGATCGACCGCCTGGATGTCAGCCACACCCTGATGGTGCCGAGCCTTGCGTCCGCCCTGCTCGACCGAGCTCCGCAGGCGATCACCGACCTCGACGTGTCGATCGTGGCGGGCGAAGCCTGTCCGGCCGCGCTCGTCGAGCGCTACGCGGCCCTGGCGCCCGATGTGGCCCTCGTGAACGAGTACGGCCCGACCGAAGCGACGGTCTGGTCGACCGCGCATCGGCTCGTCGCCGGCGACGACCCCGTCCCGATCGGAGCACCGATCCCCGGTGCGACCGCCCGGGTTGCCGGGAGCGATGGCCTACCGGTCCCGGTCGGGGTGGCAGGCGAACTCTGGATCGCCGGTCCGGGCGTGACCGCCGGGTATCTCGGCGACGATGCAGCCACCGCCGAGCGGTTCATCGAGACCGACGGGCACCGCTGGTACCGAACCGGCGATCTCGTTCGCGCCGTAGATGACGTTCTGTACTTCCTCGGCCGCCTCGACGATCAGCTCAATGTCGGTGGCGTTCGTGTCGAACCGGGCGAGATCGAGCGGGAACTCGAAGCCTTCGACGAGGTCACCGCCGCGGTCGTGGTCGCCGTCGGAGAACCTCGGCAACTGGTCGCTCATGTCCTGACCGACACGGCGGTCGACGAGGCGGCCTATCGGACCCGACTCCGAGACGTGCTCCCGGCCGGGTCGATTCCTCGCCGCTTCATCGCCCAGCCATCGCTTCCGCAAACGGCAAACGGCAAGGTCGATCGTGGGGCGGCGCAACGACTGCCCCTGCCGGATCCGGCGGCCGGTGAACTCGGCGCCACCGTCGAGATCGACTCGCCGCTCGCCGAGGCGGTGTACCGGGCCTGGCGCGAGACCTTCCCGGGTGATGTGATCGCCGCCGACAGCGATTTCTTCGCGTTGGGTGGCGATTCCCTCACCGCAGTCGCGCTCGCCGCTCGACTCGATGATGAACTCGACGAACAGGTGCCCATTGCGGTCCTCGTCGGCGCACCGTCGCCGGCGGGCATGATCCGCGTCCTCGAGAGTGAGTTGCGCGGCGAGATTCCTCCCGCCGAGCGGATCACTGAGGTCCAGCTGCGGAAGGGCACGCCCACCGGACCCGTCATCGTGATGCCCACCGCGTGGAGCGAGGTCTTCGGCTACCAAGGCTTGGCCGAGGCATTGCCCGAGGGCATCGAGGTGGTCGTCCTCGGTTACGAATGGCTGCTCGATCCCGACCTGCTCTTGACGGTGCCGGAGCTGGCCCAGGCGATGCGGGATGCCGTCGAATGGGAGCGGTTCGAAGGGCGCCACGTGCTCCTCGCCGGCTGGTCGTTCGCCGGCTCCGTGGCGGTCGAGATCGCTCGCCTGCTGCGTGCGGATGGCCATCTCATCGACGAAGTCGTCCTGCTCGACACCTACTTCCCCAACCTGGAGATCCTGTCGAACGCCAACACGATCCGGAACAAGTGGTGGAGCTACAAGGGCCTCCTGCGCCCCGGGGGTATGGAGGAGCTTCAACAAGAACGTGACCGCTGGCGACGCCTGCGGACGTCGAAGGCCTACATCACGCCTCGTCAAAAGGTGAAGAACGCGATCACGTGGATGGTTGGCCCCAACGTCTTGGAGCTGATGCTCCGCCCAACCCGGCTCGTGCGGCCGAAGGTCCGCCGCAAGGTCGCTGCCGCGAAGGCCGCCGAGGCGGCGGCGCTCGCCCGGGGCGATGTGCTTCCCACTGACGAGCGTGCCCTCGAGCGCAGCGCGCCGACAACTGAGCCAGCCGCAACGGCAGCCGATTTTGATGCCGACATGCTCGAGATCCCCGACATCCCCGACGTTCCCGACATCGTGCCCGAGGGTGCTCGCGTCGTGGTCGAGATCCCGTGGCAGGCAAAGCTCCACGCCCCGATCGCGGCTGGGGTTCCGACCACCTATTTCCGCGCCACGGAGTCGAATCCACGGTTCACGTCCGACGCGTGGCGACGGGTTGTCCCCGACCTCGATGAGGTGGTGTTCAAGGGCCGGCACAAGGGCTTCAACGGCTTCTTGCGCAAGGACAAGGTCGGCGCCGTGGCCGACGAACTCG
>JBCCYT010000186.1:0-8196 GCA_039188975.1 Actinomycetota bacterium
ACGGGCTGGTGGTTCCCCTTCCGCTCGTGCCCGCTTGGTGTCGTCGCTCGGAGTGGTGGTTTCTGCTTCTCTCGTTGCCGCGATCGACGCCCCTTTTGAGCACCAGAAGATTGCGACGACCTCTTGCAAAGCGAACGTACGTTCGTATACGGTGGAGGCATGTTCGAGGCGGGTTTGGCGGAGCTGAAGGCATTTGATCCCTCTGCTGCTCTCTCTCGGCCCGAGCTCGCCGATGCCCTCGACGCGCGCGACAAGGTCATTGCGCTGGCGGAGGCCAACCGGCTCTTGGTGCTCGCAGCCATCGACGGTCTGGACGACAACGGTTCGGATGCCGAGCGAATGGGTCGGAACCAGTCGAGGCGATCGTCTCGGAAGTCGAAGAAGGATGCGAAGACGGCGTCGGCGCTCAAGGACATGCCGACGGTGGCACAGAAGCTCGCCGATGGCGAAATCACGACCGAACACGCCGAGGAAGCGGCCGATGCGGCGGCGCGGACCTCGCCCGCGGAAGCCGATGAGCTCGCCGACCTAGCAGCGGACATGCCGGCTGACCGGTTCGCCAAGAAGGCACGCGAGTGGGCCAACGCTCGAGAGACGCGGAAGGCCAAGAAGCAACGGCATCGGCGGCAGCGCCAGAAGCGTTCGGTCCGGTTCTGGACCGCGAGCGATGGCATGGTGCAGGTGCACGCCGAGCTCGACGCGATCAACGGCGCCCGGGTCCTCGCCGCGTTGCGGCAACGAATCGACGCACTGTGGCGAGCCGACGGCGGCCGCGACGGCACGCCAGACGATCAGCGCAGCCCCGAACAGCGAGCGGCCGACGCCTTCGTCGACATCATGACGTCGAAGCCGGCGACGAGCACGGGGAAGCCCCACCCTCGCGACATGGTGCACCTCTTCCACAACCTTGCGACTGGTGAGACCGAGCTTGCCGACGGCACGCCCGTTCCCGACGAGGTGCTGATCGAGCTCGGCTCGGCGGCGGAGGTCGTCGGGCACGTGTTCTCCGGCGATGGCCGCCCGTTGTGGCTCGGCCGTTCAACCCGGCTTGCGAGCCGGGATCAGTGGTTTTCGCTGATCGCTCGTGATCGCGGCTGCGACGAATGCGGCGCTCCGGTTGCGCACGGTGAAGCGCATCATCCCCGTCACTGGGAACACCACGGGCGCAGCGACATCGACAACCTGCAGCTGCTATGCACTCGATGTCACGCCAACGAGCACCGCCATCAGCGGCCGTATCATCGCACATGTCGAAGTCACGGCTTGCGTCGCGGTGCAGGCCGAGCCGCGCCATCACTGCCTGCGAACGTTCGTTAGTGGGTGTCGTGTAGGCGAGCACCTCATCGAGCCCCATGCGGTCGAAGGCATCGGTGAGGGCGAGGCGAGCCGCTTGGGATGCAAAACCGCAACCCCAGGCATCTCGGGTCAAGCGCCAGCCGATGTCATGGTGGGGGCCAAGTGGATGGTCAGGGCCGTGGGGCATGAGCCCGGCGTAGCCGAGAAACGTGCCGTCCTCGAGCGACTCGATCACCCAACGCCCGATGCCGCCGGTGATAAACGCCGCTTCGAATCGTTCGAGCTTCGCATCGCTGGCCTGTTGGCCAAGAGGGCCGCCCAGATCGGCCATCACGACCGGGTCGGCGTTCATCGCCGCAAAGGGATCACGGTCCGCTTCGAGCCAGCGCCGGAGTCGCGCCGACGTTCCGAGGATCGAGAGGGGTGGCGGCGCCGTCACGGTTCAGCTGTCGAAGCCGACTCCGAAGCGATCGAGGGTTCGAAGCAGCACGCCCGGTTTGCCAGTGCGGTCGGCCTTGGCGATCGCGCGGCGGGTGGTCTGAATGGCGGCTGACCGAAGTGGCTCGGGCGGGAACGGCATCGGTTTGCGACGCACCATCTCCAGCTCGGTCCGTTCTGTCGTCATGCCGTCGACGAGATCGAGCGCCACGCGGGCACCGAACCGCGAGGCGCCGACACCGAGACCGGTGTAACCCGCCGCCCAGGCGAGCCGGCCGCGATGCCCGGTGCCGTAGGCAGCTGAGAACTTTGACGTCGTGCCGATCGGGCCCGCCCACCGATGAGTGAAGCTGAGGCCCTCGAGCTGCGGGAACGTCTCGAAGAACTGCCGAGCGATCAGCTCGTGACTGTCGAGCCGATCCTCGTACTCGGCGCCCATGCCGTTGCCGTAGTAGTAGTTCGCGTCGTAGCCGCCCCACAGGATTCGGTTGTCGACGGTGCGCCGGTAGTAGTGGAACTGGTTCGATGCCTCGGTGAGGCCCTCGTTGCCCGACCAGCCGATCGCCAGCAGCTGGGCCGCTGAGAGTGGCTCGGTCATCAAGACATGGTCATACACCGGCACGACATAGCGTCGAATTTCGCGCACCGGTTCGGCGAATGCATTGGTGGCGACGATGACCCGGTCGGCGTCGACGGCACCCCCGTCGGTCCGGACTCGGAGTCGGCCGCCCTCGTCGTCGATCGAGGAGACCCGGCTGTGGTCGTGGATTACTCCGCCGAGCTGCTCAACCACATGCGCCAGGCCCCACACGAGTCGTGCCGGGTCGAGCAGCGCAATCGAACCGATGTCGACCAGCGCGCCGAGAAACATCGGCGAGTCGACCAGCGCCCGCGCATCGGCTTGGTTGACCCGTCGATGAGGAACGCCGTGTTCGGCGTAGATCGCTGCGGTCTCGTCGAGGTCGTCGCATTGCCACTCGGTGAGCGCAAACGTGATCTCATCGGTCCGGCGGTGCCGGGCGTCGATCTGGTGTCGCTCGATCGTGTCGATCAGGCCGGTCAGATTCTCCTCGCCCAACCGCTCCAGCGTGTCGATCTCCTTGGGCCAATGCGACAGGCCGTTCAAGAAGCCATGGGTGAGGCTGGCGTCGCAGAATCCACCGTTGCGAGACGAGGCCCCGAAGCCGCATCGTTCGCTTTCGAGCACCGTCACCTGTCGCCCGGGTTCGGCTTCGAGGGCCTGGACCGCAGCCCACAGGCCGGTGAAGCCGCCTCCGATGATGCACAAATCGGTCGTTGTTGCGCCGGCGAGTGGCGCGCGGTCATCCGGTGCGTCGGGTTGGTCTGTCCAATAGACCGCAGGCTTTGCGCCGGCGAGGAGGTCGACGGGGCTCATGGCAAGATCACGTAGAACTTCCGCATGTCTTCAACGACCTGCCACGTGCCAGCCCAGCCGCGCGGAAGATGGAAGGCATCGCCTTCTCGGAGGTCGTGGACCTCGCCGTCGTGGTCGGTCAACCGGAGATGGCCGGCGAGCATCACGCACACCTCATCGACGGCGTAGTTGTCCTCGGTCCAGGTCGCCACGGTCGCCTCCCACACGCCGGTCTCGAGCGCTCCCTCGGCCAGCGACGCGTATCGCCACGTGCCGGCCACATGATCCGGCTTCTCGGGGTCGGCATCGAGCGCATCGAACAACGCGTCGATTCGACCGCTGGTGGCCTTGAGCGTCGCGGTCATGGTTGATACTCCGGGTTGTCCCACACGATGAGCACCGAGTTGTTTCCGACGGTTGGGTCATCGAGATAGTTCTCGATCACGCCCCGTGCCTCGAACCCGTTCTCGATCTGAAAGGTCAGTGTCGGATCATAAAGCTGCCCGGCAACCACCTTGTCGATGTATTCCTGCGCCGATAGTGCGTCGATGTGATCTGCGTATCCGGGCAAAACACCGCCGGCGACGATTCCTCGCTTGTTGAACTGGCGGACGCACGTCTTGCGGAGGTCGTACAGGCGCCGTCCGATACCGCGACCGCGATAGTCGGGATGCACCGAGATGTCGGTGCCGTAGTACCACGGGTTGTCCATCGAGTGATGCTCGTTGCCCCCGACCTCAGACAGCGCATGCTGGGTGTGTTCGAAGTCGAAGTCGGTGAAGATCCCCAACCCCATGGCGATGGCTCGTCCATCGTCGAGCACCATGTAGTTGCCTTCGGGAAACAGCTCTGCGAGTTCCCGCAGCTCATCGGCCCGGTAGAGATCAGCGGGGTCGATCGTGGGAAAAACGGCGAGTTCGAGCGCTTCGAGTTCGTCGGCGAACTCGGGCGCAATCGGTACGTACTCGAGTTCGTTCACGACGCGATCACCGCGCTTTTGTCGTTGGTTACCGACAGCAACATGTTTCGCATTGTGATCGGCACTCTGACCTCCTGCAACCGAATCGGTTGCGAGCGGTCAGGTTCTGGTGTTGAATCCGTGCCCATTGAGGGGAGGGGACCTGTCCATGGCTGCGTCGAATCAAGACTTGGCTGCGCTGGCGAGCCGGCATCTCTGGGGCCAGTTCTCCAGCCTTGGATCGAGCGTCGATGGCATGACCGTCATCGAACGGGGCGAGGGATGCTACGTCTGGGACAGTGAGGGCAAGCGGTACCTCGATGGCTTGGCCGGTCTGTACACGACCCAAGCCGGGTACGGACGCCCCGAATTGGCCGCTGCGGCAGGTGCCCAAGCCGAGACGCTCGCGTTCTTTCCCATCTGGACCTACGCCCATCCCGCGGCGGTCACCCTCGCCGCCCGGCTGGCCGAGTACGCGCCCGGCGACCTGAATCGGGTCTTCTTCACGAGCGGCGGTTCCGAGGCCGTCGAATCGGCCTGGAAGCTCGCCCGGCAGTACTTCAAGATGATCGGCGAACCACTCCGTCACAAGGTGATCAGTCGCGATCTGAGCTACCACGGCGTGACGATGGGAGCGCTGTCGATCACCGGGCTGGCCTCGGTCAAGGGTGCGTTCGAACCACTGGTGCCCGGCGCAATCAAGGTTCCCAACACCAACTCCTACCGGCTTCCTGCTCACGCCGCCGATGAGTCGTACTTTGCAGAAGAGATCGAGCAGGCGATTCTGCGTGAAGGCCCAGACACCATCGCCGCCGTGTTCCTCGAACCGGTGCAGAACGCCGGCGGGTGCTTCACCCCACCCGAGGGCTACTTCCAACGGGTGCGGGAGATCTGCGATCACTACGGCGTGCTGCTGGTGTCCGACGAGGTCATTTGCGCCTACGGGCGCCTCGGCACGATGTTCGGCTGTGAGCGGCTCGGCTACCAGCCCGACATCATCACCAGCGCCAAGGGCCTCACCTCTGGCTACGCCCCACTCGGTGCCATGCTCGTGAGCGACCGGATCGCCGAGCCGTTCGCCGATACCGACGAACAATTCCTGCACGGCTACACCTTCGCCGGCCACCCGGTCTCGTGTGCGGTGGCGCTTGCCAACCTCGACCTGTTCGAGCGCGACGATCTGCTCGGCAATGTCATGGCCAATGAAGCTCACTTTCGGGCCGCACTCGACGATCTCGCCGATCTTCCGATCGTCGGCGATGTGCGAGGCATGGGGTACTTCTACGGCATCGAGCTGGTGAAGGATCCGGCGACGAAGGAGACGTTCACCGCCGACGAAGCGCATCATCTGCTCCGTTCCTTCCTGTCGAACCGCATGGCCGACCTCGGGCTGCTGTGCCGCGCCGACGCGCGCGGTGAGCCGGTCATCCAGCTCTCACCGCCGCTGATCGCAGGGCCAGAGGAGTTCGATGTCATGAATCAGGTGTTGCGCCAGTCGCTCACCGAGGCGATGGGCGAGATGGAGCGGTTCGCATGACCCCGGCGGAGCTCGACGAGATCGACAAGGCGATCATTCGTGAGCTGCAAGTCGATGGTCGCGCTGCGTATTCGAGACTGGCACCCTTGGTCGGCCTCTCCGAGGCGGCGGTCCGACAGCGGGTCAATCGGTTGCAAAGCCGCGGTGTGATTCAGATTGTCGCGGTCACCGACCCGGTGTCGTTGGGGTACCCGATCATGGCGATGCTCGGCGTGAAGATCGCCCGAGCGGTGGACACGGCTGCGGAGAAGATCAGTCAGAACGATGCGGTGGACTACACCGTGATCGCGACCGGTCGGTTCGATGTGCTCGCCGAGGTGGTGTGTCGCGACACCGATCACTTGCTCGATGTGAGCAACGAAATCCGAGACGTCGATGGGGTCGCCGACGTCGAGGTCATGACCTACTTGCGCATGGTGCAGCAGAATTACGACTGGGGGACCAACTGATGACCGCAGCGGTCGAACTCACAGGGATCACGAAACGCTTCGACGAGGTCGTCGCGGTCGACAACATCGACCTTGCGATCGAGGACGGCGAGTTCTTCGCCATGCTCGGCCCGTCGGGCTGTGGCAAGACCACGACATTGCGGATGATTGCCGGGCTCGAGTTCCCGACGATGGGCAGCCTCAAGATCTTCGGCGATGAGGTCGGCACGCTCCCGCCCAACAAGCGGCCGGTCAACACGGTCTTTCAGAACTACGCGCTGTTTCCGCACATGAACGTGCTCGACAACGTGGCCTTCGGCTTGAAGATGCAAGGCGTCGACAAGGCCGAGGCCAGACGCAAGGCGGGCGAGGCGATCGAGCTCGTGCAGCTCAGCGGACTCGAAGGCCGCCGGCCCTCGCAGATGTCGGGTGGACAGCAACAGCGCGTCGCCCTCGCCCGGGCGCTGGTCAACGAGCCCAAGGTGCTGCTGCTCGACGAGCCGCTTGGTGCCCTCGACCTGAAACTTCGTCAGGAAATGCAAGGAGAGCTGAAGTCGTTGCAGAACGAACTCGGTGTCAGCTTCGTGTTCGTGACCCACGACCAAGAGGAAGCGCTGACGATGAGCGACCGGATCGCGGTCATGCACGATGGACAGCTGCTCCAGGTCGGTTCACCCGAGGAGATCTACGAAGCTCCGGCGAACCGTTTCGTGGCGGACTTCATCGGACAGACCAACCTGCTCGAAGGAACCGTGGAAGACGCGGACACGGTCTGTCTCGCGAACGGCTCGCGAGTCGCTGCGTCCTCGACGCTCACCGCTGGCACCGCAGTGGCGGTGAGCCTGCGTCCGGAACGAGCTCACCTCTCGGCGCGAGGGGAGATCGAATCGGGTCGGGCCCACATCGATGGGGTGGTCGACCGCATGACGTACCTCGGTAACGCCCGGGTGTATCACGTGCGGCTCGACTGGATGGAGGTCGAGGTTCGAGAGGAGAACCGGCCGGGCGCGTCGCTGCATGCACCTGGCACCGACATCACGGTGACCTGGGACCCGGGCGCAGTTTCGGTGGTGACGGACTGATGACGGCGGTCGAAGAACGCCCCGCGGCCGACGAGCCGCAGGTCGCGGAAGCAACCCCCGAGTTCGAGGCGGCGGCGAAGCGCCAAGAAGCTCGTCGAGGGCAGCTGTTGGCCTTGGGGTCGTACTTCTACCTGTTCCTGTTCTTCGTGGTGCCGCTCGGCATCGTCATCGTGTATTCGTTCGCGACCCGCAATCGGTTCGGCGGCACTGACCTGTCGGGCTGGAATCTCGACAGCTACGCCAAGCTGGGCGATCCGGTGGTGCGAGAGATCCTGCTGCGCTCGTTCTGGCTGGCGTTGATCACGACCGGGATCTGTCTGGTTGTCGGCTACCCGTTCAGTTACTTCTTGGCGACGCGCAGTCCCAAGGTCCGCAACGTGATGCTCGTGTTCGTCATGATTCCGTTCTGGACGAACTTCCTGGTGCGGAACTTTGCGTGGCGGGTCATTCTCGGGAACGACGGTCCGTTGTCGCAGACCACCGACGCACTCGGGTTCGGTGAAGTTGAACTCTTGTTCAGCCAGACCGCCGTCGTGCTCGGGCTCGTGTACGGGTTTTTGCCGTTCATGATCTTGCCGTTGTACGCCTCGATCGAACGCATTGACACCAAGCTGCTGGAAGCGAGCCGAGATCTGTATGCGAATGGGTGGCAGTCGTTCCGCCACGTCTTGTTGCCGCTGTCGATGCCGGGCGTGATCGCCGGTTCGATCCTTGTGTTCATTCCCAGTCTCGGGGCGTACGTGACGCCGGAGATTTTGGGTGGCGCCAAGACGACGCTGCTCGGCAGCTACATCGTGGTGCAGTTCCTCAGTGCCCGGAACTGGCCGTTCGGGGCGGCGCTGTCGTTCGTCTTGATGGCGGTGATGCTTGTCGCAACCCTGGTCTACTTCCGCAAGGGAGGTCGGACGCTATGAGCCGCACGGCGAAGGTGGCTGGATCGAGCCGCACGGCGCGAAGCCCGAAGGCGAAGGTGGCTGGATCGAGCCGCACGGCGCGAAGCCCGAAGGCGAAGGTGGCTGGATCGAGCCGCACGGCGCGAAGCCCGAAGGCGAAGGTGGCTGGATCGAGCCGCACGGTGAAGG
>JBCCYT010000187.1:0-8145 GCA_039188975.1 Actinomycetota bacterium
CGGCCGCCGAAAACGCGCTGTGGCCCGAGGTGTACTCGGCAAAGGGCGGGGAGGGGTCGAGCCCCGGCGTCTGATAGGTCAGGAAGTTCTCGGCAAGGATCGTCTGAGTGCCGAGCCCCGGCCCCGCCCAGGCGTCGATCACAAAGCCGGTCTCGCCGGTGATGGCATCCGTGCCCTCCTCTCCGATCAGACCAAGCGTGCCGAGATCGCGGATCACGCGCACCGGACGCGCGTAGTCGTAGAAGACCTTGGCCTCCCACGTGGCGATGCCCGCATCCATCACCGCGTTGCTGAGCGCAAAGAAGAGCTTGGCATCGGTGTCGAGGCTGTGGTCGTCCCGCGCCGAGACGAACTGGCCAAATGTCATCCAAGTCCCCGGGGGGAACGAGGTGCCCCCGCCATCCTCCCAGAACTCCGCGATCAGCTTTTCCTCGTCGGTGAGGTTGGCGCTAAAGTCGATCACCTGCTCGGTCTGGGTGATAAAGCCGGGGTTGATCACCGTGCCAATCAGATCTCGTGATACGGGGATCTCGGTCGTCTCACCGCCCTCGGTCAGGGAGATCGTGCCCGCGCTGAAATTGAGCGTGGCATCCACACCGGGCAGGAAGAAGGGCTCCGGCGCGTCGGGGCGCGCTGCATCGCCCGAGGCGATCCCGAACGGCGTGACGCTGCCCCATTGTGGAGTGAGGAAGCTCTGCTCCGGGTCCGCATCCACAGGGTCAATCGGAACGTTCTCGGGCGTCCAGCGGTCGATCTCGACGATGTCGAGGGGGCTCGAATTGACCGGCGTGTAACCAGTCGTGTCCGCATAGCCGCCGTCCTGGTTGGATCCATCGTCCGCGCGCGCAGCGAGAAGGGCTGCCGCGACTTCCAGGCCGATCAGGAAGGCCTGCTCCAGGGAGGCGTTCGGCGGTTCGATCTCGAGGGCATCCACCTCGAGCCCGGTTGCTTCCCGGAAGGTGTCGGCAAAGGCCGCCTCTCGGTCCGGGAACAGATCGACCAGAACGTCATAGGCCGCCTTGCTCATGGCGATCGCCTTGAACTCGTCGGTCCTGAGCTCTGCGCCCACCTGGAGATCGTCGCCGATCGTGGTTGCAATCGCATCGGGATCGAACTGCGCCCAGGCATCGAAGATCGCCGTGTGCGTGATCGAGTAGGCGCGCGAGGCGATGGTCGGGCCGGTGGAGGCCTCGATGACGGCCTCCTGCACGGCGCGGTCCCAGAGGACGGACAGGGTCGGATCGGGGTCGTCGACGGTCACCAATTGCGTGACAGGATCGACAGAGAGAACGACGTCATCTTCTTCCATATCGGATGGTTCCTTATACGTGGGACGAAACTGGCAGACCCCGCCGAACCGCTGGCCCGATCAACCGAGCCGAGCACGGTGCTGTCGGTCAGGGATGGTTTGGGCACCTCCTCACTCAAATGGCGCGCAGGGCCGCGGCGCCTGCGGGCAACGCCTTCATCAAATCGGTCCGCCGAGGCTAGACCGAGAAATCCGGAAAATCGACTGCTTTCCGCAAGGAAAAGGATGGCCAGCATCGCCGTCGCACGCCGTGAAGAAAATCACATCATAGGGAATGTATATATTGGCCACCGGTGGCCGGTGCTGCCCACAAAAAAGGGCCGCCGGTTGGGCGGCCCTTTCGCGGGTCGTTGGCCGTGCCCGCAGGCGACGGCGGCTGGCCTCAGAAGAAGAAGATGGCCAGCGGATCGGTCGTGCTGTCGAAGTCCTCCAGGATGATCTCCTGATCACCCGCATCGAAGAAGCCCGACCCGTTGGTATCGACGATCACCTGAGTGTCCGGATCGTCGAAGATGATCAGCACCTCGTCGGACAGAGCATCTCCGGCCGAAAGCGCAGTCCCGGCAACGGGAGCCGTGCTGACCGGTGCCCCGCCTGCTGGCGTTTCGATGATCAGCCGATCACCGGCCTCGAAGTCGGTGATGATGTCCGTCGTGATGCCATCGCCATCGGCCGCCGAAACCGGCAGGGCATCGGCACTGTTGAAGATGAAGCTGTCTTCCCCGCCATTGCCGATGACCGTGTCGTTGCCGGCACCGCCGACAAAGGCCTCGTCATCCGGGCTGCCGACAAGCAGGTCGTCATCGTCACCGCCGACCAGCGTGGTGCTTCCGATGATGTCGGAGCCCGCAAGATCGGTGCGGTCCTTGACGACCAATACGACGTCTTCCTGGCTGAAAAGCCCGTCGCCGTTCACATCCAGGATCACCTGAGTGTCGTCCCCGACGGCCACCAGATGGATGTCGGCGGCCGGATCGTCGAAGGCCTCCTCGACCACGAGGAAGTTCGAGCGGTCCATGTTGCTTACGACGAACTCGGTCCCGAAGGCTGTGAAGTCGATCACATCGCCCTCGTCGCGGTCGAGATCGGTGATGCAGTCCGGTCCCGGCTCGGTCGGCCTCGATTGGGCGTTGGTGGACGCGCCCGGGCCGAAGACGAAGACATCCGCGCCGGAGCCGCCGGTCAGCTCGTCCGAGCCTTCGCCGCCTTCGAGCGTGTCGTCGCCGTCCCCGCCGATCAGCGTGTCGTTGCCGGAGCCGCCGCTGAGGTCGTCCGCGTCGTCCCCGCCGTCGAGAGCGTCGTCGCCGGACCCGCCGTCGACGATATCCTCGCCGTCGCCGCCGAGCAGGCTGTCATCGCCGAGCCCGCCCTCGACGGTATCGTCACCGGACCCGCCATCGACGGTATCGTCGCCGCTCTCGGATGCAACATCCCGGTCGTCGCCGTGCAGACTGTCGTCCCCGTCGCCGCCTTCGATCAGATCGTCGCCGCTGTCGCCTTCGATGTCGTCTGCGCCTTGCTCACCGAACAGATTATCGTTGCCGGAGCCGCCCTGGATCAGATCGTCGTCGCTATCATCCTCGCCGTCGGTCTCGTCGGTCAGGTCGTCGTTATCGCCACCGAAGATGGTGTCGTCGCCTTCACCGCCCTGGATGTCATCGTCCTGGCCACCGCCGATGAGCAGATCGTCGCCGTCATTGCCTTCGATGTCCTCGCCAAACTCGTCGTTGCCGATGAGGGTGTCGTTGCCGTCACCGCCATCCATGTCGACCTCGAGGAAACCTATGGTGAGCAGGTCTGCTGCGGAGACATCGAGATTGTCCTCGGACAGGAAGTTGGTGACCAACTCGCCGTCATCACCGACCGCATCGATATCCACACTGCCCGAGCCCGCGATGATGAGGTCGCTAAAGTCGAAGGTCGTATCGGAGATCGAGATGTCGCCGCCGTTCAGGTTCACCTTGTCGACGCCCGTGAAGTCTGACCCCCGCACATCGAGACTCAGTCCCTCGCCTTGATCGGTGGTGGCGGTCAGGCCCTCGCCAGCACGCAGGTCGATGTCGAGCGTGCCGACAGCGGTGATGTTGTTCACCGCGACGTCCATGCCGCCCATGTCCTCAATGGTGACGGTCGCGCCTCCCTGGTCCTGGTTCACCGAATAACCTCGGCTCTCCAGCGCGTCGAAGACCGCGGTCGCGACCTGCTCCGCATCGGTGGCATCGGCAACCGCGCCGACGATTATGGTCTCGGTGACGGTCTTGCCCTTGATCAGGAAGTCGAAGACGAAGCCCTCGTCTTCATCGTCGCCATCCTCGTCCTCTTCATCGCCGTTGTCGCCGTCGCCGAAGAACGTGATGGTGACGTCATCGCCGTCCAGCACGCTGTCGAGATCGGTCAACGAGAGCACCAGCCCGCCGCTCGCGTCGGTGATCACATCGGCGATGGCTTCGTCGTCCGCGCTGTCGATGTGGACGTAGTCGTTGCCCTCTCCGCCCTCGATGATGTTGGTGTTGTCGGCTGCCGCTGCGATCAGGAAGACGTCGTCGCCCAGCCCGCCGTCGTAAGTGTCGGTGCCGTCGAACGGCGTCTCGGCGCTTGACCCGGTGGCGATGTCGAAGTTGCTGAAGAGGTCGGCGTCGGCCCCGCCCAGCAGCACGTCGTCGCCGTCACCGCCGGTGAGCGTGTCGCAGCCATCGCCGCCCTCGAGCGTGTCGTTGCCGCCTTCGCCCTCGAGCAGATCGTCGCCGGACCCGCCGATGAGGCTGTCGTCGCCGTCCCCGCCTTCGAGCGCATCATCGCCGGCGCCGCCAGAGAGCGTCTCATCCTGCTTGCCACCGAGCAGCGTGTCGTCACTGGCCGTGCCCGAGACACTCTCGAAGCCCTGCAGCTGACCGCTCGCCACGGCACCGCTTGCGTCGGTAAAGCCGGTGTCCCCCATCCCGCTTGAGTTGTCATAGACAAGGCCGGTGAAGTCGGAGGCAAAGCTGAGCGCGTCCTGCTCCGTGTCGGAGAGGGTGCGGATCACCTCCATATTGAGGATCGTCGCGGTGTGCTCGATCAGCCCGTCCTGGTCGTCGTCAACGGAGAGAAGGCCATCGAAGCCAAAGTCCTCCGCGGTGCCGGTGATGTCGACAAAGAAGACGGAGCCGGCGGCGTAGGCTGCACGGTCGGTCTCTTCGGTCCCCTCCTCGATGATGAGAGTGTCGAAGAAACGCAGACGCGTCTGGCCGGATCCGGCCTCCTGCTCGAGCCCCGAGGCATTGGCCGCATTTTCGACGATCACCCCAGTCGCATCGTCCACCACGAGGTTCACGCCGCCATCATAGGTCTCGAGAAACAGCGACGGGTCGAAGTTTTCGCTCGCCGTTATCCGGTCGTCCCCGGTGAAGCCGAGCAGGGTATCGATGCCGGATCCGCCGCGGAGATTGTCGTCGCCATTGAGGGCAGAGAAGTCTCCGTTCTGGGGTTGACCGCGGCCTCCGCCATTGCCGGCCACCGCCTCGCTGTCGTCGTCGAACGGCAGATAGGCGTCGTTCGGGTCGGTCGCGATGCGGTCGCGCAGCAGCACCTCGACCCCGTCCTCGAAGGCGTCGTCGCCGTCGCGGAAGTCCGGGCTGCCCGGCTGGTCGAACACCGTGATGTCCAGACCCTCGACCAGCGCACCGCCATCGTCACCGTCCTGCAGGATCGCCCGGTTGATGCCGGTCGTGTCCTCGAAGGTGATGAAGCGCGTGTTGTCCGTCGAGAGCGTGCCCCCGTCGCGCTGCTCGTTGACGCCCACGCCCCGGTTCAGACCATCGGTCTCCAGATCGCGGTAGTCGTAGTCGAACAGCACCACAGCGGTGTCGGAGGTCTCCTTCACCACCCAGGCCGGCGCGTCGCCGCCCGAGCTGTTGGTGATCGACACCTCCGGGAACTGGATGAACACGTGCTCGGCCTCGTCGTCGGCCGCCTCGCGCTCCCGGATCACCAGCGTGCCCGAGTTGTCCCCCTCGTCCCCGAGCACATCGACGAAGATCCAGCCGTCCCGGCTGTGCGGGTCGCGCATGATCTCGTCGTTGATCTGCTGGGCAAACTCCGAGAGGAACTGCACCGTCGTCTGGCTCTCCGCCGAACCCTCGAAGTCCACGGTGCGCGTGTAGGTCTGACCGTTCAGGGTCAGGCGCATCGTGTCGTTCTCTTTCAGGTCGTCGACGAAGATCCGGTACTCCTGGCCCTCGACGAGCTTGGTGGTGCCGTCCTGCACGCCGACCACGAGGTCCTCGCCGTAGGCCTCACGGCCGAGCGAGGCCTGACGGTCCGGGATGCTCTCGTCGTCCTGGCGGTTCTGGTAGGACCGGAACACGACCTCGTCGTCCTCGAGCACGTCCGGCGCCGGCGTGATGATCGTGTCGATCACCCCCTCGATGCCGAAGGACGAGTTGCCGACCTCGCCCGCGTCCGAGGTGAAGAACACCAGCGGATCGCCCGAGAGCTGCACCACGTCCGGGTCGAACGAGATGAACACCGCATCGACAAAGCCCGGATCGAGATCCGCCTCGTCGGTGTCCGGATCCTCCAGGATCGTCTCGCCCGCGGTCACCGTGAACTCGGCCCCCAGAGCCGCGTCGATGATCGCCGCCGCCTGGGTCGCGTTCGCCACCGTCGTCGTCGCCGAGTTGATCGCGATCGACACCGACGTGCCGTCCGTGAAGTTGAACCGGATCGTCGACACCGTCAGCCAGTTGTCCACACCGCCCGGAACATCGATGTCCTCGGCCGGCTGCAGCTGGAACGTCACCACGTTCTGGATCGTGTCCGGCTCGTCCGCGATGTCGAGACGGAAGTCCCGGCCAACCGCAACCTTGTCCGAGCCCACGCCCAGATCCACCAACCCGTTCACATCCGCATCAAGACGACGCGCCACGATGTTGATGTTGTCGCCGTCGACAATGTCGCCGAACGAGCCCTCATCCGCACCGCTGATCGAGGGGCTGCTCGCGTCCTCGTTCAGCGCCACAATGAAGATGTCGTTGCCCTGGCGGCCTTCGAGCCAGTCGTCGCCGCCGCGGCCCTCGAGCACGTCGTCGCCGCGGCTGGTGAAGAGCTGGTTCTCCGCGATCACCAGGCCCTCGGCGGTCTCCGCAACCGCGAGGTTGTCGAGCTCCGAGGCCGAGTACAGGAGATCCGCCAGCGCGCTGCCGTCCGCCTGCACGTAGTTCGTGTTGAAGTCCGCGATCAGCCGGCCCGTGGTGAAGTCGCCGTCCACGTCCGAGGTCTCGATCCCCGACCCGCTCGACAGCGTGTCGTCCCCGAGGCTCACCGCATCGTCGATGCCGCGGATGTCGATATCGGCATTGGTGCCGCGGTAGTTCTGACGGTTCTCGAAGGTCAGATCCGTGCCGAGATCGCCGGGCGTGCCCGCCGCGAGATAGTCGATCGCCCCGAGGCCCGAGGCGTTGAAGTCCTCGACATCCTCGATCTGCGTCGCCTGGAAGCCCGCGCGGTAGTTCGTCTGGTCCGCCGTCCCGGCCCGGTCCGCACCGGCCAGATCGCCCCGGAACGGCAGGTCCGCCCCGTTGCCCTGGTAGTCCGTGCCCTGGCCAACCCCGAGGTCGAAGCGCAGCACCCGGTCCTCGGTCAGCGCGTTCACCGCGTCGAGCTCGTCCTCGGCCTCGCCGATCCCGGTGAAGTCCTGATCCGCCAGAATGCCATCGACGATCACGCCGTCCGCATCCACAACCGGCGTGATCGCCAGGAACTCGTCCACCGAGCCGTCCGTCGAGCGATCGACACTCGTCAGACGCCCGACCGAGAACGCCGTCAGCCAGAGGCCGTCGCGCCCGCTGTCGCCCTGCACGCCGGCAACCGTGTCGCCGTCATAGAGACCGCCATCGGCCTCCCAGACCAGCTGGTCATTGCCTTCGCCGCCGATCAGCGAGTCGCGCCCGTCGTCCGCGATCCCGTCCGCCCCGTTCGCCGAGATCGTGCCGGTCGAGGTGTCAAACAGGTTCGGGTTGTGCCGGTGCGTCAGCAGGAACTCGAGATCGCCGCCGAACAGCAGGTCGTCGCCGCCGAGACCGTGCACATAGTCATTGTCGTAGCCGGCGATCAGGATATTGCCACCGTCCTCGACGATGTTGCCGATCGGCGTGCCGCCGAGCCCGTCCGACCCGCCGGTGCCAAAGTCGTCGTCGCGGTCGTTGTTGACCTCATTGAGGCCCTCGAACCCGTCCTCCGGGCTCGTGCCGAAGATCACCATCTGCGCCGTGACACCCGGGCTGAGCCCCGGCACCCGGTACTCCGCCGCCTCGATCGAGAAGTCCCGATTGTCGCCGAAGAACAGATCCGGGATGATGTTCTCGATCTCCACCAGACCGACGATGTCCGAGCGCACGTCCTCGGCCTCGTCGACCGCGACCTGCGGGTTGTCCGGGCCAAAGGTCAGCCCCGAGCCCTCATTGGCCACCACCAGCGCGATCGGGCCGAGCACGCCCACATCCGAGTTCGACGGATCGACCGGGCCCACATCCGGGTTGCTCTCCGAGCGGAAGATCTCCGGGATCGTGTCGATCGGATCGGTCGAGAGCGGCACCGTCACGAGGCCGGCCGTCACCGGGTTCGCATCGAACGCCGCCAGCACCGCCGCGCGCAGACCGTCGAGATCCGCCACACCGGCCAGATCATCGGCGCCGAGCTCCACCGTGAACGCCGTCCCGTTCACCTCGCCGGTGAAGATCGCCGCCTGCACCAGCGGCGCCTGCTCGTCGAAGTTCAGGAACGTGCCCGCCGCGATATACGCCGTCGACTGCTGGTCCGAGACCGCCTCGTCGAAGAACTTGTAGAAGTTGCCCGAC
>JBCCYT010000188.1:0-8066 GCA_039188975.1 Actinomycetota bacterium
GAGCAGGTCGATGATCCGGCCGCTGCCGACGACGAGCTGAATCGCAGCCCCGTCGTGCCGCCCGCCGATCTGCATGCGAAGCGGGTCAAGAAGTGGGCCAACGACAACGAAGATCGACGCAAAGCCAAGGCCCGGCGTGAGCGGCAGGTTCGGAACCGCAAGGTCATCTTCGGGCGATCCGAAGACGACGGCTCGTGGAGCATCTACGCCACGTGCAACACCGACGACGGCAAGGAGCTTCAAGGGCTCATCGAAGCCGAAGCCGACCGGCTGTTCCGAGACGACGGCGGCCGTGGTGCTGACCGCGAACGCACTCGGGCGCAACGGCTGTTCGACAGCCTGGCCAACCTGATCCGTCGCGGCGCCGGCAAAGCTGCGCCTGCCGGTGGGCGAGTCCATCCCCGGTTCCAGCCGATGGTGCGGATCACGATCGGCGACTACCTCGACGATGTCGAAGGTGAACTCATCGGCGACGGGCCGCTGCCCGATGCCGTGGTCCGTCAGATCCTGTGCCAGGCCGGACTCGACGTGTTGCTCACCACCGACGACGGCCAGCCGCTCTGGCTCGGCCGCACCAGCCGCCAGGTCACGGCGGCGCAATGGCGGGCCCTCATCGAGCGAGATGAGGGGTGCGTTGTGTGCGGTGCGGAGCCCTCGAGGTGCGAAGCACATCATCTGCGCTGGTGGTCGCGTCTGGGCACCACCGACATCACCAACCTGGTGCTGTTGTGCTCCTCGTGCCATCACGACGTGCACGATCGGGGCCACGACCTCGTCAAGCTCGACGGCGTCTGGCACCTCCGAGCCAAACCGCCCGACCAGGCGAGAGAACAGCGACGGCGAAGCAGCCGACAACCCCGAGCCGCCTGAGTGCGGATCCTTCACCCATGCGCTACACCGAGACCATGACTGACCACACGCCACAACCGAATATCAGCCCGCACGATGGCCGTCGCGTGCTCGTGACGGGCGCTTCGTCGGGCATCGGTCGCGCCACCGCGATCGCGCTCGGTACGGCAGGGGCGCGGGTGGCGTTGGCGGCTCGGTCGACCGACGTGCTCCACGAGGTTGCTGCCGAGATCGGCGACGACGAGCGAGTGCTGATCGTGCCGCTCGACGTCACCGACATGGGGCAGTGCAGGGCGGCTGCGAATGCGATCGCTGAGGCGTGGGGCGGGCTCGATGCGGTGATCAACTCGGCGGGGTTGGCGCTCACCGGTGGGTTGTTGGAGATGCAGCCGGCCGAGTGGGCGACCATGTTCGACGTCAACGTCAACGGGCTGCTCAACATCACGGCGGCGGTGGCGCCGATGCTGCAGGCGTCGGAGCTGGCCGACATCGTGAACGTTTCGTCGATGTCGGGGCGGCGGCGCGCATCGGTGTCGCTCGGGATCTATGCGGCCACGAAGCATGCGGTGCATGTGCTGTCCGACAATCTGCGCGAGGAGTTCGCCGGAGAGGTCCGGGTCACGACGATGTCACCCGGGTTTGTCGATACGCCGATCTTCGAAGGCGCCACCACCGAAGCGGGGGAGCAGTACCGCACGAGTGTTCGAGAGAAAGGGCTCGACGCTGATGTCGTGGCCGGTCATATCGTTCATGCGCTGGCCCAGCCGGCCGGGGTCAACCTGTTCGAGATTGCCCTGCTGTCGACGTCGCAGTGACGAGCCGCCGGGTCAGGCGTCAGTGTCGGCGAAGGCGCCGGGGCCGGTGAACATGCCGCGGTGCCAGCGGCGAGGGGTGGCGACCATGGCCCGGGGATAATCTTCGAACATCCAGCGGGCGAAATTGCGGCGGGTCCAGGCGGTCGCCCCCGTCGCTTTGAGGGCGGCACCGGCGATCGTCGGGTTGGCTAACAACGGCACCAGAACCCGGGCCATGCGATCGTCGGCCACCAACTCTCGACGGGTCTCGTGCTCATAGTGGGCCAACGCATCGCCACCGGCGAGGAGGGCCTCGGCGGCGAGACGGCCGGTCAGGATCGCCTGCCCGATACCTTCGCCCGTCATCGGATCGGTGACGGCGGCGGCGTCGCCCACAAACATGGTGTGTGGCCCAACCAGCGGCACTCGGCCAACCCGAGCGGGGATCGGCCACGCCTTGTGGGGCGACTCCGGCTCAGCATCGGCGCCAAGGAACTCCCGGATGTGCGGGCGAGCCAGCAGGTCAGGCCACAGCTGCTTCATGTCGCCGATCGAATAGCGCTTGCTGCCTCGTTGAATACCGAAACCGACGTTCGCTCGCTGATCGTCGAGCGGAAACGACCAGGCATAGCCCGGCAACAGATCCTCGTCGAACCACACCATCAGCTCCGACGCAGCCCGGGGACTCACATTCGAGAAGTACTGGCGGAACGCATGCCACTCGCCGCGGTAGCCGTCGACGCTGAGGCCGAGATGCTTGCGTACCGGCGACCACATGCCGTCAGCGGCGATCAGATGGCGGGCCCGAAACGAGGTTTCGCCAAACCAAAGCGTGACGCCATCGTCGTCGGGTTCGACACCGGTCAACGCCATCCCCTCGTTGATCTTGGCCCCGTCGGATCGGGCCAGGTCGACGAGCGCAGCATCGAAATCCTCACGGCGAGCAACCGCCGCGTGATAGCCGGCGCCCTCCGGGAGCGAGTAGCGGCGCTCACGGCCCCGCGGCGAACGGATCACGACATCGTCGACCTGCTGCCAGCTGGCGACGGTCGACGGGTCGAAACCAATGGCATCGAGTTCGCGCAGCGCAAGCGTCGTGAGGCCATCACCGCAGCACTTGTCGCGAGGAAAAGTCGACTTGTCGAAGACATGGGCGTCGCGGCCGTTTCGAGCCAACAGCGCTGCGGCCGTCGCGCCGGCCGGGCCGGCACCGATGATCGCAATGTCGCCGTCGAGGGGGGCGTCGGGCATGCCCCGAGGCTACGGCACCGTCGTGCTCGGTGGCACCGTGGAGGTGGTGGTTGTTGTGCGATCGGCCGGGTCACTCGGACTGCCATCACAACGCACACCCTCGGGGCGGTACACCGCAATCACCGAATCGACTTCGGTGCGGCCATCATCGACCCAGGTGCGGGTCCGTTCCGTCGTGACTCGGGTGCACGAGCTGCCCTGACGGCCCTCGGTCTGCCCGGTCTGTTCGCCCTCGACCCACTTCGTCGAAAACAGCTGCACCGTGATCGACGTGTCCGTCGTCGTCGGCCAAATCAAGATGCCATACGGCGTGTTGTTGATGATCTCGAGATCCGGGTGCGGATGCGACACCGTGGCTTCTCGGCCGTAGGGATAACGGCTGATGTAAATCGAATGCGACTGGTACTCGCCGAAATCGAGCCCGGCGAAGAACGCGGCGTTGAACAGGGTGGTGGCGTACTGGCTGATGCCACCACCGACCGAATTGTTGAACACGCCGTTGACGATGACACCAGCGCTCACGAACCCCTTGTCGCGGGTGCGCACACCGACGAAGTCGTTGATCGAGAATTCTCCGCCCGGCTCGATGATCGCGCCCCGAGTGAGCTCGGAGATGCGCTGGATGTTGGTGACTCGGGACTGGCCGGGCGCATAGTTCGTGGTGAACTCGCCCACGACTTCCTGAATGCCGAGCGATTCGGCCCACTCGATACCGCGAACATCGCTGTCTTCGCGGGGCGAAAGCTCGACCTCGGTCTCTCCACGTTGCATCGCGGCCCAGATGCGCTCGTGGGAGTCGAGTTGGCAGCACTCGGACCCGGCCGAGTTCCCGATGATACGAACCGTGCCACTGCCATCGACGGTGAAGGTCGGTTCGGTGCCGTCCTCCCCGATGTCGATGAACAGGGTCTCCACCGTGGCCTGGGCAAGCGTTTGATTGAACGTGATCGTCGGATCGTCGACGGTGCCGCCGAAGACGATCCAGTTCCGCAGCGTCTCGGCCGGGATGAGGATCCGTTTGCGTTCGCCGGTCACCCGCACGAAGACGCCGTCGCCGACAAGTTCGTTCGCTTCGGCGATGAGGTCATCGGCTCCCCGGTCGACCTGCTCCTGACCACCGATCGGAATCTCGATGCGAGCAACGCCACCCGAGGTGTCTTGGGCCGCTTCCAGCACGAGCACGCGAAGCTCGTCGAGGTCGACCACCGGAATCGCCGCGGTGTCCATCTCGACGAATTGGCCGTCGACCACCTCGATGACTGGCCTTCCGAAGTCGAGATCGAAGACCGCCTCACCGCCGCCGGCGAAGAACTCGGCCAGCTGGTCGACATCGAGGTCATAGGTGGCGTCGATGTCGTCACCCGAGAAAAACGAACCAACCCACGCAAACGGCTGCACCACGATCATCGAGCGATCGCTCGCCGCCTCGAGCGCGTCGGCGGTCTCTACCATCACGCCGAGCTCGCCGGCGGACGCCGTGAGACTGTTGCCACCGCTGACCAGCTCGATTCGGCGATCGGTCAAACGGCCGTCGGTCAGCCGTTCCTCCGCCTCTCCGACGTCCAAACGGCCAACGTCGACCCCCGCAACCGACGTGTTGCGCGAGATATCGCCCCCGAGCAGCTTGTCGTCGACGATCCAACCGGCGAGAAACACCACCAGCACGGCCGCCACGGCGAGAAGTGCGTTACGCATCGGCGAGGACATTAGTGGCGCCAGCGCTCAGAACAGCTTCAGGTTGGGCGACTCGATGCCGCGCAGTTCGTCATAGTCGACCTCGACCCAGGCGATGTCGCGATCGCTGGCCAACACCTTGGCCTGCGGTTTGATCTCCTGGGCGACAAACACACCGCGCACGGGCCGCAGCAGCGGGTCACGATTCATGAAATCGAGGTAGCGGGTGAGCTGCTCGACCCCATCGATCTCGCCCCGCCGCTTGACCTCGATCGCCACGGCAACACCGTCGGCATCGCGGCACAACAGGTCGACCGGGCCGATGTCGGTCGGATACTCCCGACGCACCAGGCTCAGCCCAGCTTGGATCGATGTCGGGTCATCCGCGAGCAGCTTTTGCAGGTGGGCTTCAACGCCGTCCTTTTGCAGGCCCGGGTCGATGCCCATCTCGTGAGCGACGTCGCTGTAGACCTCCTCGAACGTGATGGTGAGCACCTCACCCTTCGGACTCGTGACCGTCCAGATGCCGGCGTCGTCGTCGGTGTTGAGCCGGTTCGGCGCGTTCATCCAATTCAGCGGCTTGTAGGCGCCACCGTCGGCGTGAATGGCGACGCAGCCGTCGGCCTTCACCATCACCAGCCGGGTCGCCGACGGCAGATGGGCTTGGAGTCGACCGTCGTAGTCGACGGTGCACTGGGCCACCACGAGACGCATTCGAGCGACCGTAGGCGCGTCGACCGGTACGGGCGCGGCACTCGTCCTGTGGAAATCGCAGCCGTGGCCGCAGCCAACTCAGACCCGTTCTTGGAGCCGCTTTCGAATGGTCTCGCGGCGCTCCTGCAGCTCGCGATACGTCATCTTTTCCACCGTGCCGTCGACGCCGAACGCAGCCTTGATGCCCTCGGGGTCGAACTCGTACTCCTCGGGATCCATGCCGACCTCGGCGGCCAGACGGGCGCCGTGGGTCGTGGCGAAGTAGGTCGCAACATGGGCGATCTCGGCGAACAGATCGAGGTCCGGCGCGAGGCGGGCGATCGCCCCGTCGAGGAACACCATGTTCTTGACGAACAACATGAGTTCTTTCGGCATGCGGGCGCCGTACCCGAGGAGCGCTTTCACAACCCGCTGGAGTTCCTCGGTGAGCTGATCGGGGGTCATGGTGGTCGGGTCGATGACCTCGTCGAGCAGACCGAGGTCCTGCGCCACCGCTTCCAGGTCGGTGTCGTCGGGCAGCGCGCCGAGATCGCGCATGGCGGCGAGCTGATCGACCGGGTTGTTCATCATCCCGCCGATCAGGAGCCGGACGAACGCCAGCCGGCGGGCCTCGCTCATCCGGCCGGTGATGCCGAAGTCGAGCAGCGCGGTTTTGCCGTCGGGGCGGACATAGAGATTGCCGCCGTGCAGGTCGCCGTGGAAGATGCCATGCATCAGCGCACCCTCCATGAAGCCGATCATGCTGGCCCGCACGATGGCGTGGGTGTCGACGCCGTGCTCTTCGTAGCGCTCCATGTCGTCGAATCGGAAGCCGTCGAGTCGCTCCATGACCAGAACTCGCCGGGTGACGAGCTCGGGGTGAGGCCGGGGCACGATGAACTGACGTTGGTCGAGATCTGCGAACACCTTGGCGACATCGAGCATGTTGGCGGCCTCGACCCGGAAATCGAGCTCTTCGCTGATCGTGCGGGCGAACACTTCGACGAGCGCCGGCGGGTTGGCGAGCGACGCGACCGGGATCCGGCCGACCATGAACGGCGACAACCACGCCATCACCCGCAGGTCTTTGTGGACGAGCTGGTCGACCGTGGCCCGCTGCACCTTCACGACGACAGGCGTGCCGTCGCGCAGCGTCGCACCATGGACCTGCGCGATCGACGCGGCAGCGATCGGGTCGCGGTCGAAGGTGGCGAAGGTCGATTCGAGGGTTGCGCCCAGCTCCGACTCGACGACGTGACGGACGGTGCTGAACGGCTCGGGCGGGACCTGGTCGCGGCATTTGATGAACTCGTTGACCAGCTCGGTCGGGAAAATGCCCTCGCCGCTGGAAATGATCTGGCCGAGCTTGATGTAGGTGGGGCCGAGCGTCTCGGCCGCTTCTCGCATCCGCCGTGACAGGTCGGCCCGGCTCTCGGGGCCGCCTTTGCGTCGTTTGGTGAGGAACCACAAGACGACAGCAGCGCCGAGGTGACGAACGACGGTGATCGCGCGACGGATCGGCGGCACCTTCGGCGGGCGGATCAGCGACGGCAGGCGCCGAGCGGTCGCAGTGCGCAGGGTGCCGACATTGCTGGCCCAGCGCAAGCGCTCTGGCTCGACCAGCCAGGGTGGCGTGTCGCTGAACGACCCGTATTCGTGGTCGAGCGGGGTTTCGGTGGGGGAACCGGTCACCCCTCCAGTGTGGAACCCCTCACGAACGGTGCCAACGCGGGCGGCAGGTTCGGTTCACCCATCGAAGCGGGCGAGGGCCGCGAGAGCGGGCTCGGCCAGCTCGGGCCGACAGACGAGCAGGTCGGGGAGGTACACGTCTCGCTGGTTGTAGCGCAGCGGTGACCCATCGATTCGGCTGACATGACATCCGGCCGCGGCGGCGACGGCGACGGGCGCGCACGAATCCCATTCGTACTGCCCGCCGGAGTGGGCGTAGATCTCGCACTCGCCCCGGACGACCGCCATGGTCTTTGCGCCAGCGGATCCCATCTCGACGAGCTCCGCCCCGAGAGCCTCGGCAACGTGCAGTGCCGCCGCCGGGGGACGGCTCCGGCTGACGATCATGCGCGGCGTCGGTGCGCCCTCTGTAGGCAGCGACGGCGCCTCGCCGGTGTGGAGCGTGACCCCGAGGCCGGGCAGGGCCACCGCGCCGGCGATCGGCGTCTCGTCGACGACGAGCGCGACGTGCACGGCCCAGTCGGTGCGGGGCACCTCGCTGTACTCGCGGGTGCCGTCGAGGGGGTCAACGATCCAGATTCGTTCAGCGTCGAGCCGGGCGAAATCATCCTTGCCTTCCTCGCTCAACACCGCATCGTCGGGCCGTTCGTCGGCGAGCCGTTGCATGAGGAGTTCGTGGGCTTGGCGATCGCCCTCGGCTTTCAACATCGCCGGCGGCGCGTCCTCGGCCGTGAGTTGAGCACGAAGTTCGAGCAGGAGTTCGCCCGCTTCGGTGGCGAGCTGGGCGGCGAGGTGATGATCGTCAAGAGTCACGCGTCGGAGGTTATCCGGCGACGTGTGAGGCGTACGGCTGCCACGCCCCCTCGGGTTGGGCGAGCCGATCCGCGATGATGCGCAGGACGTCTGCGTTGCGGGCCAGTCCGACGTGGCTGCCGCTCACCTCGATTGTCTCTGCGAGCGGACCGACCGACTGTCGGGCCTCGTCGAGTGAGACGATGCCGTCGTCGCGGCTCGCGATGGAGGTCGTTGGGACGGCGGGTGTCTCCATGACGGCGGCGAGCCGCTCTCGAGTGAAGTCGGCTCGGGTCACGCCGCTGAGGCGGGCGTAGGCAGGGA
>JBCCYT010000189.1:0-8003 GCA_039188975.1 Actinomycetota bacterium
AAGGTGGCCTGGCTCAATCCGGCTTCGTGTCGTGCTCCCCGGATCAACGACGCCAGGGCCGCCGAATCGGGGACCGGTGTGCGAACCGCAACCATGGAGCGAGTATAGCGATATCGCGCTATATATCGCCTATTCGCTATAACGGCCGATCGCGACGGGCCCGTGCGACGACGAGCCGATCCAACCCCGGGCCAGACGAAGAGTGCGCGCCGTTCAGTCCCGATTGATCAGCGGTCGGCGATCGCGCGGCTTTCGCGTGCTGCAGCCGCATAGATGCCCTTGCTCATCAAGCTGAACTCGTCCTTGCGGCGCTGGGCATAAATGTCGGCTCGGGCACCGTGGGCAGGGACCGATGCCGGGTCGGCTTGGACGGCCAACTCGATCACCTGACAGGCCAACCGGAGGTCACCCGCACCAGCGAGCTCGACCGCTCGGGCCACCAGCGCATCGGACCCACCGGCAAGTGCGGCCATCTCGGCGGCAAACGCCGACTGCGGCGCCGGCTTGAGGTTCGCTGGATTCTTGTCCCACCAGCCGCCGTAGAGCCGCCACAGGTTGCGGACCACGAACTCGGGTTCGTCGTACACCGGCTGCATCCACGGTTTGACCAACAACTCGTCAGGAACGGTGACCTGATGCACGATGTCGTCCAGCGCTTCACCAGCGTTCATCATCGCCAAGGTCTCGTTGGTGAGCAGCTCGAGCGCAGTGGCGAGATCGCCGAGCACGGTGTTGACCCGTGCCGCGCCGCGCACCGGAAGGCCATGGGCACCGAACAGCCACTCGGCGTCATAGGTCATCATCTCGCGAAGCGCCACCGCCCATTCGAGCGGGTATCGCTGCACCTTCTGCGGGTTCCCACAGTTGGGAAAAACCCACGTGACGAGATCGCCCACACACAGGGCCCGGTGCTGCGGGATCCACGTCCACAGGTGATCGTCGGTCTCTCCTTTGGTGTGCCGCATCTCGAACGAGAGCCCGCCGACCTCGATCGTCTGCGCCGCGCCGACCTCGACCTCGGGCCACAACACATCGTCAGGCAGGAACTTCGGCACGTCACCGATCGCCATGTTCTTCACGCCACCGCCGCCGAACTGACGCATGTTGATGTCGGTGTTGTAGCCACTCGTGCGTTCGTACCGCTCGAATCGGGCCGCCACCGCCTCATGGCCAACGACCCGGATCGGTCGATGGCCATGCGCAGCAGCGTCGGCAGCCATCGCGCCGCTGCCACCGACATGGTCGACGTGACCATGGGTGTAGACGAGCGTGTCGATCTGTTCGTTGCTCCATGACCGCAAGGCAGCGGTGGCGTCGATCCCAGTCAACTGATTCGACGCGTCGAAACACACGAGTCCGTCGTCGGTCCGAAAGCTGATGATGTGGCTGAACGACTCGACGATCGCAATGTCGTCGTCGAGAACCGACAGCTTCTGGGTGACCCGGTTGACCTGCTCGTCGTGCACGCCCGCATCGATCACTCGACTCGACAGCTCGATGGGATCGTCGGTGACGATGGGGAGCTTCTTTTGGAGCTTGCCGATCATGGACCGACCGTAGCGGCCGTCACCGTGCGGCGAAGAGTTCCAGACTGCGTTCGCCGTCGGCTCGCGGCTCGCCGGCCCACACCAGATCGAGGTCGGGAAGGTCAACGGTTGCTGCCGGTCCAACCCAGTCGAAGATCGCGGCAACGAACGAACCGTCGGCGTACACCCCCGACTGGCTGACCTGGTCGAGCCCCGTCGTGTACTGCAGCGCCGCCCGCAGTCTCAGCCCGGACTCGCCAAACGACACCAACCGGGCGGCCACATCGAGAGCCTTGCCCCGCGGGGCAAAGGCGATCCGCTGCCACGTCGGTTTGGCGTCGCGGCGGCGTAGGCCAGCCGCGCGAAGCCGTCGGACCAGCTCCCGGCTGTCGATCGCTTCGGCCCCCAAGGCCAGCGCCCGTTCTCGGTCGACGGTCTCGATGTCGTAGTGATCACCTTGAAAGCCCAGCCGCCGTTTCCCGAGCCTTCGGGCGAACTCATGGAGCTCGTCGTAGGACTCGTCGCTGACGAGGTGCGCCCACTGCGCACCACGCCATTCCCATACCGCAGGGTCGACGAGGACAGCCACGTCTCGAACGGTAGCGCCGCTCGGTCCGGCGACCTCCAACGTGCGAGACTGCATCCGTGTCCGGCGATACCGACGAGGTTCAGCTACGTGTACCGGCCCGACCCGAGTACGGGCGGATCGTTCGCGTCGGCGGCGCCGCACTCGGTATTCGTCAGGGACTTTCGTTCACCGAGATCGACGAGCTCCGACTGGCGATCGACGAGGCGATCATCTTGTTGCTCGATGGCGATGTCGACAGCGACCGAGAGATCGATGCCACCTTCCGGTTCGACGGCGAACGCCTCGAACTCGAACTTCGAAACAACGGCCGAACCGACCTGACCAGCGCCGCTGTCGATCGTTTCGACGAGATCTGCAGCCCCCTGATCGACGACTACGACATCGACCCGGCATCGGCCTGGTTGCGGCTGCGAAAGACCCCGACGCCGCTCGACTGACGCTCCCGGCTCAGCGCCCGCTCGAGCCGAATCCCTTGTCGCCTCGTTCGCTGTCGCCGAGGTCTTCGACCTCGACGAAGTTCACGTGCTCCACCGCTTGCACGACCAGCTGCGCGATGCGTTCGCCCCGCGTGACGAGGAATGGCTCCGTCGGGTCGTGATTGATGAGACAGACCTTGAGCTCGCCCCGGTAGCCCGAGTCGATGAGGCCGGGCGTGTTGAGACAGGTAACACCGTGTTTGAATGCGAGGCCGCTGCGGGGCTGCACGAATCCGGCGTAGCCCTCCGGCAACGCAATCGCGATTCCCGTTGGGATCAACGCCCGCCCGCCGGCCGGCGCCAGAGTGACGTCTTCTCGGGCGACGAGGTCGACACCGGCGTCGCCGGCCCGTGCGTACGCCGGAAGCGGCAGGTCGGGGTCGAGACGAAGAACAGGGAGATCGAACACAACGCGAAGGTAGCCGACCGCGCCCTCTAGCCTGAGACGATGCTCGCTTGGATGGATCTCGAGATGACGGGGCTCGAACCCGACCGCCATGTGATCGTCGAGATCGCCACCCTCCTCACCGACGACAACCTCGAACTGATCGCGGAGGGGCCAGATCTGATCGTCACTGCGACCGCCGACCAGCTGGCCGAGATGGATGACTTTGTCGTCAACATGCACACCCGCAGCGGCTTGCTCGCCGAGATCGATGCGAGCACCCTCACGCTCGAGGAAGCGGGAGCGCAGACCATGGCGTTCCTCGAAGAACACATCAGCGAGCCGAGGTCGGTTCCGCTGTGCGGCAACTCGATCGGAACTGATCGCCGCTTTCTCGATGCCTATCTTCCCGAGATCGAGAACTTCTTGCACTACCGCTCGATCGACGTCTCGACGATCAAGGAACTCGCCCGGCGCTGGCACCCAGACGTGTTCAAGGGGGCGCCGAAGAAGGCGGGCGGCCATCGGGCAATGGACGACATCAGGGAGTCGCTCGAAGAGCTGCGCTACTACCGACAGGCGCTTTTCGGGTCGACCACCCCGACCTCGTAGCCTGCGGGGGTGAGTTCCCCCGTCTATCGCAAGCAGGAACAGGAACCCGCGTCCGACGAGATCGTCGAAGTCGCACGCGACGTGCTTCGTCTGCAGCTGCCGATTTCGCTTCCTGGCCTCGGTCACGTGAACTGCTACGCCCTCATCGACGGCGACGGAGTCGCGCTCGTCGACCCTGGCCTTCCCGGCGAGCAGTCGTGGACTGCACTCATGCAGCGACTCGACGCCGCCGAAATCCCGGTCGAGCGGGTCCACACCGTCGTCGTCACCCACTCGCACCCCGACCACTTCGGCGGGAGCGCTCAGCTCCGCGAAGTAGCCGGGGCAGACGTGTTGACCCACGAGTCCTTCGTCTCGTTCACGGCCGAGGCCAACGAGGATCTCGAGCCGCTGATCGCCGACATGTCCGATGACGAGATCCTGGTTGCATGGAAGCAGCGGTTCGAGGCGTTCGGGGAAACACCGTGGGGGACACGACGCCAGCCACCACCCGACGAAGCGATCTTGCGCTTTGTGCACATGGGTGATCGGGGCGGTCGTCGGTTCCTTTCGCCCGAGGCGACCATCCGGGTCGCCGACGGTGATCCCGTCCGGCTCGCGGATCGCGACTGGTTCTCACTGCATACGCCGGGGCACACGATCGACCACCTGTGTCTCTGGGATCCCGAGGAGGGCGTGCTGCTCTCCGGCGACCATGTCTTGCCGACCATCACCCCCCACATCGCCGGGTCGACGGCGCTCGACGACCCCCTCGCCACGTTCTTCGACTCACTCGACCGGGTCGCTGCGCTGGAAGGGCTCACCACGGTGCTGCCGGCCCACGGCCACCCCTTCGAGGACTGTCAGGGTCGCTGCGGCTTCATGAAGGAGCACCACCAAGAACGCTTACAGCTGCTTCGCGACGCAGCCGATGCCACCGGTGAAGCGCCGGTCAACGAGTGGATGAAAGTGCTGTTCCGGGAGCGATCGTGGGGTGACATGGCGGCAAGCGAGACGTATGCCCATCTCGAACATCTCCGGGTCACCGGCGAGGCAACAACCCGCCGCGACCGCGACGGTCTGCTCTTCTTCGATCTCGATCCTCAGCTCGGCTGATCAACGGCTGAGGCTTCGCACCAGGTCGTTGGTGGCGGTCAGGCGAGCGGAGACGTGGCGCAAGAGCAGACGGTTGAGCACGCGCTCGAAGTCATCGCCTTGCCCCTCGACGAAGGCTCGATCGACGACCCGCAGATCGGTCTGCTCCTCGGCCGCCGCTCGGGCCGAGCGTGGATCGCCGGTCACGAACCCCAGCTCGCCGATCAGCGCACCCGGTCCGATCTGGCGGATTCGCACAGGCGGGCGGTCATCGCGTTCCAGCCAGATCGAGATGCGGCCCGACACCACCAGCGCGAAGCCATCCGACGGATCGCCCGGTGCGAAGAGTTGCTCGCCAGGCGCCAACGACCGACTCGGGGCATCGATCAGCAGCGTGGCGAGCGGTTCGTCGTGCGACTGATCGATCGCCGTGGCGCCGAGCAGCGACTGTTCGATGGCCTCGACCCCGTGGTCGAGGTCGTCTCGGTACGTCTCGTCCGGGGCGATCGACCGCGACTGCTCGCCGGTGTACCAGACCGTTACGTCAGCTCGTTCGAGCCGATCGGCCAACTGCTGCAACCGTCGTCGGGCCGAGCCATCGAGTCCCGTCACCGCGACGAAATCGAGCAGGACGTGCGTGGTCTCGTCGGTGATCTGGCGGCGGACCGTCTTGGCGACGCGAGCTGCAGACCCGAAGAACAGATACCCCTCCAGTTCGATGATCGTGACCGTCGGCGCGAGCGCAGCGAGCTCGGTGCGAAGAGCCGGGTGGCGATCCACTCGACTGAATGTTGCCGTCCCGGTCGAAATCCGGCGGACCGGGTTGATCTGGCCGTACCGTCGAACGAACACCACCGCGGCGAGCACGATCCCGGCGGCCACCCCTTCCAACACACCGATCGCCCCGATCACGACAGCGACGAGCAGGGCCAAGCCCGCATCGCCGCGTGCCTCGCGACGAACAGCCGCCACCCATCCGACGATCAGCTGCACGCCAAGCCCGGCGAGAAGCCCACCGGCAAGGAAGCGCGGCGTGTAACCGACGACCGCAGCACCGATCACGAAACACAGGAAGATCCCGACCCCGACCAGCGCGCTGGTCGTCCGGGTGCGGAGCTGCAGCCGCTGGGCGAGCATCGTGCCACTGAACATCACATACGACGGCGAGCTCCCGGCGAGCCCGCCGAGCAGGTTGGCGGAGCCGGTCGCCCGCAGTTCGCGGTCGATGTCGGCATCGACGTCGAGCTCGGCTTCGATCGAACCGGTATTCAACAACAAGCCGGTGATGCTGATGAACGCCACCGCAAGCAGGGCGGGTGTTTGTCCAACCACCGCGCCCCAATCAGCGTCGGTGATGTCGACGAGCATCGGCCGCCAGGTCGGGTTCGCATCGCTCGTGCTCAGGAGCCAGCCGGCCTCGACGATCTCGTCGAGCGATGTCGTCTCCGCGCCAACCGCCACGAACCCGGCGCCCACGACAACGATCCCCACACCGAGGTAGGCGGAAGCTCGCGGGAGATAGTCGGTGATCGCCAAGACCAACGCAACGGCACCGGCGAGGACGACCGACCACAGCACCACCCCGTGCAAGCGGTCGAGGGCGAGACGGCCGTCAGCCGCCACCGCAAGACCCCCGACCACGAGGAGCCAACCGGTCCCGAGCCGAAACCCATCGAGCACGGGCGTGGGAAGGAACCGTACGAGGTAGCCGAGCCGTGCCGCACCGAGCGCCAGGGCCACAACTCCCGTGAAGACACCGCTGAGACCGACGAACACGAGCACGGTGGCTGCCTGATTGGCGGGGTCGACGGTCGCGATCAGGGGCGCTACCACCGCAGCAAGGAGGACCACCGGCGTGTCCTGCGCGGTGGCGATCGTGCCAGGCAGCGAACTGCACAGCCCAGCGATCACCGCGACCAGCGCCGAACCGACCAGGAGCGAACCCATCAGGCGGGGCAACCCATCAGGGCTGACGTCGCTGACGATCAATGCGGCGAGCGAGATTGCGAAGGCCGCTTCGATCGACGCAACCGAAACAACGCCCGCCGTCGTTTGAAGCCGGTGGAGGATCCCGACCGGTTTCGTCGTCGTCACCACGGGGTGATGCGGGCGACGCTGCCGGTCGCTGTCGGGGTCATCAGCCACGACGTGAACCCGCCCTCGCTCGGCTCGACTCGCAAGGTGGCGGTGCCTCGTTCGACCCCGGCGCTGAACTCGATCTCGGCCCGGATCTTCGACGTCGCCACGCCGAGTTGCGAGCGGACCTCCTCGACTGACTGCCAGTGCGCGGCGTTGTTGACGTGGCCCAGGACGTCGAGGTCGGCGAACCGAACCGGCCACGGCGTCTCACTGGCCGTCTCCGGCGGCTTGCTCGGCAGTTGTTGCCGGGCGGAAACCGTGCGTTCGCCAGCGGACTCGCCGTACAGCTCGAAGAAATCCGGGAGAAGCTTCTTCGGGGCGCCGGTTTCGCCATCGACATAGATCCACACCGTGACCGCTTCGACGTACGCCCCGCTGTCACCGCGGATCTCGGTGCGCCGTTCCGCCCACCGGCCGCCATGTCCGCTGCACCACGTCGCAAGATCGATCCATTCCTGAAACACCGGTGCCTGATGCATCTCGAGCATGGTTCGCCGCACCACCCAGTTCATCGGATCGGTCAGGTCGGCGTCGGCCGAGTCATCGCGAGCAATGTCTTGGAGGTGTCGGACGGTGGCGTCGAGGCGGCAGCGTCCGGTCGGGTCAACATCGCCCAGCCGGATTCGTCGACCATTTCGGAAAATTCTTCCCGCCGCCGGTTTTGGCGTGATTTCAGCGGCTCCGGGCTCCGGCATGGCCGGCACCGTATCAATTTCGTCGATTTCTTCGATTTATTCAGTTGACGGATGTGCGGGATGGCGCGACGGTGAAACCCGCCGGAAGGACCGGCCGCGCAAGAAAGGGAGCCGCACCCATGAAGCAGCTCATGTGCCTCGATCATCATCTGGCCAACCGGTCCGACGTTCGTGCGCGCGTGGACGTGCGTAATGGCGGCGGCACCTGGCTCGGCTCGTTTGGTACCAGCGAACTCGCTGTGATTGCCACGACGAAGCCGTATGCCTTCCAGCGGCCCTCCGGAGCTCCCCCTGGCTGAACCCAGCCAAACCCACAGGGGATTTGCACCGAGGCCGCCGGATCATCCGGCGGTCTTTCTGCTTTTCGGGCCGGGATTCCCCCCACCTCTCGGCCCGCTGTCCATCTCACCACCAACCCAACCAACGACCATTAGAAGCACGAGAGGAGACGAGGTCATGCAGACCCTCGTCGACACCAACATCCAGACCAAGATCAGCCTCGAAGAC
>JBCCYT010000190.1:0-7996 GCA_039188975.1 Actinomycetota bacterium
ACTGGGCATCGATTGCGGCCGGAAGAACTTCGAGGAAGGCGATCAACGACACCCACGTCCGCAGTTGCGACTCGGTGAGCCAGGGTCCGTCGGCAGGCACCAGGTCAGCCTAGTTGGTTGGAGTTGAACGTTCACGCTAGAGTCACTTTAACGTTCAACTCAACCCTGGAACGATGCCCATGCAACAACTCCCCACCTATGCGATCGCCCACGGCGGCGGCCCATGGCCATGGCTCAAAGACCTGATGTCAGTCGATTGGGAGCCGCTCGAACGCTCGCTTCAGGCCATTCCGCAGGAGATCGGCGAACCGCCCCGAGCGATTCTGATGGTGACCGCCCACTGGGAAACGCCGGTCTTCACCTTCGGGGCAAGTCCCGCCCCATCCATGCTCTACGACTACTCCGGCTTCCCACCCCACACCTACACCATCGACTATCCGGCACCCGGCGACCTCGCCACCGCCGAGGCTGCGGCGGAGCTGCTCACAAGCGTTGGGATCGCCGCCGCGTTCGACACCGAGCGAGGCTTCGACCACGGCACGTTCGTCCCCGCCCACGTGATGTACCCCGACGCGTCGATCCCGATCGTCCAGATGTCGGTCCGCTCCGACTTCGATCCGGTCGCCCACATCGAGGCCGGCCGAGCACTGGCCCCACTTCGCGACCAGGGGGTCCTCATCGTCGGAAGCGGCTATCCGAGCTATCACAACCTCTCCGCCATGGGGCCCGCCGCCCGCGAGCACTCGATCGCCTTCGACCAATGGCTCACCGACGCCGTCACGAGCGAAGCGGGTCCTGCGCGTTCCAACCGGCTCGCAGAGTGGGCCAACGCACCAAGCGCCCGCATTGCCCACGCTCGAGAAGAGCACTTCCTGCCCCTACTCGTCGCAGCCGGCGCAGCCGAAGCCGAACCGGCCGAGGCGCAGTACCACGAGTCGAACGCGATGGGTGCCGGCATCGCCAGCTCGTCCTACCGGTTCGGCCGCGCAGCCATGGCGCCTTGAACACCATCGCGATCAGGCGGCCGCCCACCTTCGCGCCGTGGAGGCACTCCAGGCGCTCCGGTAGAACTGACGTCACGAAACCGACGATGCTCTAGGCCAACGGCCAACTCAGCGGTAGTGTTTGTTCTTTGCAGCCCGGGGGACGCAGGGGGACATGACCACCACCGGAGATCACCGAACGCCAGAGACCGAGACGCCGCCGAAGGTTGGGAAGCCCAAGGAATGGGCGACCGGACTACCTGCGGTTGTCTCGTCGATGCGTCACATCATCAAAGACACCGGGCCACTGCGAGGCACACGCGCGTTGACGCTGCTGAACCAGCCGAAAGGGTTCGATTGTCCGTCATGTGCATGGCCTGATCCCGATGATCATCGATCATTCGCCGAGTTCTGCGAGAACGGTGCCAAGGCGGTTGCATCGGAGGCGATGAACAAGACGATCGGAGCCGAGTTCTTCGCCAACCACTCGATCACCGAACTCGCAGCCGAATCCGACTACTGGCACGACCAGCAAGGCCGGCTCGGCCAACCGATGCTGCTCGACGCTGACGGCACCCACTATCAGCCGATCGAATGGGCCGACGCCTTTGCCCTGATCGCCGACGAACTCAACGCGCTCGCAAGTCCCAACGACGCCATCTTCTACACGTCGGGACGGGCGTCCAATGAGGCGGCGTTCCTCTACCAGGTGTTCGTTCGCCACTTCGGAACGAACAACCTGCCCGACTGTTCCAACATGTGCCACGAATCCTCGGGCTCGGCGCTCACAGCGTCGGTCGGCATCGGCAAGGGCAGCGTCACCCTCGACGACCTGCATTCCGCCGACACCATCTTGTGCGTCGGCCAGAACCCGGGCACCAACCATCCCCGGATGCTCGCCGCACTCGAGACCGCCGTGAACAACGGTGCCACCGTGGTCGCCGTCAACCCGCTCAAGGAAGCGGGCTTGATGGCGTTTGCCCATCCGCAGAAGGTGCGAGGCATCCTCGGCCGTGCGACCGATCTCGCGTCGCAGTACCTGCAGGTGCGCATCAACGGCGACATGGCGCTCTTCCGGGGCCTCGCCAAAGCCATCGTCGAACGAGACGAGATCGACCACGACTTCGTCGCCGAACACACCGCTGGCCTCGACGACTACCTTGGCGAGGTCGCCGCGACGTCGTGGGACGAGATCATCGAGATGTCCGGCATCGACCGGACTGCGATCGAAACGCTCGCCGACTCGGTCTGCTCGGGCGACAAGAAGGTCATCACCTGCTGGGCGATGGGGCTCACCCAACACCGCAATGCAGTCGACACGATCCGCGAAGTCGTCAACGTGCACCTCCTCCTTGGTGCGGTCGGCCGCGAAGGCGCCGGCCTGTGCCCCGTCCGAGGCCACTCCAACGTGCAGGGCGATCGCACGATGGGCATCTTCGAAAAGATGCCAGCGTGGTTCCACGATGCGCTGGACGAGCTCTTCCACTTCGAGTCGCCCCGGGCGCACGGGTACGACACCGTCGACGCCATCGTCGCCATGCACGAAGAACCCGGCAAGGTCTTCATCGGGTTGGGCGGCAACTTCGCCCAGGCCACGCCCGACACCGACTTCACCGCCCGGGCACTGCGCAACTGCTCGCTCACCGTGCACGTCTCGACCAAGCTCAACCGGTCCCACATGGTGCCCGGCACCCGAGCGTTGATCCTGCCGTGCCTCGGTCGCAGCGAAGCCGACGAACAGGCGAGCGGCCCACAGTTCATCACCTCGGAAAACTCGCTCGGCATCGTGCAGAAATCGCAAGGGAAGCTCAAGCCCGCTTCGCCGCACCTTCGTTCTGAGGTGTCGATCATCGCCGGTATCGCCAAGGCGACGATCGGCGACACCGACACGATCCAATGGAACGACCTGGCTGGCGACTACTCGAAGATTCGGGCCTTCATCGAGGCGATGATCCCTGGATTCGACGGCTACGAAGATCGGGTTCAGGTCGAAGGTGGGTTCTACCTGCCCAATGGTGTGAAGCAACGGGTCTGGAAGACCCCGACCGAGAAAGCGAACTTCAACGCCGCGTCGCTGTCGATGTTCGAACCTTCCGACCCGTCGCGGCTCGTGCTGCAGACCAGCCGGAGCCACGACCAGTTCAACACGACGATCTACGGACTCGACGATCGGTACCGGGGCGTCCACGACGGCCGCCGCATCATCTATCTCAACGCTGACGACATGACGACCCGCAAGATCGATGCCATGCAGCCGGTCGACCTCACCTCGTACTGGACGACCGACGACGGTACGGTCGAGGAGCGTCGAGCCGACCGCTTCGTTGCGGTGCCGTTCGACACGCCGGCCGGCACCGCGATGGCGTACTTCCCCGAAGCCAATGCGCTGGTGCCGATTGGCTCCAAAGCCGACATCTCGGGCACGCCGACGAGTAAGGCGATCGAGATCGAGATTGCCGCCTCAGTGAGCTGACCAAACCCAACGTCTTGGCAACGGCGGTCTGAGCACTGCCTCGATAACGGGCTCTGGCTCGACCGGAACGGGGGTACCGTTGCTGCCCATGCGCTGGTCGAATCTCCACACCCCCACGCTGCGCGATGCCCCCGCCGACGCGGAGGCCGCGAGCCACAAGCTGCTGATCCGCGGCGGCTTCATCCGCCAGCTTCACGCCGGCCACTACTCGATGCTGCCGTTGGGCTGGCGAGTGTTTCGCAAGGTCGAGCAGATCATCCGAGAAGAGATGGATGAGATCGGCGGCCAGGAGTTCCAACTGCCGACGATGCATCCCGCCTCGCTGTGGCAGAAATCGGGCCGCTGGGACGTCATGGGTGAGGAGATGTTCCGGGTCACCGACCGCAAGGGCGCGGAGAACGCACTCGGGATGACCGAGGAAGAGGTGTTCGCCCACCTGGCGACGGAGATCACGTCGTACAAGGCGCTTCCGCAGATCTGGTATCAGATGCACACGAAGTTCCGCGACGAGCCCCGCCCCAAGAGCGGCTTGCTCCGGGTGCGGGAGTTCACGATGAAAGACGCCTACTCGATGGACCTCGATCAGGCCGGTCTCGACGTTGCGTTCGACAAGCATCACGCCGCGTACCTCAAGATCTTCAATCGCATGGGCCTTCCGGCCGTGCCGGTCGATGCCAGCTCCGGCGCCATGGGTGGTTCGGGATCGACCGAGTTCATGGTTCCCTCCCCCGCCGGCGAGGACGATGTCGTCATCTGCAACAACTGCGCGTACGCGGCCAACATCGAGCGGGCGACATCGACGCTTCCCGAGATCGCTGACCGAGACATCCCCGATCTCGAACGGTTCCCGACGCCTGGCGTGCGCACGATCAAAGCGCTCGAAGACATCGACGGCGGCGCACCCGCCGAGCACCAGATCAAGACCATGGTGATGGTCCTCGATGGCCACGTCACCCTTGCGCTCGTGCGGGGCGACCATCAGCTCAACCTGCAGAAGCTGCAGGACTCGACCGGCGCGATCGACATCCGGCCCGCCACGCCCGACGAGGCGAAGGACAACCTGGGCGCCATGCCGGGCTCACTCGGTGCGGTCGGCGTCGAGGGGCTGAGGATCATCGCCGATCATTCACTGCAGGGCCGTTCTGGCCTCACCACCGGCGCCAACGAGGACGACTGGCACTACACCGGCGTTTCGATCGAGCGCGATATTGCGGTCGACGACTGGGCCGACCTGCGCGAGGTCAGCGCCGGCGAGGCCTGCCCGTCATGTGGGGTCCCGCTTGACATCACCCGATGCATCGAAGCCGGCCACATCTTCAAGCTCGGCACGAAATACAGCGAGGCGATGGGTGCAGCCGTGCTCGATCCCGACGGGACCCAACATCCGATCGTGATGGGGAGCTACGGCATCGGCGTTGAACGGGCGATCGCCACGATCGTCGAGACCCACCACGACGACAACGGCATGATTTGGCCCACTGCGGTTGCGCCGTTCGAGGCGGTCATCACCGTCGTGTCACTCAAGGACGAGGCGTCGGTCGCAGGCGCTGAGGCGCTCTACACCGACCTGAAGGCGCGCGGGATCGATGTGTTGCTCGACGACCGCAATGCGCGAGCCGGGGTCAAGTTTGCCGATGCGGAACTGATCGGTATCCCCCACCGGGTCACCTTCGGCCCGAAGGCGTTTGCCGAAGGCGACGTCGAGTACACGCCGCGAGCCATCGGCGAGACGTCGCGGGTCGCGGTCGGCGCCATCGCGGAACACGTCGCCGCCGAAATCACCGCCGCTCGCTGATCACCCGATCGGTGCGCCGCCGCCACACTGCAGCACCGGCGCCACGTCGGTGTTGTTCGGCGCGTTGCGTTGCCCCTGGGCGAACGCCACGCAACCGGCGGGGGTGACGATTCGGTCGGCCGACGTGGAGCCGTGCCACGCAAGCGACGGTGTCGCGTCGTTCGCCAGCACGGTGAGATCATCCCAGTGCCATGTGAAGCCACCGGTGGAGTTGGAGTCGTTCATCGCCGGGCCCTGACCGTCCTTGGTCCCTGTGTAGGTGTGGAACGCCACCACGACCCGCACATCACCGGCCGGGAACGAACCAGGTGCCTCGACCCACCCGAACGTGCCATCGGCCCGCTCGATACCGAAGGCGAGAGTGCCGTCGCCGTTGTCGCGAAAGACGTGGCGGTAGCGGGTGCGAATGTCGTCGTTGGCTTCGTGGAGCGCAACGTTGAAGCAGAACCCGTTGGAGCTGCACGGCTCGTACAGCGTGTCGCCGTTGGCCAGCGCCGTTGCGTTGAAGGCGTCGTAGCGATGGCCATCGGGTTCGGCCGGCGTCGCGATCGTCAGTCCGGTTCCCGCCTGGGAGTCGGTACCCGCGCCGACGCCGCCGATGTCGTCGTAGTCCCACCCGTCGTTGCACGGCAGGTCGGGGATGCAGGGCATTGCGTTGACGAAGACCTGATCGGCTGGGAGCACCTTGATCTCGACGAAGTTCCGAGAGCCGGCCGATGTCGTGTTGATGGCGACCGAAACCTCAGAGACGTTGCGGAACACCTGATCCGGCAAGGCGCCGACGAAGCCGTACCCGGACGTGTCCATGGCGTAGGCCATTTGGTGGCCCATCATCGGGTTGCCGCCTGGCAGACACTGATAGACGTGACCGACCGGGTTCGCTCGAGTCTGGGGACGGGTCGTGTCCGGTCCGGTGCAGTCGACGCCCTCGGTGGCGGCGTGGTCGGATGCGCCGACCGTGTGGTTGACGACGAACGGGTCACGGTAGGCGACAAACTGATCGAGCCGTTGGCCGTCTGCCTCGCTGGAGAAGTCGTTGGCGTAGGCGACCGTGGCGCCGAGGTCGTTTGCTCCGGTTGCGACGCAGCTGCCGCCGGGCGCAACAACAACCGGCGGGGAGCCTGCGTACCGATACAGGAAGGCCGCGAATTCGGCGCGCGTGACGGCGCGATCGGGTGCAAACGTCGAGGCCGTTATGCCTGCGGTCAACGCCTGATCGACCATCCAATCGATGGCGCCGGCGTCGTATCGATCCCGATCAACATCAGTGAAACTGCTTGCCGGCGCGACCGGACGTTCCGCGTGACGCCACAGGAACGTCGCGATCTGGCCGCGAGTGAGTGCTTCCTCGGGTCCGAACGTGGTGGGCGAGGTCCCCGTGGTGATCCCGGTCGTCCACAACCAAGTGATGGCATCGGTGAAGTAGCGCCCATCGGCAACGTCGGTGAAGGGATGACCGATGCCGGCCGGCTGACCCTGCCACCGCCACAGGAACGTGGCGAACTGGCCGCGTGTCACGACCTGAGTCGAGCCGAAACAGCCGTCACTGACGCCGACGGTGATCTCCTCGTCGACGAGCCATTGCACAGCGGAGCTGAAGAAGTCCTCGGAGTCGACATCACCGAACCCCGATGACGCACTGGCAGGTTGTGCCCCTGCGACCAAGATGACGGCGACTGAACGTGCTGCCCAGCGGCGAAGGCGTACAAAACGATCCATGTTCGATCGACTGCTTTCTCCGGCCCGCATCGTCGAGTGTAGGACACCCCATCGGCGCGGACGGCGCGGTCCTGAACCGCTCGCTGGCATCCACTCGCGCACCGGGATCGTTCCGCGATACGGAATCCGTGTTCCACAATGCGGAATCGTTCCACTAGGTGGTACGGTCAACGCCACTAGAGGAGTCGGTATGTCGGTCCAATCCATCGAGCGCGCGTTCGCCCTACTTCGGGCTCTGGCGACGGCGCCGTATGGGGTCACCGAACTGGCCGAGCAGGTCGACCTCCCGAAGTCGACCGTTGCTCGCCTCCTGAGCGCGCTCGAATCCGAAGGGGCGGTCACCCAAGACGAAATGGGCGGCGAGTACCGGCTTGGGGATGGCCTGCTCGACATCGCCGGCGCTGCCCAACCCGGCCGCAACCTCGTCGCCACCGTTCGCCCGTTCCTGTTGGAACTCAGCGAAGAGATGGGCGAGGCCGCCGGGCTCGGCATTGCGCAAGAACGCAACATCTTCTACCTCGACCATACCGACCCTGAAGCCGACGTCATGGTCCGTGATTGGACGGGCGAGGCGCTCCCGATGCACTCCGTTCCGTCGGGGATGGCGCTGCTTGCCTACATGCCCGACCTCGAGGTCGAGGCCTATCTTGCCGAACCAGCCGAAGCCGTCACTCCGAACACCTTGATCGACCCGGACGCAATCACCGAACGGCTCGAAGCGGTTCGAAATCTTGGGTATGCGTGGGGCTACGAGGAGGGGGTCGACGGTATCAACTCGCTGGCGGCGCCGATCATCGGATCCGACGGTGAGGTCGTCGCCGCGATCCACGTCCACGGCCCGGCGTACCGGTTCCCGAACCCGGATCGGACTCACGACCTCGGCATGCGCCTGATCGAAGCGGCGGCTGGCATCGTCAAACAGCTCGAAGCCTGAGCTGAGTCCGCCTCAGTCACTCACGCCGAACGCGCCGACATACTTCGTCGGCGTAACCCGAACAACCACCTCGTCGTCGCCGCCGTTGCGCG
>JBCCYT010000191.1:0-7990 GCA_039188975.1 Actinomycetota bacterium
CGGGATCAGGTTGATCGGGGCAAGCCGGCTCCGGATCTCTTCTTGCTGGCTGCTGCCCAACTCGAATGCGAACCGGCGGACATGTTGGTGATCGAGGATTCTCGCAACGGTGCGATCGCTGCGAAGGCGGCCGGGATGCCGGTGGTGGTCGTGCCGAACCGGGTCACCATGCACGACATTCCGCCCGAAGCCGACCTGGTGATCGACTCGCTACGCGACTTCCCGTTCGCCGACTTCGGCCTGCCGGAGCCAGCCTGATGGCCACGATCGATGGTGGGCGGCTGCTCGCCTCGCTCCACGAGCTGCGTACGTTTGGCGCAACCGGCAACGGTGTCGTTCGGCCGACCTTCTCCGATGTCGACATGGCTTCTCGCAGATGGCTGGCCGAGCAGATGGCCGACGCCGGTCTCGACGCCCACATCGACGGTGTCGGCAATGTGATCGGCCGGTCGCCCAACCCGGGACCGGCGGTCGTGCTCGGCTCGCACTCCGACACCCAACCCGAAGGCGGCTGGCTCGACGGTGCGATGGGTGTCATGTACGCGATCGAGGTGGCGAGAGCGCTGTTGGCAGAGCCAGCCACCGCGCATCTCGCCGTCGATGTCGCGGCCTGGGCCGACGAGGAAGGGACGTACGGGACATGCCTCGGCAGTCGGTCCTTTGTCGGCGATCTCACCGACGCCGAGCGGTCGGGCACGAACGCGGCGGGTGAGTCGATCACCGAAGCGCTGGAGCGAGTCGGCCTGAGCACCGTCGCCCCGGCCCGTCTCGACCCGGGTCGCCATGTCGCCTACCTGGAAGCGCACATCGAGCAGGGACCACATCTGGAGGACTCGGGTCTCCGCATCGGTGTCGTCACCGGCATCGTCGGGATTCGGGGCCGCACGATCCGTTTCATCGGCGAACAGAACCATGCCGGATCGACCCCGATGCCACGGCGCAAAGATGCGGCTGCGGCGCTCTTCGAGTTTGGGGTCCGGTTTCGCGCTCGCTTTACCGCAGCGGCCGGACCGACCTCGGTGTGGACGATCGGCAATGTCGGCGTCCATCCGGGGGCCGAGAGCATCGTGCCGGGCGCAGCATGGTGCCGGGTGCAGTACCGCGACCCATCGGCCTCCACCATGGCCGAGCTCGACAACACCCTCGAGACATTGGTCGCCGAGTTGAACACGGAAGGCCCGTGTCAGGTCATCGCCGAGCCGCCCGATCACGGTATGGATCCCGTCGTGATGGATCCCGCAATCGTCCGATGCCTCGGCGAAGCCGCGGCGCATCACATTCCCGACGGCTGGGTCGAGATGCCGAGTGCGGCGGGTCACGACGCCAACATGTTCGCGCCGCACCTGCCGTGCGGCATGCTCTTCATCCCGAGCATTGGCGGCGTGAGCCATGACTTTTCCGAGGACTCCCACGAAGCCGACATCGTGCTCGGTTGTGAGGTGTTCGCCGACGGCGTGGTCAGACTGCTGATGAGCTGAGTGCGTCTCGCGCCCGCAGGGGCCGCCGCACAAAGAACCAGCTCACCAGAGAGCAGAGCACGAAGATCGTCACGTGACCGTTGAGAATCGCACGGGCGGACGTGACCTCCAGCAAGAGCCCGGCCGCGATCGCACCGATGCCAAACGCCAAGGCGTTGACCGCTCCCATCAGGCCGCCGACCCGCCCGAGCACCTCGGGTGGGGAGATGCGCTGGGCGGTCGACTGGGCGCCGACCCCCGACGCCGTGTTGGGAAAGCCCGTGAGTCCGTAGCCGAGGAAGTAGACCCACAGCGCAGTGGTGAAGAATGAGGCGTTGACCCAGCCATAGCCGAGGGCGGCGAAGCCGGCGAAGCCGATCGTCATGAGGTCCTCGGGCCGGATCCGGTCAGCGTGTCGACCGATGACAGCCGCTGCGACCAGGCCGGCGATTGCGACATTCGCGCGAAGCAGGCCGACGTCTGCCCCGCTGCCGTCCAACGTGACGGTGACGAACACGATGAACGTGACGGGAAAGCCACCGAAGACGATCGACGACAGCGCCCGTATCGACAGCAACGCACCGAGTGCCGGCGTACGCCGGACGGCGGCGATTCCGGCTCGGATCGAGGTGTCGGGGTTGGCTGTTTCCTCGCGGGGTTCGGGCCGCCGGTCGGCTGCGGCGCTCATCAATCCGGCGGTGAGCGCGGCGACGGCGAACGTGGCGCCGTTCACGGCAACGACCCAACCCAGACCGCCGAACTCGATGGCGACACCTCCGACTGCCGCCCCGATCAAGCGGGCGAACGATTGCCCGGCCGACATCGCACTGTTGGTCGCCAGCAACTGTTCTCCGCTGACGAGACGAGGGACGAGGGCGAAACCGGCCGGGTCGTTGACACTGCTGATCAGGCCTTGCAGCACCACGACGATGAAGACGGGCCAGATTCGATCGGTCGTCACGGCCAACAGCGGTAGCAGGGCGGCGACCTGCAACAGGTTGGTTCCCACGAGCGTCGCCCGGAGCGGCCAGGTATCGGCAAACCGACCGCCGAGCGGACCACACACCGCCCCGATGAGAAGGCGAAGGAGATAGATCGCCGCAGTGGTCGTTCCGGACTCGGTCTCGACGAACACGTAGAGCGGGAGTGCGAGTTCGAGGAGCCAATCGCCGATCTCGTTCACGGTGTTGCCGCTGACGAGCAGAGTGACGTCTCGATTTCGCCAGATCGATCCTTCGGTCCCCATTGCGGCCGACGGTAGTTGCTGACGCAATCCGGGTCGTTTCGTTTCTCGTGAGCGATCGAGCGTTCCCGCCCGGTCCGGTCTCTGCTCCCGTGGGTCGGTAGCCTCGCTCTGTGAGCAGTACTCCCGCATCGCAGACCAACGCTTCGCTGTTCGATCGTGGACAGGCCGTCATCCCAGGTGGTGTGAACTCACCGGTTCGGGCGTTCGGCTCCGTAGGCGGCACCCCCTACTTCGTCGAGCGAGCCGAAGGACCGTTCGTCTTCGATGTCGAAGGCACGCGTTACATCGACTTCGTCCAGAGCTACGGCCCATCGATTCTCGGTCACGCCCATCCCGCGATCATCGCCGCAATCTACGACGCTGCGACCCGAGGAACGAGCTACGGCGCTCCCACCGAGAACGAGGTGCGGATCGCGGAGGAGATGACGAGTCGGGTCGACGGGCTCGAGATGATGCGACTCGTGTCGTCGGGTACCGAGGCTGCGATGTCGGCGATCCGTTTGGCCCGCGGCGCGACCGGGCGGGACAAGATCCTGAAGTTCGCTGGCAACTACCACGGCCACACCGACTCGCTTCTCGTCGCGGGTGGGTCGGGCGTTGCGCAGCAGGGACTGAAGGGCTCCGAAGGGGTTACCGAGGGTGCGATTGCGGACACGATCGTGGCGCCGTACAACGTGGTGCCCGAGATCGACGAGACCGTTGCTGTTGTCTGCGTCGAACCGGTCGCCGCGAACATGGGGCTGGTCGCCCCCGCCCCCGGCTTCCTCGAAGGGCTTCGGGCTGCGTGTGACGAAGCTGGCGCCATGTTGCTGTTCGACGAGGTCATCACGGGCTTTCGACTGTGCCGGGGTGGTGCAGCGGAGTGGTTCGGCGTCCAGCCTGACGTCTGGTGCTTCGGGAAGGTCATCGGCGGTGGTCTGCCGATGGGTGCCTACGGCGCGAGCCGAGCGATCATGGAGCATGTCGCCCCGCTCGGTGGCGTGTACCAGGCCGGCACCTTGTCAGGGAATCCGCTCGCCACCGCCGCCGGTCTCGCGGCGCTGGAGCATTTGACCACCGAGGCGTACGCCGAGCTCACCGACAAGGCGACCCGGTTGCAACTGGGCATGCAGGCATCATTCGACGCAGCCGGTGTGCCGGCAGTTTTGCCCCGGGTCGGTCCACTGCTCGGCATCTTCTTCACCGACACGGCGCCACACGATTTCGACTCGGCCAAAGCCGCCGCCGACAACGGTGTCTACGCACGGTTCTTTCACGGAATGCTCGAACTCGGCATCGCCCTCGCCCCGGGCGCGTACGAAGCGATCTTTCCATCCCTCGCCCACGGCGATGCGGAGATCGAGGCGACGATCGATGCCTGCGCCGAGGTCGCGACCAGCCTGTGACGAGAGCGCCCGGTTGGTTGATCTGGGAACCCATGCCGTTCCGTAGCAATCTCGGGAACCGATGAGAGATCAGGAGCAGGGATGAACATCAAGAAGCTCGCAATCGGTGCCGGCATCGTTGTCGTTGTCATGATCGCCGCGATCTGGTGGCTGTTCTTCTGGGGCGACACCCCAGAAGCGGTCGACGTCGATGCGGCGAACGAACAACTCGATGTGGACACCGCCGAGGAACCAACGGCGGCCACGCCGGAACCGTTCGACGGTGACATCAATGCGACCTGGGTCGTCGACGACGTCATCGGCGAGTTCGATTTCGAAACCGCCAGCGGCAGCTTCGCTGGCTTCCGAGTCGACGAAGAACTGACCATCGGCAATGTGGTAGCCGTCGGCCGGACCGGCGGTGTGAGCGGAACGGTCACGATCGACGGCGACCAGCTCGCCGCAGCGGAGATCATCGTCGACATGGCCACCATTACCTCCAATGACATGCGTCGCGAGTTCCCGATCCGGTTGGCGGTCATGGCCAACGACTTCCCGACCGCGACGTTCGTCTTGCGCGAACCGGTCGACCTGCCGCTGGGTCTGGCCGATGGCGAGACGGTGCAGGTCACGGCGACCGGCGAGCTCACGGTCGCGGGCACGACCAACGAGGCGACCTTCACCATCGATGCGCTGGTGCGCGCCGATGGCTTCGGCGTCATCACCGGGTCGACCACGATCGGATGGGAGGACTACGGCGTCACCCCACCGAACGCGCCGCTCGTCGTCTCGATCGACGAAACCGGCATCGTCGAATTCCAGCTGATCGTTACCAAGGGCTGATCACAGCCGGCCTTCACGGCCGCCTCATCGAAGATTTGCGAGAATGTTCGAACCGGTTGCCGGGTTGCCTCCGTACAGCTCAGCAGTAACCCGCTCACGAGTCCCCTGGAGCAGACAATGAACAAGAAGTTGATCGGTGGCGGCATCGCCGCAGTGGTGGTGTTGGTCGCCGCCGTGTGGTTCCTTTTCTTCCGCAGCGACGCCCCCGAAGCCGTCGATGTCGACAGCGCCAACGAGCAGCTCGACGCCGACCTGGCCGCGGCTGCTGAAGAAGGCGACGACGACGCGGCAGCTGATGCCGCAGCGGCGTTCGACGGTGACGTCGACGGTGAGTGGATCGTTGATGACGAGATCGGCGACTTCGATTTCGAGACGGCAAGCGGCAGCTTCGCGGGCTTTCGGGTCGACGAGGAACTGACGATTGGCGAGGTCGTGGCCGTCGGCCGCTCCGGTGGTGTCACCGGTTCTGTGACGATTGCCGGCGGTCAGCTCACGGCCGCCGACATCACCGTCGACATGACGACGATCGTCTCCAACGACTCCCGCCGGGAAGGCGCCATCCGAGGCGCGGTCGGCGCGTCCACCAACCCCACCGCGACGTTCGTGCTGACCGAGCCGGTCAACCTGCCCGACGGCATTCGTGACGGCGAGGCGGTCACGGTTGACGCAATCGGCGATCTCACCGTCAACGGGGTGACCAACTCGACTTCGTTCTCGATCACGGCGCTCGTCCGAGACGACGGGTTCGGCATCATTACCGGATCGACCAATATCGTCTTTGCCGACTTCGACGTCACCGCACCGTCGGCGCCGATCGTGGTGTCGGTCGACGACAACGGCATCGTCGAGTTCCAGCTGGTCGTCGCGAAGGGTTGATGGCTCCGGCAGGGACGATCTATCCCAAGAGCCTCTGACCATGCGCCTGACCGACTCCCTCGACGATCTCGCAGGCTGGTTCGATGGGCGACTTGCTCCCGTTGAGCTTCGAGTCTTCGGTCAACACCGATTCGGGAAGCGGGGCTCCGCTCGCTTTCGATGCGACGTGACTCTCGGCGACGATTCTGTACGCCTTGTTTTGCTTGCCCTGGCCGACCCTGAGTGGCCGTGCAGCGACCTCACGATCGAGATCACTAAACCCCAAGCTGCGCTTTGGCCCGACGCGTTGGTGGTCGAAGGGGAGATTGTTGCGGAAGTCGACGCTGGAACCGGATGGTCGCCGCTCGCCTTGGAGAAGCTCGAGGAGGGAACCCCGGTGTGGCTCCCGGCATTGGAATTGGTCGTTCCCGGTCGTGGGTTCCGCTGGGCGGTACCCGAGGCTGCGGCATCTCTACGCTCCTGGGTTCCGCCGTCCTCGCGGCAGCTTGCGATTGGTCGTGGCCTTGAACATGCACTCAACCCGGCAACCTGGGATGCTTCTGAGGTGTGGCTTCAGGGGCCACTTGACGCGTTCATAGCTGAGGCGCGCGTCCACGGTGCCCGTGTGATGCGAGAGCTCTTTCAGCCGACTGCGGACCTGGGACCCCTGGACTACCTTCAGCTTGCGTGGTTGAACGTTTTCAACGACGTGACGCATGCGCAGTCGCTGATGAACTCAGCACTGGCTGAGCTGTCGCCTCGAGCCAACAGCCTCGAAGCGCATGCGTTCGGGTTGATCGAGCACGCGTTTCGCAGAGAGGTTGCACTGGGCCGCTGGCTTGGGCTCATTCCTGGGTGTGGCTTGTGAGCAGGTGCCCGGCACGCTTCAGAAGTACGCGGCGCGTGGACTGCGGTTTCGGGTTGTCTTCATTGGGGCTATCGGGGCCGTTGCTGCGGTCGATCAAGGGCGTCCTTCTCGTGAGAGGCCAGGGAGACGGGCAACATGCACAATGCCGGTTAGTCGCTCCAGCAGCCGACGGGTGGCCAGAAGCTCGCCTGCGAAGCGGCCTGGAGGGCCGGCAAAACGACTGAACCCCGGAAGCCGCTCGTAGAGCGACCCCTCGGGGTTGTCGTATGTCTCATATCGTCATTATTGGCCATCACATGAGCGAGTTGGGCCAGGGAAATCCTGATGGTCACAGTCGCCGAACTTGAACGGCTGATCGCGGTTCGCGAGGTTCGTATCGCTGGTGAACGGTGATCGTGACCTGGCTGCTGAACTCTACGGTTGGACCGGTGAGCTCCCGGTCGCACTTGACCCGGTCGTGCGGAGGGCTTGGCCTGGCGGCTGCTGCAGCTCAGTCGTCGCTACGGCCCATTCGGCGCAGCTGTTCGGTGATCCCGCTGACGGCGCCGGCGACCTTGACCATCGGGTCGTCGTCGGCGCCGCCCAGCAACTGGGTCCGGCCGAACGCCGCAACGATTTCGTCCCATCGGATTGCATCAGCATCAGTCCAAACGCCGCGTAGCGCCGAGAGCTTCAGCAGGTTGGCTTCGGCCCCGCTCGTCAGTGTCTGTGCCTCGCCTCGGTAGTGATCGTCGAGCAGTCGTTCGATCTCTTCGTCGGTCATGATCGGCAACACCTTTTCGGCGAGTCGATTCATGTTGCGATAGGAGCCTTGGAGCTGGAACGGCGGCTCGGTACGGAACGCGTCTTCCATCGACGCTGACTCGATGTAGGTCTGGTTGACCTTCATCACCACGTCTTGCACCCGGCGAAGCCGAACGAGTGTGTCGGTGATCTCCTGCAACTCCACGGCCGAATAAGCGTGGGTCAGATCGTCGGGCGAGATGGTGCGACCCGCGGCGGCGGCCTCGAGCAGGGTGTGCACGTCGGCGCGATCTCGACCGGCCAAGGGGGCCAGCACGGTGTTGGCGGTGAGGCAATTCTCGAGGTAGCTCAGTGCGAAGAGTTCTTCACGGCCGCTGAACACATCACCGAGGTTGTACGTGTCCGCCCGGTTGGCGAGCATGTCGGGCACGCTGAAGCGTTCTCCCGATTCGGTGTACGGATTGCCGGCCATGACGACCGCGAAGCGTTTGCCTCGCATGTCGTAGGTGCGGGTGCGGCCGTTCCACACACCTTCCATCCGGCGCTGCGCGTCGGTCATCGAAATGAACTTCTGAAGGAGTTCGGGATTCGTGTGCTGGATGTCGTCGAGGTA